>DWXI01000216.1 GCA_019119265.1 Candidatus Mediterraneibacter intestinigallinarum | reverse complement strand
TATTACTCACCTCTCTGTGTTCGATATGATTGAGTTAAGATTACATTGGCCCGGCCATGAAGGCTACTCAACGTAGCCTTCATCGACAATCAGATTGTCACTATTTGCAGCTGCCACCGCAAGTTTGTCACAGCGCTCATTTAATGGATTTTTGTTGTGACCTTTCACCCAGTTCAGACTAACTGCATACGGCTTTTTAACTTCCACAAACCGTTTCCAGAGATCTGTATTTTCAACCGGTTTATTATCGGCCTTTTTCCATCCCCTCTCAATCCATGTTTCCAGATAATTGTTTGCATTATCAACCACATACTTTGAATCGGAATTGATCTCTACCTCGCAAGGTCCTTCAAGCATCTCAAGGGCTTTAATTACTGCCCTGAGTTCCATTCGGTTGTGCGTAGTTCGCTCATACCCCTGGGAATATTCCTGCTCATGCGTATTTCCCTCTGCATCCGAATACCGGATAATAATCCCATATCCTCCGCGTCCCGGTCCCGGATCCCCCGGGCATGCTCCATCAGTGTAAATGAGTGTTTTAGCATTTTCCATAGTTTCATCCTCCTTATTGAATTTTATATTTATTTTATCGGACGTTTTAGATCCGGTAAAACCTTAACGCACCAGGAAATCCGTAGTTTCCAACGGAGTTCCCGATAATTTCTCCACTCTGCAGGGCTTCTGACCCCTGGTAAAAAGATAAGCTTCATTAACCGGCATATCCAGGATCGTATTGATCGGCCTGTTAAGCTTTATGGAGATATAACGGGCAGTCTCGACATCCTGCCCGCCAAGGTAAAGGCAGTTATCACAGTTATTAATGATCGTACGCGCTTTTTCCGTTCCGTACATGGAGTTAAGCTGGGTAATACTCTGCAGGATGATACTGACATAAATCTCTCTCGATCGTATTACCGAAATAATCTTATCAAAATCCGGTATAACAGTATTTGCCGCAAAATCATCCAGAATAATCCTCACCGGAACTTTCAGGCGTCCATCTCCGTAATCTTTGTCCGCGCTCCTGCACAGCGTATGAAACGCCTGCGTATATACAAGATTCAGGAATTTGTCCTGCGAACGATCCATATCACTGACGTTCAGAAACACCGCTGTCTTTTTTCTCCCCAGCTCGGCAAAGTCAATCTGAAGAGGATGCTGTGCAAATTTCATTGCCCCCGCCGTGATAAAGTCATTCAGCTTTTCAGCTATGATAAGCTGTATACAGCTCTGCGTGGTCTTCGCCTCTTTCCCTTTTTCAAACATGCGCCATTTTCTGACTGCCACACTGTCCGGCTTCACTGCTTCCCATTCCTGAAACATCCGCTGCAGAACATCGCTTCCCAGCAGCGAGGCAACTTTTGCAACACTGCCAAAGTGATGTTCTCTCTCCGGCAGAGCTTCCATTACATATGCGATCATAGCTTCCACCTGCATCCTTGTCGCATAATCCCAATATGGCTCTTTCCCCGTTTCAATCGGGCAGACCGCAGCCGCTATCATCATAATGTCCTGTTCATTGTAGCTGTCCGTTTCCTCGTCATACCGGATAGCCGAAAGCGGATTGTAGCCCATAGGAGATTCGACCATATCTACAAAATCCAGCATCCAGACCTGATAGCCTTCTTTTTCAAGGCTTGAGCCAAATTCCCTGAAAAGAGTACCTTTCGTGTCCGCCACAATAATGCTTTCACTGGCGCACATCAGATTTGGCTTTACATATCCCCGGGTTTTTCCCGAGCCGCTCACTCCGATGATCAGATCATTATTGTTAATACCTGTAACCCACGTATTATTATTCATCCACTTATCCTTTGCAAGGATACGGTATGTATCTCGCCTTTTCTTCATCGGCGCACCTCCTATAACTGTGTGATAATCCGGTCTGCAAGTCCAAACTCGATTGCCTCTTCCGCATAGAAATAGGTATCTCTGGCGGTATATTCCAGTATCTCTTCTTTTGTCCTGTGCGTGTGTTCCGAAAGGATTCCTGCAATGAGATCCCGTGTATTCATCAGGTCTTTTACCCTTGAATCCAGATAAAGAGCGCTTCCTTTCATACCGTTTCCCGCGATCAGAGGATCGTGTATCATCACTCTCGAATGGGCCAGCATTTCCCTCTCGTTCCCTGACGCGAGCAGGACAGCCCCCATACTGGCTGCCAGCCCCATGCACACTGTACGTATCGGGCATCTGACTGCCTGTATCACATCGTAGAGGGCAAGTCCACTGGAAACCTCTCCACCCGGACTGTTGATATAAATCGTGATTTCCCCGGCCGGATCCTGTCTCTCCAGATATCTGAGCTGAAGTATCAGTGAATTTACTGATTCCTCATTAACAGGCCCCACACATTCCACTTCCCGGTGCGTCAGCATCTCGTCCTGAATCGTATGGACAAAATAGCCGTTGCAAGTCTCTTTGATAATATTAGGTATCTGCATTAGAAATCCCTCCAGTCTGTTTATCTGTAAATTGTCTTTGTTTCAGTTAAAGGGCAGTTCGTCGTCCGAAAGATTCTCTATCGTATCAACTCCGATCCAGTCAGTATTCTCCGACATCCGGGCAAAAGGAAGAATGAATAGCCTGTACACATGCCTGAGCCATATCTGACGGGTTTTCTCCTCGAAGTTATTTTCAAAATATCTGTCCAGCGTTTCGTCTTGATCATAAGACGCACGAAACGGATTTTCCTTCGCCAGCTCTTCAAGCCCCGGGTCTTCCATAATCCTCATAATACTGCCCACATATTCCTGAATCCCGATCGCTGCAGCCCCCCTTTTCATAAGATTTCCCGAGAAGACAGCCTGTGGATCTTTCCTCGTTCCGGCCATGTTGATCCGTTCATCCAATGGTATCCTCGGAATATGATGTTTTGTCATGTTACAACTCCTCCTTTTTTGTTTGCCGGATTGGTACCAGATAAGCCATAACCTTCAAAAGCTGTCTGTCGGGAGCCGAACCTTCCGGCACTTCCTCACACTTCTGTCTGATTCTCCGGCATACTTCTCCAAACGGGATATATGCCCCCTCATAACTGTCTATCCCCAGCATATCAATAATTTCCTTCGCACATCTATATGGCATATCCGGAGTAAAGTTATCTATATAGTTTTCCAGAGACATTCCACAGATTTTGTTCAGGACATCCGTCATCAGATTGATATCGCCTATCCGTTTTTCCCCCGCAAGACTGACTCTTTTTTCCAAAGATGTTCTTTCCAGTGGCATAAGCAGATCCTCCTTTTCATTCACAAAAAAACCATTCATATATCAGTTTGCAAAATTAATTTTGTACAGACTCCTAGCCGTAAAATATTATCTTGTAATTCTCATTACAAGTCCCCGCCTAGAAGTTGTAGCGCTTTCTTTCTTACAGCTGCTTTAAAAACAGTATTTCTTTCCTCATCGCGCTTCTTACAAACTCATATATAAATGGTTTATACACTTCTATATTTTATATATTCAATTGTCAATGTGTTTTGTACACTAAGATAATAGCAGAGTATGTTTTAAATGTCAACAAAAAAATCGAGAGTTATGCATGGTTATGCATGCTGAAAAATGGTGCTGAAAAATGGCGCTGGGAAATGTCTGGCATTCCATCCAGACCTGTGCTATGATATACGCAAAGCATTAATACATTCCAGCATGTTTTTATTTCGAAAAGGCATTTCAGCATTTCTAATTACATTCAGGAAAATCTCGATGCTTTTATTTCCCAATTAATATAGCAGAGAGGTTTTTAGTTTTTAGAACGTAAGAAAGAATAAGACAGCCTCTCTGCACTACAACAGAAAGAGGAGGCTAATATATGGCAAATGAAACAACTGTAAACAGAACCTTTAAATCTACTGTGTTTATCATGGTATTCGAAGACAAGAAAAACCTGTTGGAACTGTACAATGCGATGACAGGAAAGCACTACACAGATCCGGAACAATTGGAGATCAATACATGATGTAATGTATAGAGGGTGGATTACACCCAAAAACATTACATCATGACTGGCGGCTCATTTGTGGCGAATGAAAAGGCAGTTATGATAAAGGAGGGATGCCCTCAAACCTACCGTAACTGTCAACCACATTCCCACGAAAGGAGCCTTGTATGGAACTGACTTACACCAAATGCGGCAATTATCTCATTCCCGACCTTGTGTTATCGGACACCAAAGAGTACCATATCGGGAAATATGGCCGGTTGCGCCGTGCCTACTTAAAAGAACACCGGCCCATTCTGTATACCGATCTCATTGTCACTGAAAAGCTGTTTCCCCATTTGGAGGAAATCGACACCGCCTGCCGGGAGCGGCTGGAAATTATCGAAAAATCCATGATGCAGCAAGAGGGCGTCACAGAAGCCCTGAAAGTTGCCGACCAGATGGCATGGGTGCGCTCCATGAACTCCATCCACAACAGGGCCGAGGAAATTGTCCTGGCCGAGCTGGTCTACTGTTGAGGGAGGGAACGCAATGATTTTGGA
>DWXI01000215.1 GCA_019119265.1 Candidatus Mediterraneibacter intestinigallinarum | reverse complement strand
AAAAGGAACTGTGCCGCAAGATATCCTCTCTCATAATTCGGGATATCCACAGTTGTCAGCTTCATAAACGGAGCCATATCGGTTCCGTCAAATCCAGTCACCGCAATATCCTCGGGAATCCGCAGACCTTCCTGCTTCAGCGCATTCATTGCTCCGATCGCCATATTATCATTGGCACATACAAGCACTTCCGGAATATTCTCTGACAGGAGCATCAGTCTTGCCGACTGATAGCCGCTCTTCTCCGAATAGTCTCCCATCAGATAATTTTCCCTTCGAAAGCGGATCCCATTTTTTTCCAGTACATCCCGAAATGCCTGATACCTCTCCTGATTATCAAGAGTATCTATACCGCCCAGGAAACTGAATCTCCGATACCCTCTGTCAACCAGCCCCTGGACAAGTTCACACATGATCGTGTAGTTATTCACCACAACGCTTTTGATGTTAGGCACTTCCATAATACGGTCCAGAGTTACTATGGGATATCCTTCTGAAGCCTTCCTCATCAACATGGCGTCCGTGCATTTCATATCAAGCATCACTGCCCCGCTTGTCACCGAAAAATCCATGAATTTGGGACAGGACTTGCTGGTGCATATGATCAGGTCATAACCTCTGGAATAGACATAGTCGCTGATCCCGTGAATAATCTTTAAATAGAACTTTCTGTCATAATCGCTGAAATTAAACAGAATCGTCTTATTATCATATCTCTCGAACCGCTTCTTCCGCTTCTGCTGATAACCGTTTTCTCTACATATCTCAAGAACACGTTTTCTCGTCTCCTCACCAACATTTTTCCTTCCGTTCAGGACATTTGACACTGTTGCCGGCGACACTCCTGCAAGTTCTGCTATTTCATTGATTTTCATTGGAATCTCATTCCTTTTACTTTCTTTTCCAGTAAATTTATCATAAAACAAAGTAAAATTCAACCAAAAACAGGCTTCTCAAAAACGGTCAATGAGATATAATGATAAGTAATACAATGCACTATCTTCATGATAATGCGGAAAGGCTACTGATATGGATATTATCACTACAGAGCATCTCACTAAATCATATGGCAAAAAAAGAGGAATAATCGATCTGAATTTGGCTGTCAAACAGGGGGAATTCTATGGCTTCATCGGCCCAAACGGCGCGGGGAAAAGCACAACAATCCGAACGTTGCTCGGTTTGATGCGCCCTACTTCCGGAAGCGTCTCTATTATGAATATGGACGTGCATAGAAACAAGCAAAAAGTGCTTGCAAATATTGGATATATTCCATCGGAAGCTATGTTTTATTCCGGCGTGACCGTATCGGAAATTCTTAATCTTTCTGCAAAATTACGCAGGCAGGACTGCCGGGAGGAAAGCCACAGACTCTGTGAAAGGCTCCAGCTTGACCCCGGACAGAAGGCAGACGAACTCTCCCTGGGCAACCGAAAAAAAGTTTCCATTGTATGTGCACTTCAGCACCGCCCACGGCTCTATATATTTGATGAACCCACAAGTGGGCTCGATCCTCTGATCCAGAAAGAGTTTTTTGAAATCCTCAGAGAACGCCGTACCAGCGGTGCAACTATTTTTCTCTCTTCCCACATTTTATCGGAAGTGCAAAGATACTGCAGCCGTGCAGCAGTCATCCGCGAGGGCAGGCTGATCGCCTGCGGTGATATTTCAGAACTTGCCAGAACGAACGCCAGACGAATCGCATTAACCATTGCGGAAGACAGCTCCTCACTGCTCCGCCTGCTCAGAGGGCCTGTCGGACAGACAGACGGGCATCAAAACAGCGGACCGGAAAAGTATAGCTTAAAAGGAATACGCGATCTGAAAGGTGAGGGGAACACTGTTTCTTTTCTCTACCAGGGCGATATGAAAGAATTGATACAGTTTCTCACACAAATAAGTCTTACGGACATCACAATCACAGAACCGGATCTAAATGAAATCTTTATGCACTTTTATGAATAGAGGGGGGAAGGATGATGACACTGCTTAATTTTGAAATGAAAAGAAACCGGATTGCCCTGACAGTCTGGACAGCGGCGATTGCTCTGCTCCTTACGATCTGTCTGATCATATTTCCGGATATGAAAGATCAGGTAAATGAATTGAACACCGCTTTTTCTTCTATGGGCGGATTTACCGAGGCCTTTGGCATGGATCAGCTGAACTTCGGGGAACTGATGGGCTTCTACGGTCTGGAGTGCGGCAACATCCTCGGTATCGGAGGATCCTTCTTCGCCGCGTATATCGGCATAACCGCACTCGCAGACGAAGAGAAGAACCACACAGCGGAATACCTTTTCACGCATCCCGTCAGCCGCAGACATATTGTATTCGAAAAACTGGTACGCATTCTTCTGCAGATCATCATCCTGAATGCAGTGTGTATCCTGACCGCGCTTATTGTCACTACCGCTATAGGTGAGGAATTCCAGATAAAAGAATTTTTTCTGCTGCATCTTGCTTACTTTCTACTCCAGGCGGAGATTGGAGCCGTCTGCTTCTGCATCTCTGCGTTTCTGAGAAGAAGCGGCATCGGCATCGGGCTCGGTCTGGCTGCAATCCTTTATTTTCTGAACATCATCGCCAATATCACGGAAGACGCAGAATGGCTCAAATACATTACGCCATTCGGGTATGCCGAAGCTGCTGGTATCATAACCGACATCAGGATCGATCCGGTACTGGCCGCCATCGGATGTACCGTAACACTTGCCGGGATTTCCGTGGCATTTTTTCAATACTGCCGGAAGGATATTTACTGATAAGAATCTCTCACATTTTCCGTCAGTTCTCCTCCTCCGCCAGCATACCACTCCTGTACAAAGGTATCAAAATAGTCCACCGGCCCCTTTTGTTGGCTTATTATAAAAAAGCACGTTTCCCGAATATGATAAAATTCGAAGAAACGTGTCACTATTTCAAGATGTTTCCTTTCTCCACTCTTCCACCAGACCTGTCACTTCATCCGGTTCACACCCGATAAGACCAGGTATTTCATTTTCTGACTTTCCGGCATCTAACATATGTCCGACAACCTGCTTCAGGGCATCATGACGCCCTGTTTTTATTCCGCGTTTTTCCGCACTTTTTATCTGAGTATTATAGTCCCGTACCGCTTTCTGTCTCAGTTCATATTCCATTCTTTTCTGTTCATCCAGACTCAGCCTTTTCAGTTCATTATATGCCTCTTCGATATATTCATCTTTCTTAGCCATATCTTCAAACTCCTTTCGGCTCTTCC
>DWXI01000214.1 GCA_019119265.1 Candidatus Mediterraneibacter intestinigallinarum | reverse complement strand
AAAATGACACAACAGCAATTAGCTGATTTGGTTCATGTTTCTTCGAGAACGATTATATCAATTGAGAAGGACCAGTATAGTCCGTCTCTTATGCTGGCGTACAGAATGGCTCAGGTGTTTGGCGTAACAGTGGAAGAGTTGTGCTGTTTAAAAGAGAATAAGGAATTGGAGGATAAGCAGTATGAAAATCTATAATAAAAGTAATTTTCTCCTTGGGTTGTTTTTCGGTCTGCTGGGTATTGCGATGCTGATTGTGGGCATCTGGCAAGGATTTGATATTAAGGGCAGCATCATTATGATTTTATGCCTGTTCTTTGGGATTGGAATTATCATCCGGAGTTTGTCGGCTGATATGTCCAGAGAGGACAAAATCAACGAACTGGATGAACGAAATAATCTGGTCAAAATGAAATCACGCAGTATGGCATTTATATGGTCTGAAGGTATTTGTTTTATATGCCTTGTCGTATGCATGGTTGGACATTCTGTGATTGGCGAGATTTTGTCTGTACCGATGACAATCGCATTTGGAATCATGTTGTTCGCTATGATGCTGTTAGATTTGGTGATTACGATCTATTATAATCGGAAAATGTGAAAGGGGAAGAGATATCATGAAACAGCCGCCAAGACA
Source organism: Candidatus Mediterraneibacter intestinigallinarum (assembly GCA_019119265.1). GTDB lineage: Bacteria > Bacillota > Clostridia > Lachnospirales > Lachnospiraceae > Mediterraneibacter > Mediterraneibacter intestinigallinarum. Next base: position 6,217 of record DWXI01000214.1, on the reverse strand, counting down.
AAGACCATATAAAGATGAACGTGATGAGCAGATTGAAACACATTCGAGAAGTGCAGCGTTGGATTTTGTTGTCGCTGCCACACAGATTTTAACGATCATGTGTCTCATTAAAGGCAATCCAGCTTGGAAAGGCAGTCTTGCGCTCCTGTTTATTGGAGGTGCAGTCAGTTTGTTTTATAAATATGATAAGTATGAGGAAAAGCCATATATCCAGGTTGGTATATGTCTGGGGCTTATTGGAATAGCTTTATTTGTATGGTTTGGGATTACCGGATAACTTCCAATCGGACTAATAGTACGGCTAAGCAGGAATTTATAGAAAATTTCCTGCTTAGCTTTTTTCAGTGCAAGCGTATGCTGTTAACAGCAGGCGCTTTAATCACGATGAAGAATCAGCTGTTGTCAACACTGATACGGATATCCCCCATTCTCCGAAAGAATTTTGTTGTTGTGACAGCAATCCCGCAGATGATGATCCCAGTCACAATGAGCACCCAGTATACCTGATCTGTAAAGAGATCAAACAGGACACCGTAGATCATCTGGCCAAAAGGCTGGGCGCACAGGGAAATCGTATACACATAGGACATAACCTTGCCGGTCAGGTGTTCCGGTGTTCTCTGCTGGACAAGCGAGATTGCATATACTGAAAACATACAGCAGACCATCTGGCAGAGGCAGAAGAAGACCAGAAGCGCCAGATATCTGGCAAACGCAGACAGTGGCATAAGGAATGCAAGCCCTGTTGGAAAGAAACAGAATCCTGCAGCAGCGATGATAAATGGCACATGCTTTACTTTCATTTTTCCGGCGACGATCCCGATAACAATGCTTCCGAGAATCGCTGAAGCGCCTAATGCGCTCTCAGCCGCACCGTAATGCCCTGCAGAGAGCCCAAGTACATTGCGGACAAGGAATGGGAAGCCGATGACGAGGACGCCTACAAGGAGCATGCTGACCAGGGCCGCAAGCAGAAGAAGTTTTAAAACGACGGGCTCTTCTCGGAACAGGAAGCGCATACTGGCTGAAAAGTCAGATTTCACGATGTGGATGATCCCCATTTTCTCTGCCGGTTTCCGATAATCGAGACGGATGAAACATTCGACCAAGGCGGTCAGGAAGAAACAGGCGACAGTTGCCCATAAAACTGTGCGGATTCCGAAGGCGGTATAGAAAATACTGCCGAGAAACGGCGCAAGCAGGGATGCAAGTGCCTGGATCTGATTGACGGCCGCATTTCCTTTCAGGACATTATCGCCGGAGAGCATCTGGGGGACGCATGCCTGGACTGTCGGAGATTCAAATGCGCCCAGAACGGAAAGGATAACCAGAAGCAGTCCGATCACGGTGATTTCATTACCAAGCGGTAACAGGAGAGATGACAGCAATACAGAAAGACCGGAGAGCGTATCCAGGGATACCATAATATTCCGGCGGTTGGCCCGGTCCGCGAGGATCCCGCCGAAAGGAGAGAGAAGGATCGTGGGAAGCAGGGAAACTGTCATCAGTCCGGCAAAGACCGATGCGGAACCGGTCTGTTCCAGTACATACATGGAGAGGGCAAATTTCAACGAATAGTTCCCGATCAGGGAACTGGTCTGCCCAAGAATAAGTAGGGTGAAATTTCGTGTAAATAATTTCTGTTTCATTTTTCCCTCCTTAAAACGATAGCCAGAACAAATTCTGCTGCAAGTGCGCAGATGGATAGAAGAGCGATCCATCTGGAAACAGTCAGGTGTCCTTTCTTATAGAGCCGAGCTGATAAAAAAAGAAGCCCGAGCTCGGAGCAGATGGAGACTCCTCTTACTGCAATGCATAAGAAAATACTGGGTACATATGTCATAAACTGATACCTCCATTCTTAAAATAGATACATACATTTGGTTGGTATGTATAATTTTAAAATAAAATTGCCTTCCGGCAATTCTATTCTTTCTGGGTTGTTTCCGGGAATTGATCGAAAAATTCATCAACAATCTGCAGAATCTCCTGATCGAAGAGGGGAACCCCCATTTTATCCAACATCTCCCCGATAAAGAGAAACTTGTGCCTCATATCTTCTTTTGCGCCCGGGAAAACGGAGGGAAGCATCCACAGACTGGTGAGCAGTGGCATCAGCTCAGCAATCTCCTTTGCATATTTTGTGTGGATTGAACCATCACGGTTCCCTTCTTCGAGCAGTTCCTGGTAATAAGGGGTAAGAATCTTCCGGTTGGAATTGATCATTTCCATAAGAAGACGGGGATTCTTACAGACCGGGATAGACTGAATCGTGAGATTCGTGCGTTCCTGATCTGACTGATTCAGGCGGATCGCCTCCCTGAGTTTTTGAAGACCGTTTAAATCCTTACGCTCGCGGACGGCTTCAAAAGGATTGTTCGAAAAGAACATCCGGTCACTGACGGCGTCAATGATCTCCTCCTTGGACTTAAAGTGATGATAGATTGCACCCTTTGTAAGTCCTCCCAGATTGTCTGTGATATCCTGAATCGTAGTCTGTTCATAGCCTTTTTCAAGAAAAAGCCGTTGTGCAGTGTCAAGGATCCGCTCCACTGTTTCTTCCGGATATTTGTTTCGTGACATCTTCTCACATCCTTACATACGTTTGGTATGTATTGATTATATAATGAACTGTTGGAGAAGTCAATATACATTCGTTTAGTATGTATGATAAAAATACATAGATGCCGGCCTATTTCATATATTCCTGAACTTCAGTCGGACTCCTATGATTCCCGCAATGGCAATAAGAGCGGCTCCTGAACCTGCCATAAGCCATTGAAGCGGAACCAGATCGGCAAGAGGACCGAACAGGAGCATACCTAATGGGAGAAACCCGGCATACATTGTACTGAAAAGTCCGAAAACGCGCCCATGCATGGCAGGCTCCGACTTTTCCTGTAGGAGAGTGGTAATAGAGGTCTGCGCTGCTGTCAGCGCAATCCCATAGAAGAACATCAGGAACAGATACAGGATGAAGTTTTTTGTAAGCCCCATCCCGATTGCAAAAGCTCCGAATGCAAAGAGCCCCTCCGTCAGGGTACGTTCCCTCTTCCGGAATCCGCCCCAGATGCTCATCACAACTCCTCCAACAGTCATACCGGCGAAGCCGACAACTTCTACAGCAGTTAGGTACCAGTAAGTATTCCCGAAGGTTCGGCGCACAAGCAGCCCCGCGAGATATCCTGCTGGAACGCATAACAGGGTGAACAGGCCGTAGATGAACAGAAGTTTCCCGATAAATCTGTTTTTGAATGCATATCGGATGCCTGTAATAATATCTGGCAGAAGAGATTGGGGTTCCGTAGATTTTTCCTGATCAGGAAGTGCCAGGCAGGAGAGTATGCCGGAACCGATGACTGCCGTTACAATATCGATCATGAGTGTTGTACGGAGAGTGCTGATCGCAAATACCGCGCCTGCCGCCGCCGGAGCGGTAAAATTAACTACAGCCTGCATGGAAGCATTGAGCCCGTTATACCGCATTAGCTGTTCTTTTGGAACGAGCTGCGGGATCACAGCGTTTACAGCCGGTGTCTGTATGCCTGCTCCAAGTGAACGGATGGCGGACATGACAAGAAGGGCGGCGAGTAAAGCTTGTTTTGATGTGATCAACGGGACTGCGCATACCATGACGAGGGTAGCAAAGGCAATGAGGGCATCTGCACCTATGATCAGTATTTTTCTTGGATACCGGTCGGCCCATACCCCACCAACGAAAGAGAGAATAAACTGGGGAAGATAGGAGCAGATTGAAAACGCCGCCACCCATATTCCCTGAGACGTTTCCATAGCTGCATACCATACAAGTGCCATTTGGACAAGTGTAGAGCCAAACAGGGTAATGTATTGGCTAGTGAGGAAAAGAATGATTGTTTTCTGCCAGTTTGGATGATCACGGTGATGCATGGTCTTTCTCCGCCCCGTGCCGGTTCTGATACACAAAGCGCTGTGTGGGATAACCGTATTCAGTTAAAAGCTCCCGCTCCGAGAAGCCCAGTTTCAGTAGCATATTCCGATACCCTGTATCTGCTTTATCGCCTTTTCGGTATTGGGGATGTATGCCAAGAAAGTGGATGCTGCCCGGAGAGCGCGAAAATGCCAGTGCGCCGATCAGGACCGGACCATCTTTCAGGACGAGGGCGCGTTTCTCCAGAATGCTTTCCTTCAGATTTTCAAGATACTCCGTTTCGTTCATGACTGGGTAGCCGTCGATTACCAGACGCATCAGATCCATCCATGCGGGAATATCTGAAAAAAGAGCCAGCTGGATTTGATGGAGAGTGTATTTTTCCGCTGATTGTTTCTGATGCAGAGTGAACCTCAGCTGAAGTGGATAGAAGCAGCCTTTGTCGCGGTATTGTGCCGGTGCTGTTTTATACATTGCCTTAAACGCACTGGTAAAGGACTGTGGACTTTCATATCCGCAGATAGAAGCGATTTCTATGATCGGCTTATCAGAAAACACCAGAAGCTTTGCAGCTTCCGTAAGCTGCCGGCGATTTGCGTAGTCATGGAGTGTCATACCAACTGTTTCAGAAAATACCCGGTGCAGGTGATATTTGGAATAATGGACCGCGTCTGCCACTGTTCCCAGATCAAGATTCCCGTTAAGGTTTTCTTCAATGTATGCTATGACCGAATCGATGCAGATTAATGAATTGTCGCCCATAGGTATTCCCTCCTTCCCTGTTCGTATAATAACAGATTCCTGCAGGAATGTTTTCATATTTATTGCTGCTTTGTGCAGAAAGGTATTGCGATACATAATACTTACTGGTATTATGGACGTTCTGTTCGTCTATTGTAAAGTGTCTCTATTTCCGCGAATAATGATCATGAGTCATATAGTAACACCGCAATATGAAAGACGGGTATCCCTGTTATTCCGTAATCCGTCAAGGAGATTTGACATTTCTAAAGAAGTGGAGTATACTAATCATGCAAATATGAAAAATATGAAAAGTATGAAATATATGAACAAAGGAGATGCTATATAATGTCAATGCCAAAAGGAAAGCACATATTTGGAACCGTTAAGGTTGGAGAGCGCGGACAAATTGTCATTCCCAAAGAAGCGCGAGAAATATTTGACATAAATCCCGGAGACACTCTACTCGTTTTGGGCGATGAGGAACAAGGAATAGCTGTAGTCAAAGCTGATGTAATGAAAGAGGTTGCTGTAAAGATTTTGAAAGGTCTAGGCCACCTCAAAGGAGGAATTGATGATGAAACTAAGTGAAACTACGCTTTCCTTTTTAGAAATGGATTGTATTCAACAATTTGGACAAGAAAGCGGAAAGCTGATTTTTGAGCAAGCAGAAAATATTTATCAAGGACTCCTGAATAACGCCGACTATCGTAATAATCCTGTAATTCAAAATCATTTGCAATTAAAGCTATTTCCAACGATGGCTTATTACAAAGCGTTTCGAGAAGAGGGGATAAAGCAAAATGAAGCTTTAAAATATGTTAGAAACGAAACCTATAAAGCCGCAAACATTCAAAAAGAAGAAATGAAAAAGTTAGGAAGTATGCCTTTTGCATATACCTTCTATCGATTAGGTGTATAAAAGCATATGCGAAAGAATTTTCCCGATGACGGTTGGACAACGGAATGGGTTAAATGTAATGGCAAAGAGATACACTTCAATTTGCATAAGTGTATTTATTGGGAACTAACGAAAATGCATGATTGTCCAGAGTTATGTTGTGTGTATTGTGAAAATGATAATATTTCTTTTTCGGGCTTATTGCCCCAAATTCGTTTTGAACGAACTGGCACATTAGGAAATGGTTCGCCATATTGCGATTTCCATTTTCTGAAGGTGAGGTAAAACCAATGATGAAGAATTATTTATCGCATTTTTTGCCGGTGTTTTTAGCATTAGACTTAATTATTCCATTCTTGTTAGCTCCTTTTTGCAAAGATTATAATCATTTGACACAAGTAATGAGTGTTTTAGGAAATTCAAAAGCACCGTTACATTTAATCTATAATATTTGGTTGGTTGTGTTTGGAGTTGTAATTTTCATCAGCACCTCACAACTTTATCCCATTGTCGCGCAAGTATCAAGTTCTATATCTATAATGCTTTTTTCCGCCATTGTGATTTACGCCGTAGGCGGTTGTATTCTTTCCGGAATTTTTTCAGTTGGTGAAACCAAAAGCCTTGAAACTCTTTCCGCAAAGATACATGGTTATGGTTCAGCAATA
>DWXI01000213.1 GCA_019119265.1 Candidatus Mediterraneibacter intestinigallinarum | reverse complement strand
TCAGATTGAGGGACTGGATTTTAACGGTCTGTATGAATATTTTTACATGGAAGAATACGGAAGAGAGATAGATACGGATAAATGTGCCGGGGGTATCCCACAGGAAGAGTTTGAAAGCCTGATGACGAAATATCTGCCGGTGACAGCAGAGCAGCTCAGAGAATATGCTTCTTATGATCCTGAAAGCGAAATATATGACTGGGTTATGCTGGGAGTAGGAAATTATGCCCCGAACGCTTTTTGGATCTCTGTGCCTGAAGTGACAGGGATCAGAGAAAATGAGGATGGAAGCGTAACACTGACAGTGGATGTAGTATGCGAGAAAAAGGGAAATGATGACTTTTATACACATGAAGTCACTCTGCGCATTTTGGATGATGGAAAAGCAATGTATCTGTCCAATCACATTTTAGATGACAGACCGGGAATGATCCCGGATTACCAGTACCGGTGTGGGTGACATAGATCCGGGGAATTCAGTAAAACGAGTTTCCCGGTCTTTTCTTACATTTTTGTAAGCTGAAGAATTTTGGAGGCAGAGCGTGGTATAATGATTGCGCAAAGCACAATCCGAAGTGATACGATCGCTTCGCGGTGGAGGGATTATTCTGTATATCGGCAAGGAGGATTCATATGAGCCGGCTGCTTTTATTAGAAGATGACTTGAGCCTGATCGACGGGCTGAAATATTCACTGGAGAAAAATGGGTTTGAGCTGGATGTTGTGCATTCTGTCAGGGTGGCAAGAGAAAGACTGTGTGAAAGACACGGATATGATCTGCTCCTGTTGGACGTGACGCTGCCGGATGGCACCGGATTCATGATCTGTGATGAAGTGAGGGCGGCAGGGGATATGACGCCGATCATATTCCTGACTGCCGCGGACGAGGAGACGAGTATCATTCGTGGTCTTGACAGTGGCGGAGACGACTATATTACAAAGCCTTTCAAACTGGGAGAACTGTGTTCCAGGATCCGGGCACTCCTCAGAAGGAGCACACTGCAGAGTTCCTCTGATACAGGTGTAATATGCTCCGGCCCGGTTATGATCGACCAGACGGCGGCGAAAGCATATCTGTCAGGAAAGTATCTTGATCTTACCGGTGCGGAATATCGTCTTTTGAGCCTGCTGATCCGGCATGGCGGGCAGGCACTGACCAGAAACTTTATTCTGGATGAGCTGTGGGATGGACAGGGAAATTTCGTGGACGACAATACGTTATCCGTCTATATCCGCCGTCTGAGGGAGAAGATTGAGGAACAGCCTTCACGTCCGGAGTACCTTTTGACCGTGAGGGGGATGGGATACCGCTGGGAGGGTGAGCAATGAAACTGATGTATGATAAAGAAAACCGCATATATCTGATTTTGATCGGACTGTTCTGTCTGGCGCTTGTGGTATCCTGCCTGCTTGTAGGAATCCTGCAAGGCCCGGTTGTAAGGAACAGTCTTTTTGAATGGGAGAAAACGACAGCATCGTCACTTTTGGAGCAGGGAGTGGATGCAGGTACGATAGCTGAGGCATTTCACTCGCAAGCGACTACGTCAGAAGGAGAACAGCTGATCAGCAGGATCGGTCACACTGAGGAAAATATGTCGCTCCTGTTCCCGGAGGTTAGAATAGCCGTGCTGCGAACAGGTGTAGGATGTCTTACTTTCGGAATGATAATGTCGGCGTTGCTCATCCTGACTTCCGTAATCTTTCTCATGAAACGGGAAAAAACCTATGAAAATGCAGCACAAAAAATCGAACGATATGCTGCAGGCGACTTCAGTGAACGGCTAACTAAGGGAGGAACAGGCGGGCTGGATCATCTTTTTGTAAAAGTGGATCAGCTTGCCACTGCACTGAGAGCGAAGAGTGAAGGGGAGTCAAAAGCAAAGGATTTCCTGAAAGACACGATAACTGATATTTCCCATCAGCTCAAGACACCTCTTGCCGCATTGAATATGTATATAGAGATTATAAATGAGGAACCGGATCATCCGGAGACTGTGAAGAACTTTACAGGTAAAGCTCTCTCCTCACTGGAGCGCATGGAGCGGCTGATTTATCTTCTCCTGAGAGTGATGCGGCTGGATGCCGGAAGCGTTACGTTCACTCCGCAGCCTGTGAACATCAGAGAGCTGGCAAAGACGGCGGCAGCCGATCTGGAAGTAAGGGCGGAGTCTGAGAGAAAACAGATTATATTTGACGGGAACCGGGAGTCTGTGCTGTACTGTGATGCGGAATGGACGGCAGAGGCGCTGTCCAACCTGATCAAAAACGGACTGGATCATACCGGAGCCGGTGGAATCGTAAAAGTATCATGGCAGCGCTCTCCTGCAATGACAAGGATTTGTGTGGAAGATAACGGAAGCGGGATACTGCCGGAAGATATTCACCATATTTTCAAGCGCTTTTATCGCAGTCAGACATCCGAGGATTCTCAGGGAGTCGGTCTCGGCCTGCCTCTTGCCCGGTCGATCATCGAAGGACAGGGCGGAACTTTGTCTGTTGAGAGTATCTCGGGAGAGGGAACTGCATTTACTGCCTCTTTTCTGATGACAGAAAATATTCAGGAGAAGATGACAAAACTGTAAGGAAAAGGGGGGCTCAGATTCATCCTGCTGTAAGGAAGAAATGCTATTCTATAACCAGAAAAGGAGGAGAATAGCCATGGAAATATTAAAAGTAGAACATCTCAGTAAAACATACGGAACAGGAGAGACAAGGGTGGAAGCGTTAAAAGACGTGTCATTTTCTCTCCAAAAAGGAGAATTTGCCGCCGTGGTCGGTGAATCTGGGTCTGGGAAAAGTACGATGCTCAATTGTGTAGGTGGACTGGATACGCCGACTTCCGGGAAGATCTATCTGGACGGTCAGGATCTGTTTGCCATGAAGGAGAGCAGAAGGACAATATTTCGCAGGCAGAATATCGGTTTTGTATTCCAGTCGTTTCAGCTTGTGCCGGAACTTGATGTAGAGCAGAATATTATTTTCCCGCTGCTTTTGGACTATCAGAAGCCGGATCAGAGGAAAGTGGAAGAGGTACTTGAGGTGCTGGGCCTCATGGAGCGCCGGCATCATCTCCCCGGACAGCTCTCCGGCGGACAACAGCAGAGAGTGGCGATAGGACGGGCGCTGATCATGCATCCTATGCTCGTGCTCGCCGACGAACCGACGGGGAATCTTGACTCAAAGAACAGCAGAGATGTGCTGGATCTGCTTATGAAAGCATCCCGTTATTACCAGCAGACAATCCTTATGATCACCCACAACGAACAGCTTGCTTCCGGTGTGGACCGGGTACTCCGGGTACAGGACGGACGGCTGACTGATCTGGGAGGTGTCCGGGAATGAAACATTATCTTGATCTGGTAAAAATATCGGCGAAAAAGAGAAAGAGACAAAGCAGGATGACAAGGATATGCATTGTTCTGGCAGTATTCCTTGTGTCTTCTATCTTCGGCATGGCGGACATGGAGATCCAGAGCCAGATGTATCAGGCAATACAGTCTGACGGCTCCTGGCACGCTGCATTTGCCGGGCTCAATGAAGAAGAGATACAGCTGATCCGGTCGAGAGCAGAGGTGGATACGGCGTCCCGCTATGCAGCAACGAATTACAGGCTGGACGAGGGATATACGATCGGAGGCAAAGAGACAGTAATCTGTGGGTTTGACAAGACCATGGCAGAATTGATGCCTGATGCCAAGATTGATGACGGAGAATTTCCGTCCGGAAGAAATGAAGCGGCGGTGACTAAAAGTGTCCGGACACAGATGAATCTTGAAAAAGGAGATACATTGACACTTCACACTTCTTCCGGAACAGCTCTGGAATTCACGGTCACCGGATTCTGCGATGACACATCCATGCTCACCAGTCAGGACGCGTTCGGGATCTTTGTGAATACGGATACCTATGAAACATATTTCATGGATGACACGCTGGATGAGGATTTCCAGCTTTATGTAAAGTTTTTGCCATTCTGTAACATCCAGAGAACGATCAGCGATATCAGAGAACAGTTTCATCTTGACGAGGCATCGGTCGGACAGAACACAAAAGTGCTGGCTCTGATGTTTCAGACAAACGATCCTTATATGATCCAGTTTTATTTTGTGGCGGCGATTCTTGCAGTTCTTGTATCAGTAGCGGGAATCCTGATGATTTCCAGTAGCTTGAACAGCAATGTGGCCCGGCGGACAAAATTTTTCGGTATGCTCCGGTGTCTCGGTGCAGACCAGAAACAGGTCCGGCGGTTTGTAAGAAGAGAGGCTCTCGGGTGGTGCAAAAGCGCGATTCCGGCAGGACTGATCTTAAGTGTGATTGTTGTATGGGGGCTCTGCGCCATACTGCGTTTTTTAAGCCCTACGTATTTCGCGGGAATGCCTGTGGCCGGTATCAGCTGGATCGGCCTTGCAGCAGGCGCGCTGATAGGCTTTGTTACGGTACTTCTGGCAGCACATTCTCCGGCAAAGAAGGCGTCGGCGGTGTCTCCCCTGACCGCGGTTTCAGGAAACGCCGGCACGGTCAGGGCTGTGAGAAAAGCGGCAAATACCCGGCTCTTCCACATAGAGACTGCATTGGGCATCCATCATGCCGCAGGCAGCCGGAAGAACTTTATTCTTATGGCAGGATCATTTGCGTTTAGCATCATTCTGTTCCTGAGTTTCAGTCCGTCGATCGACTTTATGAACCATGCGCTGAAACCGCTGCAGCCGTCGGCCCCTGATCTCTCCATTGAGGCTGCGGACAATGGCAACAGCATTTCAAGAGAACTTGCCGATACTCTGAAAGAAAATCCGGTAGTAAAAAGAGTGTACGGCAGGAGCTATTGCGGTGATATACCGGCAGAAGTTTCCGAAGGATCATTTAGCGCTTATCTTGTCTCCTACGAGGAAGAACAGTTCCGGTGGGCGGAAGATGATCTGATGAACGGCTCTTTTACAGAGGCTGTAAATGGAAACGGAGTGCTGGCGGTCTATATGGATTCGAATCGGAAATTTGATCCGGGAGAACAGATGACTCTGGAGCTGACCGGAGGGAAAGAGAAAGTAGAGATATGCGGAACGCTTTCCGAAAGCATGTTTAATGTGCCGGACGGATCAGTAGTTTTCATCTGTTCAGAGGATTTGTTTACGAAACTGACAGGGATAGACGGGTATTCGGCAGTCGATGTGCAGTTTACTACAGAAGTCACGGACCGGGATGTGGAGGAAATCCGCGCCTTGGCGGGAGAAGGAGTCTCCGTCGAGGACTACAGGACGGGAAACAGCGAAGTAAGGGGAGCTTATTATTCATTTGCCCTGTTCCTCTATGGATTTCTCGCGGTGATCGCCCTGATCTCCATCTTTAATATTATCAACAGCATTGCAATGAGCGTCTCGGCAAGAATGAACGAATACGGAGCCATGCGTGCGATCGGCATGAGTACGGCCCAGATGGTGCGGATGGTGGCGGCGGAGACTGCATCCTATGTATTCTGGGGGATCGCGGCAGGATGCGCGGCAGGTCTGCCGTTCAATTATAAGATTTACGATATGCTGGTCACGTCCAAATGGGGAGACGGATGGTATTTCCCGACAACAGCGGTGGCTGTGATCATCGGAGTTATGATACTCTCAGCTGTGATGGCTGTGCGTGGGCCGGCAAAACGGATCCATGAGATGTCTATTGTGGATACGATCAGTGCGTTATAAATATAAAAAGAAAAACGTAACATATCACCTCTAAAAATTCCAGAAAAACGTAATATTTTTATTGAATAATCCAGGAAAAATGTTACAATGCTATTATGTACCGGAGGTGGTAATATGTTAAAGCGGACAGTATATGATAAACTGATCAGATGGAAAGAGTCACAGAACAGAAGGGCACTTTGCATTATCGGAGCGAGACAGACAGGAAAAACAACGATTATCAGAGAGTTTGGAAAAAAGAATTATAAGTATTTTGTAGAAATTAATTTTGTGACCGACAAAGATGCGGAAAAAATATTCGATGACAGTCTGGATGCAGATACAATTATCGAAAATCTTACTGCATTTAAAATGCAGAAAATGGAGCCGGGAGAGACGCTGGTATTTCTGGACGAAATTCAGGAGTGCCCGAATGCCCGAAGCGCGATTAAATTTTTAGTAGAGGACGGACGGTTCGATTATATTGAATCAGGTTCGCTTCTAGGGGTCAGACACAGAGAGGTGCGTTCTTATCCGGTCGGATTTGAAGAAATCTGTTATATGTATCCAATGAGTTTTGAAGAGTTTATCATAGCAAACGGGGTTCAGGAGTCTACGCTGGAAATGCTTGACTCCTGCTGTCGGACAGAATCAGAAGTATCACAAAGCGTGCATGATACTATGCTGAAACTTTTCTATACTTATATTGTTGTGGGCGGAATGCCTGCCGCCGTACAGACCTATATTACTACGCATGATATAGGGAAAGTCGTTAATATACAGAGAGAAATTTTAGAATTATACAGACTGGATATATCAAAATATGCAGAGGGAAACGATAAGATCAAGATCCGTGCAATTTTTGACAGCATTCCATCCCAACTGGATGATAAAAACAGAAGGTTTTTCCTGAGTAAAGTTGATAAAAACGGTCGGCAAAA
>DWXI01000212.1 GCA_019119265.1 Candidatus Mediterraneibacter intestinigallinarum | reverse complement strand
AAGACGATGAAGTGAAAAATAGTGAAAAAATAGTGTAATTTTAGTGGAAAAACAATTCATGAATCGGTATAATATATATTGATGAAATGGAGGTGGACAATTTGATAAAGGTTACACTAACAAATGAGATTTTAAAAAGGATATCAGAAATTGATGAAAATCGTTTTTCTCTCAGCACGATAGAACTGCCACCTGTTACAAAGAATAGACTTAGAAAAAATTCAAAGAAAAAAAGTTCATATGCTTCTAATAAAATTGAAGGAAATCCATTGACGGAAAAACAGGCAAATGAAGCCATTGACAGTGATCCACACAAACATTTTTTGAAGCCGGAACAGGAAGTCCGCAATTATTTTCTGGCTTTAAATCTTCTGGAAGAGAAGTTGAAAAAGAAAGAGCTTTTTTCAAAAAAGATGATTCTTGAGGTGCAGGCAATGGTTGAAAAAGGTGCTTCAAAAGAAAAAATAGGATTAAGGGGTCCTACGCCGCCAGGGGTATTATTTGCAGTATATGATTCCGAAACGGGAGCACCCGAATATATTCCACCGGAGTATATAGATATTCCGGTGTTACTGGATGAACTTGTTGAATATGTAAATACCACAGATGATCATCCGTTAATCATTGCTGCCGTAGTCCATTATCAACTCGTTACCATTCATCCTTTTGAAGACGGGAATGGAAGAACTGCCAGACTAATGTCAGGGTATATTCTTGATTATTATGGATACGGTTTCAATGGAATTGGTTCTCTGGAAGAATATTTTGCGTATGATCCAGATGAGTATTATGCATCGCTGCAAATGGGATTACCTGCATTGTATTATTCAGGAAGAGAAAATCCACCTCATCCGGAAATCTGGATCAATTATTTTTTGAAAATGGTGGAACTATATTCTAAAAAGGTATATGAGCTATCGAAAGCGTCAGAGAAAGATGAGATAGAAGGAAGCCTGTCTTATTTAAATACAAAAGAAAAAGATTTTTTAGTGTTCCTTTTAAAAAAACGATTATACGAGTTTACACCAATTGAAGTCAGTAAGATGATTGGTGTAACAAACAAGACGGTTATAAATCGATGTGCGAAGCTTGCGAATAATGGTTTTTTGATTCCGATCATTGTCAAAACCAGAGTTCGTTCCTATCGGTTAAGTGATTTTTCAAAAATAAATGAAAAAAAGATTTTGAAAAATTGTCGTAGAAATTATACAAGTTGAGAAATCGTCGGGAATATCATATACTGAAACCAGTAGTTTATCGTGAAATATCTTATTACAAAGGAGGCGAATCTATATGAAACAATATGTCTGTTCTATCTGCGGATATATCTATGATGAAGAGAAGAACGGCAGATGGGAAGAGTTGCCTGATGATTGGAAGTGTCCGGTCTGCCGCGCAGGTAAGGATGTATTCAGATTGAAGGAATCAAAAAAAGAAGATGAGGTAAAACATCCAAAGCCAGATGTGGAGAGGAAACTGTCAGATATAGAGATGAGCATTATCTGTTCTAATCTTGCCCGCGGCTGTGAAAAGCAGTATCTCCCGGAGCAGTCGGAGAATTTCAAAAAGCTGGCTGAATTTTTCAAAAGCAAGGCAAAGCCTACGGAGAAAGCGAGTATAGAAAAGATCCTTACCCTTATTGATAAGGAACTGGAAGAAATATATCCATATGGATATGAAGTGGCGGAAAGAGAACATGACAGAGGGGCCCTGCGCGCCCTGACGTGGAGCGAAAAAGTAACCAGGATGCTGCAGTCGCTGCTTGTACGGTACAAAGCAGAAGGGGATAAGATGCTTGAGAACACCTGTGTTTATGTCTGTAGTGTCTGCGGCTTTGTCTATATCGGAGATGAACCTCCGACACTTTGCCCGGTCTGCAAAGTACCGGCATGGAAATTTGAAAAATCGGAAGGGAGGACAAACAGATGAGTAAAAAATATGCTGTACGAAATTTAAGGTTATGTACAAAAGACTGCCTTTGCCTCTATGTCTGTCCTACAGGCGCGACCGATACGGAAAACAGCATTATCGACGTGGAGAAATGCATCGGATGCGGCGCCTGCGCGGATGCATGTCCTTCCTCGGCCATTTCAATCGTTCCGGAGGAATACCCGCCCCAGCAGCCAAAGGAAGACAGTACAGCAGATGCTTTGCGGGCGTTGATTCAGAGCAAGGCGAAGGCTGAAAATACAGCTGAGAAGCTGCCCGGCGCACTGAGTGCTGCGGTGGAGAAATCCTCCAGGCTCATGGCGGAAGATCTGTGCCGCGAGTCAGGATTTATGCTTCCTCAAAGTGAAAATGCCAGAAATTTTCTGGAACAGATTAAAAACTATCCGGATGTGCCGATTGAAATTGTAGAGCGTTTATTAAGCACGATCAGTTTTAATGAGAAGCCAAAGGAAGAAAATATGGAAAAATGGAAATGTAGCGTCTGTGGCTACATACACGAAGGACCCATGACGCCGGATTTCAAATGTCCTGTCTGCAGGCAGGGCGCGGATAGATTTGTGAAAGTCGGGTAGACCGAGAGGGGGTTCCAAAACTATTAATTTTTAGATTCATAAAATAGCAACATCTATCTGTGTACCATTATCAAGTATGATCTTGTGTTCATAAGTATTTATTTTTTTGATCCGGCCGGAGGCAGTATGGTATGCCCCGCCGGATTTCTTTTTGTCGGGAACAAAATATGTGATAATAATCCCAGGTTTCTTTTTTTAATTTCCATACACAGTTAATTAAAAATACCTTAAGAATCTTTACAATACATATTAAAAAAGATCAATCATAATGTACCCATCTTGAAGACAAGGGGTGACAATATGACGAACATGACTCAAACAGACAAAAAAGCAAACATTCTTGATTTTTTTGAGCAGACCGAAAAGCGTTACAGATACAGAACAGCCGTAACAGACCAAGGCGCACAGGTTACATGGAGCGAACTTTTGGATAAGGCCAGACGGATCGGCAGTGCGCTGAGCCGAATTATCCCTCCGGGCCAGCCGGTTCCGGTTATGATGGAGAAAAGTTCCGGAACACTGGCTGCTATGCTGGGAGCCGTCTATGCAGGATGCTTTTATGTTCCGGTTAATCCGGACAATCCTCCGGAGCGGCTTAAGAAAATTTTCCAGATACTGGAGAGCAGCGTTATCATAGCGGATCAGGAGGGATGGGATTTTCTCAATTCGCAGGAAATCCGGGCAGACAGGGAATGCCGGATCCTTCTGGCGGACAGGCTGCAAGAGGAGGAAATCCGCATGGAAAGACTGGATGAATTGCGGGCGGCGGCGCGGGAGACGGATATCCTGTACGCTCTCTTTACTTCCGGTTCGACAGGAACGCCCAAGGCAGTTGCGGTGAGCCACGGGGCTGTAATCCGATTTATTACACATTTTACAGAAATATTTAAGATTACAAGTGAAGATGTGATTGGAAACCAGGCTCCCTTTGATTTTGACGTGTCAGTGAAAGATATTTATTCCTCATTGATGACGGGGGCGGAGCTGGTCCTGATACCGAAAGAGTATTTCTCTACGCCTCCGAGGCTTTTGGATTATTTGTGCGACAGAAAAGTAACTACTTTGACCTGGGCGGTTTCGGCACTGACGCTCATATCCTCTTTAAAGGGGCTGAAATACCGTGTGCCGGAATATGTGAACAAGATCATGTTCAGTGGTGAGGCCATGCCGCCCAAGCAGCTCAGGATGTGGCAGGAAGCTATGCCGCATGTGAAATTTGTTAATCTTTACGGACCGACGGAGATTACATGTAATTGTACCTATTATCCGATTACGAGAGAGTATGGCGATGAGGAGAAGATCCCTATCGGAAATGCATTTCCCGGAAGGAAAGTATTTCTTATTGACGAGGAGGAGCATGAAATTGCAGCGCCCGGAAGACGGGGGGAGATCTGCGTGGCGGGAGAGTCTCTCGCCCGGGGATATTACCGTAATAAAGATCAGACGGCAAAGCAGTTTGTCATGTATCCTGTCGGAGGCGGCAAGCCGCAGAGAATCTACAGAACCGGAGATATGGGATATTATGACCGGGAAGGAAAACTTATATTCGCCGGGCGCAAGGATTTCCAGATCAAACATATGGGACACAGGATTGAGCTGGAAGAGATTGAAAGCGCTATGAACGCTGTGGACGATGTGCAGAGGAGCTGCTGTGTATTCCAGGAGGAAAAGAACAGGATCCTGGGGTTCTATACAGGTGGGGTCGAGTCTTCCGAGGTCAGAAGAAAACTAAAGGAAAAGCTACCGGTCTATATGATTCCGCCAAAGCTGATACGGCTGGAAGATATGCCCATTAATAAAAACGGGAAGACAGACCGCAATTATCTTAGAAAGGAGTATCTATGAAAAAAGAACAGTTGGAATATGCGGCGGCCCGCTATGGAACTCCGCTTTACCTATTTGATCTTGACATACTTAAGAAACAGGCGGACAGGCTGAGAAACGCATTGGGAAAAGAGACGGGCCTCTGTTATGCAATGAAGGCGAATCCATTTCTGACAAAACATATGGAAGAGAAGGCGGACCGCATTGAAGTGTGCTCTATGGGAGAATTTGAGATTTGCAGGAGCCTGGAAATCCCGCCTGAGAAACTCTTTATATCTGGTGTGCTCAAAAAGAAAGAGGACATTTACCGGATACTGGAGACATATGGTGAAAAGTGCCGGTATACGGTCGAGTCTGTAAGGCAGCTCCATTATTTTCTGGAGTGGAGCGACACGCACATGAAAACACTCAGGCTGTATCCGAGACTGACTAACGGAAGCCAGTTCGGCATGGATGAAGACACAATGCGCAGTATCGTGAGTATTGTAAATATGAGTCCGTACCTTGAGATTGAAGGAATCCACTATTTCTCCGGTACGCAGAAAAGGCACACAAGGCAGTTCCGGCAGGAAATAGAGATGCTGGATCGTTTCCTTATAAAAATCAGAGATGAGTGGAATGTGAGGGTCAGGCATCTGGAATACGGCCCTGGAACAGCAGTGCCCTATTTCCACGGAAAAGAGGCGGAGACATACACAGATGAAGGGCTCGGAAAACTCAGGGAAGCCATACGCTCTATGGAGTGGGATGGAAATGTTACGATAGAGCTGGGGAGAGCGTTCGCGGCGGAGTGCGGATATTACATGACAGAAATCCGCGACGTGAAAAAAAACGGGGATAAGAATTACTGCATTGTAGACGGAGGTAATCACCAGCTGAATTACGACGGACAGATCAGAGGCATGTACCACCCGGGGATACAAGTCATTCCGGGTGAAGACAGAGGAACAACAAAGAAATGGACCATCTGCGGGTCTTTGTGCACCATGAACGATGTCCTGTGCAGCGATGTGGAACTTGCAGACGTGCGGACCGGAAGAGTGCTTGTGTTCAAGCGTACGGGAGCTTATTCATTTATGGAAGGGATGGCGCTGTTTTTAAGCCACGCCCTCCCCTCTGTCGTATCATATGACGGCAGCGAGGGCTGGAAAGTATTAAGAAAACAGCAGGACACATGGGGATTTAATATGCCGGAACAGAATAATGACAATAGAGGAGGAATATTACAATGGAAAAACTGATGAACATACTGAAGGAGATTGACGACAGCATTGATTATGAGAAAGAAAAAGCACTGATTGATGGAAGGATCCTGGATTCTTTCGGCGTGATCACCCTGGTATCTGAACTGGAGGATGCATATGGCATTGAGATAGGAGCATCGGAGATGACGCCGGATAACTTTAATTCAGCAGAGGCAATTTATAACATGGTAATAAGACTTCAGGGGAACTAACATATGGCTTATCAATCGATGGTATACGGTTTTGCATTTCTGCCGCTGTGCCTGGCGGCATATCAGATCGCTCCTCAGAAATGGCGCAGGAGAGTTCTGCTGGGATTCAGCTATCTGTTTTTCTGGCTTCTCAGTGGAAAACTGATTGTATATCTGCTGGGAACAACAGTCTTTGTACATTGTATGGGAATATGGCTGGATTCGATCCGATCGGAGAAGAAGAAGGCCAGGAGAGTTCTGACCTTTGGCATCCTGGTTCTTCTTGGAGTTCTGGCATATCTGAAATACTACAATTTCTTTGTGGAAAATGTGACGGGAATTTTTGGAAATGCGCTGCCTTTTACCCTGGCAGAGAAAAAAATCCTTATGCCGGTCGGTATTTCTTTCTATACTCTTCAGGCTATCGGCTACATGGCGGATGTGTACTGGGGAAAGATACGGGCAGAGGAGAAACTGGAGAAAACCGCCTTGTTTCTTGCATTTTTTCCTCAGATCATGGAGGGGCCGATCTGCCGTCATTCGGACACATGCGACGCACTTTACAGCGGGAGACCTCTGGAAGCAGAGAACCTGACAAACGGATATATTCGGATATTCTGGGGATTATTTAAGAAAAAAGTGATTGCGGACAGACTGGCTATCGGCGTAGATGCCATATTTGGAAATTATACTTCGTATAGTGGATTTATGGTGGCATTTGCCGCTGTGGCATATACGGTTCAGCTTTATATGGAATTTTCAGGGTGTATGGACATAATCATCGGGAGCGGGCAGTTATTCGGCGTGACACTTCCGGAAAATTTCCGCCAGCCGTTTTGTGCGCAGAGCGCGGCGGAGTTCTGGCGGAGATGGCACATTACGCTTGGAACATGGTTTAAGACGTATATCTTTTATCCGGTGTCCATGTCTGCGCCGGTGAAGCGGTGGAACCAGTACGGAAGAAAACATTTCGGCAAATATGTGACGATGTTGGGAACATCGGCCATGGCGCTCTTTCCGGTATGGCTGTGCAACGGATTGTGGCATGGCGCGAGGTGGAGTTATATCTTTTATGGTATGTATTACTTTACTCTGATTCTGGCCGGGATTGCAGTGGAACCCGTACGCGACCGGATTCTGCAAGTCTTTCATATCAGCGAAAGGTCCGTGGGGCTTAAGTTCATGAGAATTGCCAAGACATGGCTGATCATATTTACGGGAGAATTGTTCTTCCGGGCTGACGGACTGCGTGCAGGCATCTATATGTTCCGCAGTATGTTCCGGAATTTTGATCTGGGAAATCTTACAGATGGAAGTCTTCTGGAATTGGGAATGACCAAAGCGGATCTGATCGCTGTTGTAGTAGGCTGCGTGGCGGTAGCCGTTGTGGGATTTATAAAAGAACGGGGAACAAACGTGAGGATAAGCCTGGACAGGAAACCGGTCTTTATGCGGTGGAGCTTTTATTATGTACTTATACTGGCGGTGATCGTTATAGCCGCATACGGAGACGGATACCAGGCGGTAGATATGATATATGCAGGATTTTGATATAAGGCAGTGAAGGAGGCAGATTTGAAAAAAACGAAAAAAATTATTTTATTTCTATTAGGATTTGTAGTTTTGTTGTGGATCTGTTCCACCGGAATACAGGTACTGGTCCGTAATATGCCCGGATCGGTTCAGGGACGCAGCAGGGTGTTTGCATCGGTGAGTGAGGAGCCGGAACAGACGATAGACGTGCTTGTAGCGGGAGACAGCGAGAGTTATACTTCTGTCTCTCCGATGGATCTGTGGAAGAAGACAGGAATTGCGGCATATGACTGTGGCCAGCCCGGACAGCGGATACAGGAGACCTATTACATGCTGAAGACCGCGTTTAAGACTCAGTCGCCGAAACTGGTGCTGTTTGAGACAAATACAATGTTCAGAGATCCGGGATTTCTCAAAAATGTCCAGTTGTCGCTCACAGAACCTCTGGGGTATTATTTCCCGGTATTCCGGTATCATAATGCATGGAAAGCATTGTTTGACGGTCCGGGAGGATTAAAGAACAGTTACAAAGGCTTCGAGATCCGCAGCAAAGTTGTATCGTATGAAGGCGATGAAGAGTACATGAAAGAAACGAAAGAAAAGTCGGAAATTCCTCAGATTGTGAAGATTTATATGGAAAAGATAAGAAAACTCTGCAGGAAAAACGGAGCTGATCTTTTGCTCGTCAGCGCTCCGTCGCCAAAGAACTACAATTGTAAGAAACATAATGCACTGAAGGAATATGCTTCCAAACATAAGATTCCGTATGTAGACATGAATATGAACTACCGGGAGATAGGGATTGACTGGAAGAAGGACAGTTATGACAGAGGCGATCATCTGAATATACATGGAGCAAGAAAAGTAACGGAATATATAGGAAAGTATCTGACGGAGAACTACAGGCTGCCGGACAGGAGAAATGACGACGGATGGAAAGAGTGGGGAGAACTGGCAGATCAGTATTTCAAAGAATTAAAGAAGATTTAAAGCTGGAATATGGCTATTGAGTATGCACAGTTGGAACAGTTATTACGGCGGAACACAGAAAATTTCTGAGGAACTCAAAGGTTCCGGTGGTAGTGATAGGGCAGTATACCAAGAATGCCAACTGCATCTATCATGATGACTATGGACGCGGGATACCGGGCTGCGCTGGAACTTCTGGAACAAAAGGAGGATATCAGTATCATATCCTGCGCGACGGACACCATAGCAGCAGGGGCGATCGAGGCACTCCTGTCTTACAGCAGGCAGAGCGTTCCCACGTTCGCACTGGATTCAGGAAGAAAGATGCAGTATATCCTGAACAATTCAGAAATCAGGGTAACAGGATTCGGGATTTGTTAAATTAAAATCATTTTTACCGGAAAAAACGGAAAATTTTGTTTTTGTTTTAGTACAATGTCTGATTTTCTATATAATACAGGCAAAATTCTTTGATAACACAGAAAAAGCGAGGTTAATAAAATAACGATCGTTGACTTTTCATATTCTCGTGCCAAACTGAATATGTGGATAAATTCAGATGGTGGAAATAATTAGACAGCAGAAATATGGGAGGTTTATGAAAATGGGATTACACGCGATCGATGAAGCAAAGAGATGTCTGAACTGTAAAAAACCGGCTTGTGTGGAAGGGTGTCCGATCAGTACACCTGTTCCTGCGATGATCCGGATGTTTCTTGACGGACAGATGGCGGATGCGGCGGAGATGGTATTTGAGAACAATCCGCTTTCCGTCATCTGTTCTCTTGTCTGTGATCATGAAAAGCAGTGTGAAGGGCACTGCGTAAAAGGGATTAAAGGGGAACCGGTACATATATCTTCTATCGAGAATTATATTTCGGATACCTGCTTTGATAAGATGAAGCTGGAGAAAAAGTCATGGAACGGCCACCGTATAGGCGTAGTGGGGGCAGGACCGGCAGGTATTACCATTGCGATACTGATGGCGTGCAGAGGATATAAGGTAACAATTTTTGAAGTCCGTGAAAAGATCGGAGGAATTCTGCGATATGGTATTCCGGAGTTTCGGCTGCCGAAATCCATATTGGACAGGTATTATACTAAAATGAGAGAACTGGGGATCCTGTTCAGGCCGAATTTTGCGCTGGGAGGTTCCATCGGTGTAAATGATCTGCTGAAGGACGGATATGACGCGGTGTTCATCGGAACCGGAACATGGCGTCCACGCAGCATGAATATTCCCGGAGAAACATACGGGAATGTACATTATGGAATCAATTACCTGAACAATCCGGACGTATATGATCTGGGGGAGAATGTTGTGGTGATCGGCGCGGGGAACGCGGCCATGGATGTTGCCAGGACGGCGGTCAGAAAGGGAAGCCAGCATGTGACGGTGTATTCTATTACCGAGACTCCTGCTGCATCGCCGAAAGAAGTGGAATATGCGAAGATCGATGGTGTAAAGTTCGAACTTCTTCAGACGGCTGTTGAGATCAGAGACGACGGAGTCGTCATCTGCGACGTTGAGTGGACGGAAGAAGGAGAGATGATAAAAAGAGAAGAAACCGCACGATTTGTTCCCGCGGACAGTATAATAATCTCAATCTCCCAGGGGCCTCAGGACAGGCTCGTCAACCGAGATAAGGAATTGCAGGTAGACGAACGGGGACTCCTTAAGACAGATAAGCATGGAGAGACTACAATGAAAGGAATATTTGCGTCAGGGGATGTGGTGACCGGCGCGAAAACAGTAGTGGAAGCAGTAAAGTGTTCAAAGATGATCGCGGACGCTATGGACGAATATGTGAAAAGAAAATCATCAGAAGAATAAAATGTGATAACGATTACATATAAGGATGGAGAGTTACCATGGATTACAGAAAGACCGCACAGGAAATTCTGGACAAAGTGGGAGGAGGGAAGAATATCGTATCTGCCGCGCACTGTGCAACAAGACTACGTCTTGTTATTGCCGACAACAGCAAGGCAGACAAGACGGCTATAGAAAATGTAGAGGGAGTAAAAGATCTTATCCGCATCTGTACAGGGGCTGAGGGGAGATGTGTGGCAAGACCGTAATGTCTATCAGTCGGGATATTTTGTAGTGGATGGGAATGCCGGACTGCGAAAATATAGATCCGTGAAGGCAGATCATTTGACAGATGTCAGGATATTGTCGGATGAGTCATCCGTAGAAATATTCATAAACGATGGAGAGTATGTTTTCAGCACGAGGTATTATCCGGAAGAGCCGGGAATATATATAGAAGCTCCGGGGGCTGAGATCAGGGTGTATGAGCTGTAGCAATCAATATAAAATAGATAATATC
>DWXI01000211.1 GCA_019119265.1 Candidatus Mediterraneibacter intestinigallinarum | reverse complement strand
AACTTTGAAATCAGCCACAGTGATCACAGAATTTCTTCCAATGGAGTTTTCTGGTCTGAATAATGTGATATTAGCTTAGAAAGATAGGAATAAAAGTAAAATAGTTTTTATACAGGAAGTGCTGTTTAAAGGCGAAGTCATACGGCGTTGTCTTTATACAGCACTTTTGTGATTGAAAGTGATTAAAGATGTGAAAATGGTAAGAATAAAATCGCATTTTGATAAAAAACATATAAAAATAATCATTAAGTTAATAAACACGCTTGACAAATGAGCAAAACATGATTAATATATGATTACAACTGATTAAAAAGGGCCCAATTCGATCGGTAATCTGAAAAAGTGAGTGTGAAGGAAGCAAGCTATGAAAACTACAAATTCGATTAGTATCGGCGGGATTAAAATCGTCATTGGCAATACCGCATGTCGGGAAATCGGGAAGGAAATTGCTGCAAAAAACTGTAAAAAACCGTTGCTGGTAACTGACAAAGGAATCATAGGCTGCGGTCTGATCAATGAAATCGAGCAATCAATGATATCAGAGAATCTGGAATACGTAGTATTTTATGAGGTTCCCAGTGATCCGCCTGCAGGTATCGTAAAAAAAGGAACAGACATTTTAAAAAAAGAAAAATGCGATTGTGTCGTAGCTGTTGGCGGGGGAAGCGTCATTGATGCAGCGAAAGCAATTAATATCATGTCAGTTCATGATGGAAGTATTTTAGATTATGACAATTCGCCCAACGGTGGAAAAAAATTTTATAGGGAAGGGGCTCCGCTGTTTTCAATCCCTACAACAAGCGGAACGGGCAGTGAGGTTACGCAATATGCAGTGATTACGTCCGAAAAAGAGAAGCGTAAATGTACAATAGGCGACGAGCGGCTGACGAGCAAAGTTGTTTTTCTGGATCCTCTTATGACGACCGGTCTCCCGCCTGCGATCACGGCGGCTACGGGGATAGACGCGTTAGCACATGCCATTGAGGCTTATACGTCCAACCGTGTTATCACAGCGGCAGGTTCCAGTGTGTTTTCGGATACTCTGGCTATACAGGCAGTCAGATACATTTCTGGAAACCTTGGAAAATCCTATGCATGTGGCGGTAATGTTGAAGCAAGGAAAAATATGATGCTCGGAAGTACTTTAGCGGGTCTGATCACTCAGGCAGGCAGCGGCGCGGCTCATGGTATGGGAACGCCTCTGGGAGCACATTTTCATGTGCCGCATGGCATCAGTGTAGGTATTATGCTACCTTATGTGATGGAATATAGTCTCAGCGCTTGTCCTGAACGTTACAGGGATATTGCACAGGCAATGGGAAGGAAAGTAGAAGAAAAGCCGGTTATGGAAGCGGCGGCAGAAGCGGTCAGGGCAGTAAAAGAACTGCTTGAAAGCACAGAATTTCCACATCTGAGGGATTATGTGAAAAATGAATCTGATATTAAGATGCTTGCTGCAGATGCGGAAAAAGATAAATGTTGTCAACTTAATGCAAGGATTGTTAATAAGGAAACGGCAGAAAAACTATATTGGAAAGCATGGAATGAAGAATAAACAGAAGGGAAAAGGAGCCTAATAATGAAAAAATATTTAAATACGATAAGTCAGGAACTTCAAAAAGTAGGACCGGCAATCATGCCTGTGATCGCAGTCCTTCCAATCGCCGGATTTTTGCTTGGAATCGGCTCGGCTATACAGCAGGATGCAATGATAGAATTAATTCCTGCACTGGGAGCATCAGGGGTCCAGATGTTTGCGGGAATTATAAATTCAGTCGGCAATCTGATCATTGGAAATCTCGGATTGTTTTTTGCAGTCGGAATTGCAATGAATCTTGCGGGTAAGAAATCCATGGCGGCATTTTCAGCGTTACTTGCGTTTCTGGTAATGAATAAGACGATAGAGGTCTTTCTTTCTCTTGACGCTGAGAAAGTGGCGAATTCAGGCAACAGATATGCAACTGTTCTGGGAATTAACACACTTCAGACAGGAGTGTTTGGCGGATTAGTAATAGGTATCATGGTATATCTTCTCTATAAAAAGTTCAGTGAAGTTGAATTCCCCATGGCGCTGTCCTTTTTCCAGGGCGAACGTTTTGTACCGATCATATCTACTCTTGGCGGAATTATAATGGGCTTTGTCATGATTCTGATATGGCCGCCTGTGCAAGGCGTATTTGATGCCTTTACAAACTGGCTGATCGATACGCCATATCGTTTCCTGGCTGTTTTCCTGTATGGATTCTTTATGAGACTGGTACAGGCATTCGGTTTGCAGCATTTGATTTATCCTTTCTTCTATTTCCAGATGGGCGAATATGTAAACAAAGCAGGAGAAGTGATAAAAGGAGACAGCCCTATCTTCTTTGCCCAGATGGCGGATGGAGTGCCGATTACGGCAGGCGGATTTATGACCGGTTCATATATCAACTCTATTATGTGTGTTGCTGTTGCAATGGCCATAGTACATACGGCTAAGAAAAGTAAAAAAGCAGCTACGAAAGGCGTAATGACAAGTGGAGCGATCACAGCGGCCTTTACAGGAGTTTCAGAGCCGATAGAGTTTTCGT
>DWXI01000210.1 GCA_019119265.1 Candidatus Mediterraneibacter intestinigallinarum | reverse complement strand
CGTAAAACTTGAAAACGGACTTTCCGGGCTGGTACACGTATCCCAGATTTCACAGAAACGGGTGAAAGTACCGTCAGATGTACTCAATGTCGGCGACGAAGTTAAAGTAAAAGTCATCGGGATTAAAGACGGAAAGGTCAGCCTGAGCATGAAAGCGCTTGAGGAAGTCAAAGAAGAACCTGAGGAGAAAGTCGTAATTCCGAAGAGTGAAGATATCGGAACAAGCCTTGGGGATCTCTTCAAAAATCTGAAGCTGTAAATCACCAGGTTAGAATTCATGATACAAACGAAAAAGCAGTGCCCCGATCTCCTCATTCAATGAGACAGACCGGGGCATTATGTAATTAAGACTGAATTTCAACTCCATAAAGATCGAAATAATAATCATAAAAACTATCGTCTAAACTGTCCACGTATACTCTCATGGTAACGGTGTCTCCGGGCTGCATTTTTTCCATTGCCTCTTGAAATGATTCCAATGGAACATTCTCTTCTTCCCATGTGATACCGGTAATTTTGCAGGAGGCATTCGTAACCTCAACGGATGTGTCCATACGAACGACTCTTCCCACCGGATCTGCATCCTCATCCAGCTCTATTGCATCCAGAACCCCCGTAATTTCAACATATTGATTCAAATACTTCGCTTTAGCCGCATCAAGATCGCTGACACACTCCTGCATCATCTCATCTGCAGTACAGGAAATATAAGAAATCTCTTCTTCCAGCGCATCCTCATTCTTTTCTGCTTCCGGATCGTCTGTTTCCGATGCTCCTTCTGTCTCGTCACCTGCGTCTTCTGAATTATCTGTTTCTGCATCCTGCTCTTGTCCTGAACTTTGTGATTCCGACGCCTCTTCTTTTCCGCACCCTGCAAAACAGAATATCATCGTTGACAGAACTAACATAACAACCAATTTCTTTTTCACACTTTTCTCCTCCTTTAAACACCTTGTCAGCCAGATATGATCATCTTATAACTCTTCTTGATATCATTCCGTACTTATTTACCAATTCTATATTACTTTTTCCTTTTTGGCAATATTCCTCACGGCTCCTGCAGAGACCGTTTTCTTGATATCACGACTTTTTCTTCATAACACTCGAAGATCTCATCTACCTTCTTTTTATCCGGCTTCGGCGAGATCAGACTCACTACCGGCACTACGACAAGGCCCAGTACCATTGCGGCGGCTCCTGCATTAATCGGAGATTCGATAAATCCGATAAACATATTTAACACAGTCAGGCCGACGCCTGCTATAAAACCTGCCCACACACCCGCGCTGCTAACACCTTTCCAGTAGAGTCCGTACATAAAAGGTGCAAGAAATGCGCCTGCCAGCGCGCCCCATGATATTCCCATGAGCTGAGCGATAAATGTCGGCGGGTCAAGGGCGATCACGACAGATACGATGAGGAAAAATACAATCAGCAGCTGCATGGTAATGATCTGTTTCTTTTCACTCATATTCTTTGCCACATTGTCTTTGATCAGATCCAGAGTCATCGTAGAACTGGATGTCAGTACCAGTGAGGACAGTGTGGACATAGAAGCCGACAACACCAGTACTACAACGATGCCGATGAGGATATCGGGAAGCGCCGAAAGCATATGCGGAATAATACTGTCATATACGACCGCCCCCGTTGCAGAGTCGTAAATCTCCGGGCTGTCAAAGAGCCTCGCAAAACCTCCAAGAAAATAACATCCACCCGAAACCACAACCGCAAACAGGGTAGAGATTACGGTTCCGGTATTGATAGATTTCTCATCTTTTATTGCATAGAATTTCCCGATCATCTGTGGAAGCCCCCATGTTCCGAGAGAAGTCAATATAACCACGCCCAGCAGATTAATCGGATCCGGTCCGAAGAAAGATGTAAATGCTCCCGGCTGCCCCTCTGTAACTGCAACGTCGCTGGGAATCTGCGCCATCTCGGAAATTGCATTCATAAATCCCCCCTGTCCGTTCAGAACCGCAGCGATCACAGCAACTATTCCCACAAGCATGATGATTCCCTGGATAAAGTCATTGATAGCTGTAGCCATATATCCGCCCAGTATCACATACAGGGCTGTAAAGAGCGCCATAGCTATAACGCACCATGTATAGGGAATGTTAAATGCCATCTCAAACAGTCTGGACAGGCCGTTATATACCGATGCAGTATATGGTATCAGAAAAACAAATACAATGACTGACGCCGCAATCTTTAAAGCCTTGCTGTCATAACGCTGGCCGAAAAAGTCCGGCATTGTCTTAGAGCCAAGGTGCTGTGTCATGATCTTAGTTCTCCGTCCGAGCACCACCCATGCCAGCAGACTTCCGATTACGGCATTTCCTATTCCAATCCAGGTGCTTGCAATTCCGTATTTCCATCCGAACTGTCCTGCATAACCTACGAATACGACAGCGGAAAAATACGACGTACCATAGGCAAATGCCGTCAGCCATGGCCCCACGGACCTGCCTCCCAGTACAAATCCGTCCACACTTGTAGCGTGCCTCCGCGCATAGATTCCCACGCCTACCATAACCGCAAAAAATACGACGAGCAGTATAACTTTAATCAACATTTCTCATTCCTCGACTTTCCTGTTTTTCTCTTGCTAATTTACTTTAAAGCGTTGCGCTTTAAAGTTCTACGCTTTAAAGTAATAAAGTATTTTAATATAGAATAACACGGGCACTAAGCCCGTGTCAAGTAAGTTTAATCCTGTTTCATCTTATTAACCCGCTCCTGGATGGTCTTGTTAAAGTTCTCGATTTTTCTGCTGTACGGCTCATCCATAAATTTAGAGTATAACATAAAATCTGCTGTAGCAAGATTGTTTGCTATTGGAATATCATATACCACTGCGATACGAAGCAATGCTTTTACATCGGGGTCATGAGGCTGAGCCTCAAGCGGATCCCACAGGAAAATCATAAAATCGATCTGCCCTTCCACTATCTTTGCTCCGATCTGCTGATCTCCACCAAGCGGTCCACTGCAGTATCCCTTTACAGGAAGCCCGGTACGTTCTGCAATCAGTCGGGCAGTTGTTCCTGTTCCGCAGAGGAAATGTCCTTTCAGAATTTCTTTATTCCTGTCGCACCAGTCCACAAGTTCTTTTTTCTTTCCGTCATGCGCTACCAGGGCAATATGTTTTGTCTTATCAATTTCCATTGTTACATAATTGTCATCCAGCATATGTATTACCTACCTCCTATACAAGCTGCTCCATCGTCTCGAACCGAAGAGACGCCAGAACCCCCATTGCCACAGTAACTATAATACTATAAATCAGAACAATTGGAAAGATATAATCCATATTTATAAAGATTCCTACTATCACAGCCACACCAACTCCCAGACCAAGCAGTGCCATCTGTATAAACATCCTGAGTACATTCTGACCGGTTTTTCCAAACACATCTCCCAACAGGCACTGGGCAAGAACCGTAGTATACAGACGATCCGCCTGGATCACCACGTAGATCATAATGCAGAAGATTATTTCGATCACGGGCACATGCCAGAAGATGCCGATCGGAATACAGATGATACATCCGTTTATGAGGGCTTTGATATGCTCTGTCAATGTAGCATACCACATTTTTCTCAGAGGAGTATCCGGTATGAGGAACAGATAAGGATTTTTCAGTTCACTCTCCCACTTTCCCAGATAACCGCTCATCACAAGAGAGACATAAGCCACAACGCCGAGCAGGAACAACTGTCCTATTCCCGAATCCGCCGCCGTATCACTGAGACTGTAAGAGAAAATAAAGGCCAGGATAACTGAAATCAGCGTAATCTTATCAAAGAAGAAAAATCTCTCTTTTTTATATTCCAGAATCTGTCTGTAAAAGACTGCCTGTGCGCCTTTCCCCGCAATCTTTTCACGCACATGACGAAAGCTTTTCTTCTTTCCTTTCATACCCATTACCATCTCGCCGTTCTTCTGCCGCTGTTTCCGTTCCGCATAATCATCTGCGAATTTTGCAGCTTCTTCATAATAACCTCCGTCACACCGCATACGAACCGCCACAACGGTGGAAAACGCCACTATGGCAAGATACAGAACAGAACATATGATATTGAGCGTGGTCGGCCCCAGCAGGATCAGACGGTATATGGCAATCTGCCATCCGATTACCGGAACCATCTGAAGAACAGGAAGATCAATCAGATTCCAAGCGCTCTCAAGCGTAAGTCCGTTCCTGCGGAAATACAGCACAATTGCCAGTGTAAACACAATAAGGAATACTTTAATACCCGTACGTATCCCCTTCATCATCCTCTCCGGCAGATGATCGTTTGTATATAGAAACACCATCACTGCCACCTCAAACACAAGCTCCAGCACACATCCCGACAGAAAGACAACGGCAGCGCTCAGGGGAGAAATACGAAATATCGTAAGCGCACCGATACCGATCACAATCCAGATGATCACCGATGTAAGATAATTCATCCAGGCACTGCTGATAAGCACCAGTTTCGGACTTATAGGAGCGGTGAACACAAAATGTGCATGACCCTGCTTAAAGATAATGCCTTTGCGCGAGGAATATGCCATAAAGTTCCCAAGTATTCCATAAATGCTCCAGACAGTCAGAATGGCCAGAAGACCTTTTGTCGAGTCAATATGGATACTGACTGCCAGACCGCCAAGTGAGAAAACAATAAAGACTCCATACACAATACCGAAAATAAGAGCGATCAGTGTCGACGGCTTTCTGACAGCACGCTTCAGATTATTGATAAAACTCCGTTTTGTTAGATATATCAATGCCTTCATTCTTTTTCACCGCCTGTCATTGCAAAGAATAGTTCATCCAGATCTCTTCCTTTCGCATCTTCCCTTGTATACGAACCTATGATATGCCCTTTTTCCATAACAAACATGATATCCCACAGTTCTTCTACCATCTCCAGCATATGAGTACTGATCAGAACTGTCACCCCCTGATCTCTGAGCTTTAGCACAACCTCTTTCAACTTGCGGATTGCTGCCGGATCAAGCCCTACCATGGGCTCATCAAGCAGAATGACCTGAGGTTTTACGGCAAGAGCGCAGCAGATACTCACTTTCTGCATCATCCCTTTAGACAGTTCATTACCTAACTTATCCTGTTTGTCATCCATCTCAAATTCCTTCAGGATCTCTTCCACTTCTTCATCCGTGATCGTACTGCTATACGCCATCCTGATATACTCTATATGTTCTCTCACTGTAAGCGCATCAAACATATTTGGGATCTCCGGAACATAGGCAAATACCTTTTTCGCCTCAATCGTACGGGCCGGGAAGCCCTGTATCCGAATCATACCTTTATATCTCAAAAGCCCTGCAATACTTTTGATAATGGTAGACTTTCCGGCGCCGTTAGGACCAAGCAGGATTCCCACCTGGCTGTCCGGAACTGTAAAATTTACATTATCTACCGCTACATTATTTCCATAAGATTTACTTAAGCCTTGTATTTCAAGCATAGCCCCTCCTGTCTGCGGGATTTGGTAAAATGTGTCTGAAAATGAGACATTAAAAAGTCCCGCATCATTGTATTATTTATTTAATACAATGATACGAGACTCATGTTTGATTGTCAACTTATTTTTTCTTAAGAATCTTCTTCTGAATACCTGTGTTCCTCATCATAAAATTTCATAAGTGCCTGTGTTCCGAGTTCTCCACAGCCTTCCGCTTCCAGTTCTTCATAGTTTGCCAGAACCTGACTGAGCACTCCAAGATCAAGACCGCTTTTATTTGCTTCGATAAGCGCCAGTTTCATATCTTTGATGAAATGCTTTACAAAAAAACCCGGAGCGTAATCACCGGCAATGATCTTCGGCGCAAACGTATCAAACTGTCTGCTTCCCGCTGCTCCAGATGCTACGGAGCGTACAAATGTATCAGGGGCCAGTCCTTTTTCTTTTACATATGTGAGTGCCTCGCACACGCCGGACAGAGTTCCGGCGATCATGATCTGATTCGCAAGTTTACAATGCTGACCGCAGCCTGCTTTTCCCTCATAATTGATATTTGTACCCATAGCCTCAAACAATTCATAGCAGGCTTCGTAATCCTCCCTGTCTCCGCCTGCAAGGATGGAAAGAGTTCCTTCCCGCGCGCCCTGATCTCCGCCCGTAACCGGTGCGTCGAGAACATGGAATCCGCGTTTCTTTCCCTCTGTATACAGCTTTTCTGCGATCTGCGGGCTTGTCGTTGTCATGTCAATCAGATAAGCACCTTCTTTAGCACTGTCCAGTATATTTCCTTCGTCAAAATACACTTCTTCCACGTCTCTTGGGAATCCGACGATTGTAATAACCGCTTCACAGTCCTTCACGCAATCGCTGATACTATCATGAAAAACGGCTCCTTCACCGATCACGTCCTCCACTTTTGATTTAGTACGCGCATAAATATGCAGATCATACCCGGCTTTCATAAGATTGCGCACCATGGATTTTCCCATGATACCTACCCCGATAAATCCGATCTGTTTCATCCTGTCTTCTCCTATCTGCTTCCTGTCTTATCAATCTTCTCTCTTCTCTGCA
>DWXI01000209.1 GCA_019119265.1 Candidatus Mediterraneibacter intestinigallinarum | reverse complement strand
ACTCCTCCTGTGATAAAACTCGCCGCAGGGGATGTAAAAAAGTGATTACCGGGCGATGTAAAAAACTCCTTACTCTGTCATGTAAAAAAGTCCTTACTCTGTCATGTAAAAAAGTCCTTACCGTGCCATGTAAAAAACTCCTTACCCTGTGACTGTAAAATCACCTTACCACGCACAGCGAATTACGGTCATCTTGAGGTTCCCCGCCCGAAACAGGACGTGGTCCCCATTGACATTGTTCCGGATCACATTCCGGAGCAGCATACAGCATCACAGATGCTAAACTCGTACCTTGACAATTCGCATACGATTGAAGTTGCTATAAAGAACATCACGATCCGCATCAGCAATGATGCAGATCCTGTCCTGTTCACCAGGACATTTCGTCTGCTTCAGGAGCTCTCATGTTAGGTGACATCTCCGGACTTGAGAAGATCTACATTGTCTGCGGCTACACTGATATGCGGAAATCCATTGACGGACTCTGCGCTGTTATCGAAGACCAGCTCAAGATGGATCCGTCGTCCAGTGCTCTCTTTCTTTTCTGTGGAAGAAGACGGGACAGGATCAAAGCTTTGTTCCGTGAACCGGATGGCTTCGTACTGATCTACAAACGGTTGTCTGTCCGCGGCGGCTATCAATGGCCCAGGAAGCAGTCGGAGGTCCGGAATCTTTCCTGGCGGGAGTTTGACTGGCTGATGTCGGGGATCGATATCGACCAGCCCAAGGCCCTCAAAGCAGAGTGAAAAGCATCTGGATTTCTCAAAAAATCCTGCACAGAAAAATCCGGAAATTCCTTGTAGATTCGGCATTTTTCAGGAGCCATTTTCCTTTAGTAACAGCTCCGTTTCTGGTATAATAAAGGTATCAAATCCGAGGAGAGAAACGATGGCTTCCAGTGCGAAAGATATCCAGCTTCGAGAGCTGAAAGATACAGTATCACAACTGAAAACAATGATATCTGAACAGACTGAGCTGATCAAATCTCTCTGTCTTATTATTGACGAAAAATCCAGTCACGAGAAAGCGCTGCAGGAACAGGTAGATTATCTGACCAAAAAGCTTTTCGGCTCATCCAGTGAAAAAAGATCCGATGACATTCCGGGACAACAGAATCTCTTCGATGAAGCGGAAATGGAACAAGATTCCTCTTTGCTGGAAGAAGAGACCGTGATCCGGGAGCATCCCCGTAAAAAGAAGGCAACCCATGAGGAACTTTTCAAAGGCCTGAAGGTTGAAAAAGTAGTGATCCCTCTTCCGGAAGAAGACCAGATCTGCCCGGTCTGCGGCACACAGATGGTCCTGATCGGCGAGGAGTATGTCCGCCGTGAACTGGAATTCATTCCTGCCACCTGTAAAGTGATCGAATACTACAGCCAGAGTTACGGATGCCCCTCCTGCAAGGACGGACTCGGCGATACGGAAAAGCCTGTGATCGTAAAGTCTCAGGTACCGGCGGCTCTGGTTGGGAAAGGTCCTGCCTCAGCATCCACTATTGCATGGACCATGTATCAGAAGTATGCTAATGGGCTTCCCCTTTACCGGCAGGAAAAAGACTGGAAACAGTATGGGGCTCAGATCAGCCGTACCACTCTTGCCAACTGGATCATCTACTGTTCACAGAACTATTTCCAGCCAATGTATGATTACTTCCACCGCGAGCTGCTGAAACGCAGCTTTGCGATGGCAGATGAAACCCGGGTTCAGGTATTGAACGAGGAAGGGCGCCGAGCCCAGACTCAATCATTCATGTGGCTGTTCCGAAGCGGCGAGGACGGGCTTCCGTCGATCATCTTGTATGGCTATTCTCCGACTAGGAGCGGCAGCCATGCGAGGGAGTTCCTGGAAGGCTACAGCGGATACCTGGAAACGGATGGATATCAGGGATACAACAATCTTCCAGGGATCAGACGCTGCTCTTGTTGGGCACATATCCGTCGATACTTTATCGATGCCGTTCCCAAAGGAAAACAGTATGACTACAGCCATCCGGCAGTGCAGGGAGTCCAGTACTGCAGCCGGTTATTCGCCATTGAGGACTCCATTAACAAAAAGTATCCTGGTGATTATGAAAAGCGGAAGCAGCTGCGTCTCGAGAAGGAAAAACCTGTTCTGGAGGCTTTCTGGTCGTGGCTCGATCAGCAGAAGCCAGTCCGGAATACCCGGATGGAGAAAGCGGTGAATTACGTTCTCAACCGGCGTGATACAGCAGAGACCTATCTGGAAGACGGACGATGCAGCTTTACCAACAATCTCAGCGAGAATGCTATCCGCCCATTTGCAGTGGGCCGGAAGAACTGGCTGTTCAGCAGTTCTGTGGACGGAGCGAATGCCAGCGCGGTAGTCTATACAATGGTTGAAATGGCAAAAGCACATGGGCTGAATATTTATGGATATCTTAAATTTCTGCTGGAACACCGGCCTGGTAAAGATATGACCGATGAACAGCTTGCAGAGCTGGCACCTTGGAATGAAAAACTCCAATCTATCAAAAATCGCATGTGAATTATAGTGAATTACTCCAACTCGCAAAGGGATGGAGTAATTTTATATTTTACCGCACTATTATTTGGCGCTTACCGAAAGACTCTGTTTCAGATCATGGACGGCTTGATTAAACGCTCTCCGATGAATGATCCGGTCTATGCTTTCATGGACAAAAAGCGCTCAGAAGGCAAACCGTATTATGTCTATATGACAGCCGGAGCCAATAAGTTTCTCGGCATTTATTACGGACGGGTACGGGAATACCTTGCTTCTCTGGAAGAATCCAAAGAAAGCTGATTTTAATACCATACTTTGCTTCAGACCAGCGCACTGAGGTGGTCTTGTTGTGATATACTTT
>DWXI01000208.1 GCA_019119265.1 Candidatus Mediterraneibacter intestinigallinarum | reverse complement strand
GAAAGGTTGGTCACAAGAAGAACTTGCCATGAATTTAGGTGTTAAGGATGGAAGTTAAAAAAGGCAATTTATCAATCGACAGTGAGAATATATTTCCTATTATAAAGAAATGGGTATATTCCGACCATGATATTTTTGTTCGTGAGATGGTCTCAAACGGCTGTGATGCGATCACAAAACTGAAGAAACTTGATATGATGGGAGAGTACGAGCTTCCGGAAGATTATAAGCCGAAGATTGAAGTCATTGTCAACCCGGAAGAGAAGACGATGAAGTTTATTGATAATGGTCTCGGCATGACCGCGGACGAGGTGGAAGAGTATATTACACAGATCGCCTTTTCCGGTGCGACACAGTTTCTTGAAAAATATAAGGATAAGACGACAGAGGACGATATGATCGGACATTTCGGTCTTGGATTTTATTCTGCATTTATGGTAGCTGATGAAGTCCAGATTGATACCCTTTCGTATAAGGAAGGGGCGACTCCGGTACACTGGGCAAGCCAGGGCGGCACGGAGTACGAGATGCAGGATGGCAATAAGACGACAGTAGGTTCTGAAATAACTCTGTTCCTTAATGAAGACAGCCTGGAGTTTGCCAATGAGTATCGCGCAAGAGAAGTACTTGAGAAGTACTGTTCATTTATGCCGGTAGAGATATTCCTGTCTAAGGCAAATGCAGAGCCGGAGTATGAGACGATCGATGAGGAAGAACTGCTGGATACTGATGAGATAGTCGAGCATATAGAGGAAGAAAAGAAAGAAGGAGAAGAGGGCGAGCCGAAGAAAAAGGTAAAGATTGTGAAACGTCCGGTATCCGTAAGTGATACCCATCCATTGTGGGGCAAGAACCCGAGCGAATGCACAAAAGATGAGTACATTGCATTTTACCGCAAAGTATTTATGGACTATAAGGAGCCTCTGTTCTGGATTCATCTGAATATGGACTATCCGTTTAATTTAAAGGGTATCCTGTATTTCCCGAAGATTAATACAGAGTACGAGTCCATTGAAGGAACGATCAAACTGTACAATAATCAGGTATTCATTGCGGATAACATTAAAGAAGTGATTCCGGAATTCCTGATGGTGCTGAAGGGAGTCATTGACTGCCCGGATCTGCCGTTGAACGTATCCAGAAGCGCGTTGCAGAATGACGGTTTTGTAAATAAGGTTGCAGATTATATTTCTAAGAAAGTGGCGGACAAACTTGTCGGAATGTTCAAAACAGACCGTGAAAATTATGAAAAATACTGGGATGACATCAGCCCGTTTATCAAGTTCGGATGTCTCAAGGATGAAAAATTCGGCGAGAAGATGAAAGACTCCATGATCTACAAAAATCTGGATCACAAGTATCTGACTCTGGACGAGGTGATCAAAGAGAGCAAAGCCGAGGATGCAGACGCAGCAGAGAACACTGATGGCGGAGAGGATTCCGATAAAGAAGAGAAAAAGACCAGCATCTACTATGTGACCGACGAAGTTCAGCAGAGCCAGTACATTAATATGTTTAAAGCCCAGGAACAGGATGCGATCATCCTGACGCACAATATCGATTCCGCATTTGTCACTTATCTGGAGCAGAAACATCAGGAAATACAGTTCCTGCGGATCGATGCAGACGTTCACGAGTCGCTGAAAGACGAAGTGGCGGAAGATGAGAAAGAGGCATTCCAGAAGACAACGGACAGCCTTGTGGAGATTTTCCGCAAAGAGCTGGGCAACGACAAGCTTGATGTGAAAGTCGAGAAGTTAAAAGACGACAAGGTCGCTTCCATGGCAGTACTTTCCGAGCAGGAGAGACGTATGGCCGAGATGATGAAGATGTACGGCATGAGCGGCATGGATCCGTCCATGTTCGGAACTCAGGCTACACTGATCCTGAATGCGAACCACCCGTTGGTTCAGTTCCTTGTGGAACATAAGCGCAGCAAGAATGTGCCGATTATCTGCAAACAGCTCTACGATCTGGCAATGCTTGCACACAAACCGCTCAGTCCGGAAGAAATGACGGCATTTGTACAGCGGAGTAATGATATCATGATGCTGCTGACAAAATAATTGCCTGACACATAAGTTTTACAGGCAGAAACTGTGGTAAGATCTTGGGTTTGATTCCGAGATCTTTGCCACAGTTTTTAATTACAGTATTTTTATGATCATTGAATTCTTTAGAGTCATTGTTCTTCAAAGGGGAGTTCTTTCTGTCGGAGAAATTTTTCTACCATTTCATCCCACACGTGTTCCAGAGATTTGTCCATTGTAAATGTTTTGAATGAAGTACCGGTTATACATGTAAGCTGCTTTCCGTCAAAGTGAAGGTTCAGGTACAGCCCCTGTACGTCTTCATGGCGGAGAGAAGGAGTGTTCTGCCTTACAAGCCTTTCGATATTTTGGGGAGAGAGGCTGAAGATAAAACGGAAGCTCAGGGGAGTGCGTTTGCCCTTGATAATAGTAAAGCAGTATTCCCTGAGATTTTTCCAAAGAGCATATTCCGGAAGTTCGGTTCCGGTATCAAAAAAGTCTTTCTGAATATAACCGTCGATTCGGAAAGTATTGAAAGTTACGATTTCCCCGTCAATGAAAGAAAAATTGTCAAAAGTATCTTTCAGGAAAATATGTGACGTAATCTTTTTAATATCGGTCAGGTTCAGTGCTATCATGGGTCCTCCTCCACAGACAAGCAGCATATTTGCTACTATCATATCATAAAACAGACCGTGAGGTATAGAAAGAACTCACTGTTTTGTTAAAAATGGTCTATTCCTTCGGAAAAAGTGTAAAACGCAAAAATGTAGGAACGGTGACGGATGTTATGGAATTCTTTTACAAATAGATGTATAATTAACCATAAGTTTCAGACAAAAAGATCGGGAGGAGCAGAAACAGATGGATAGTTTTATGCTGCCGGCAGAAGAAATCAGGGCGCATACATCTGCTTCAGAGCCTCAGGCTAAAGAGGCGGAACTGCTGGACGGCCAGACAGCGCACGCATATATCACAAGGAAGCTTGATCAGATGGGCGAGTCAGATGTCTGTGCAGTATTCATGGCTGATATAGACAATATACCGGATATAACTGCAGAGCTTGGCAGTTTGAAAGAAGCCGACATTGAAGACAGGGTAGGAGACATTATCTCTTCGATGTTTTATGGCTCGGATATCGTGAGCAGGATAGGCAGAGATGAATACCTGATATTTACTTTTTGGGAGGCGGATCGTCAGAAATTGGCGGAGAAAACAGAATTACTCTGCGACAGGCTGCGCTTTAAAGCCGGAACGGATTCAGAATTTGAGGTTACGGTCTGTGTCGGAGTTTATATGGCCAAGGGATCAGGGCTTAATTTTGAAAATCTGTTTGGGCACGCCGCCGCTGCCTTGTATGAGGCAAAAAATAACGGCAGCGGGAGCTACTGTATTCTGACGAATGCAGCGGAAGCAAAGATCAGGGAAAAAGAGAGACGAAACAGAATTTTTGGTGAGATATCCCTGAATACTGTATTGAAATATCTGGAAGGCGGCGTGAGCCTGATCGAGGCAGGACCGGAGATGAAACTTATCTATGCCAGCAGCGGGTTCTATGAGATGACCGGTATTGAACCTGATTTATGGAGACTGCCGCGCAGACTGGACCAAATAGGGATTCATCCGGATTATGAGGCGGAGTATGAGCAGTTTCTCCGCAATGCATCGGAAAAAGAAGGGATATTCGTTCATATCCATCGTATATCATGCAACGGAAAGGACTGGATCTGGCGTCATGTCAAAGTGGCAAGGGTTCCGTATCCTGCCAGCAGATACCCGGTTATTCTGGAACTGTCAACAGATATTTCGGACCGGATAAGAACGGAACAGCAGCTAAGAGAGAGCAATGACAGGCTGCGCGTTGCGTTTCGGCAGACGCCGAATGTGTTGTGGGAGGTGGATATAGAGGCCAGGACATACAATACATTTAATGTAGACGAACAGAAGTGCAGCCCGGATACAGTGATAGAGGACTTCCCCCAGGCGTTTCTGGATCAGGGAATCATTCATGCCGATTCAGCAGATGAGTTCCGTGCATTTGCGGAGGCACTATTGGATGGGAAGAGCAGCGGAGCAGGTAATTTTATTATGAGAGACCCGGTGAATGGCTGTTATGGCTGGATGTATCTGTCCTATCTCATGACCTACGACAGAGATAAGGTTCCGGTCAAGGCGACAGGAATACAGATAAAGATGCCGGATATTTCCGGAATCGGTCCGGAACGTTTTGTGAGGAGACCGCTGCCGGAAGTAGTCCGCCATCACATTTTGCTCAGGATGAAAGTGAATCTCACATCGGATTATGTGGATGAAATATGGACCGAGGGGGTGGATCAGACCGCATGGACATGGAGAAAAACCTATTCGGATATAATAGAGTCAAAGGGTTCGCGTATGTTTGGCGAGTCGGATCGCAGGAAATTCATGGCAAGATTCGAAAGAAAGCATCTGCTGGAAGATTATGAGAAAGGTAAGCTGTGGTCGTCCTGTGAATACAGGAGAGTGGACGGCGCCGGAGATATCGGATGGATTTCAGATGTCGTGAATCTCGTGCAGGATCCGGGAACACATGATATATATATGTTTGCATGTTTTACTGATATCCGGCGGCGTCACGAATGGGAGAACGGGATAACAGAAGGAATATTCCGTGATCCTGTTAGCGGCCTGTATGACTGCCAGACGGCCAGGCGGATGACTGAATATCTGATCAGCAATGGCAGCGGAAAGTCCTGTGCGCTCAGTCTGATCCGTCTGGCTGGGATAGACGTGAACGCAGCTCAGGGTGAGGGCGAAGATGCGAATATCTGCCGTTTTATTGCGGCAGCCCTCACGCTTGCACTTGGAACGGATTGTATTGTCGGACAGTTTAAACCGGACATTATCTATACCTTTTTCCCAGACGTAGGAACACGGTTTGATGTAAAGAGGAGGATAGAGGATGCGTTTGCTTATGTGCGGGTATCTTTGAAAGAGATACCGGGAATCGACAGGTTTCGTTTTATCGCTGGAACTGTAATGGAGACAGATGATGAAGCTGACTGTGATGTTCTTTTGTTTCGTGCGGGATATCTGTGCGAGCTCTGGAAAAACTCTGCAATGGATACAGTTGTATTCCCAAGTGAAGATGAGGACTGGGCATGGGCAGGGCTTCGGAAAGAAAACAAAAATCATGGCTTAACGGCAGATGAAGAAGAGATAGAACGGCCTCTTACAAGAGAAGAGCAGAAAGTGGCTTTCAATTGTATCACAGATATGCTTAAGTCGAGTACACTGGAGTCGTCGCTTTTGAACGCACTCAGATGTATCGGGAGATATTATAAAGCTGCAAGAGTTTATATCCTGACTTTGGCAGCGGACAGACAGACTGTGAATATGCAGCATGAATGGACAGAACCGGGCAAACAGAGCATCCGGTATATGATGTCCGGGATCCATATTGATCAGATACCACTGCTGGTAAATTGTATGGAGAATCGGATGCCTATATTGATGGACAGTCTTGCGCTTACTGCAGAACAGCCGGGCAATGGCGGAAGATGGCATTTTACGGTGTATCCGCTGAAGAAAAAGGATGAGATCACGGGGTTTCTATGCATTGAGAACGCACAGGTGCATTCAGCGGACGTTGCTTTGCTGACCACGCTTGTTCCATATATATGTGGCGAACAGAAACGTTTCCGTTCCATGACTGAAAAAAAACATCTGCCAGGATATGATGCGCTTACAATGCTGCCTAATCTCAGTTCATATATGGACGTCGTCTATTCTTTAGATTCGGATGTATATAGTTCGATGGGAGCTGTGTCAGTAGATATTCCGAATTTTTCGGCGATTAACAGCAGTTTTGGATTTGAGTATGGGAGAAAGCTTCTTCAGTATATTGCAGAGACACTCATGAATATTTTCAGAAAATCATTTATTTTCCGAACGTGGGATGCAGAGTTTGTTGTCCTGTTCCCCAATACGATCCAGGAAGTGTTCAATGGAAGATGTGAGCGGCTGCGCGCCATGATACAGAGAAGATATCCGAGGCAGGCGAGAATAGGTGCAGTATGGTCGGACGGAATCTTTTCCGCAAAGAATCTGGTTCGCGAGGCACAGGCGCTCATGCGTAGCGAGTGTGCGAAAGAAAATCCCGGGAATGAGGTAAAACATCCGGAAAGCTCCGTGAGGACTTCGCTTACCCAGTTTTCACAACAGAGATTTATTCCGTATTTTCAGCCTAAGGTAGATATGAGAACAGGGGATATTATCGGTGCGGAGGCATTGGCAAGATGTGTGGATAATGACGGTAACATTATGCAGCCGGCCCAGTTTATTGATGCTTTGGAAAAGGATGGATCCATACGGGATCTGGATCTTTTCATGCTGGAAAATGTACTGAGACAGCTCAGCGAATGGAAGAAAAAAGGAATACCTCTGATCAAAGTATCCATCAATATCTCGAGGATATCTCTGTTTAATCCGACAATCCTTGCCTCTGTGCTGGCTATACAGAGCAGGTATCAGGATATTCCCGCAGATCAGATCGAGCTGGAGATTACGGAGACCGCCGGTGATATGGAAAAGGCAACATTGGCGTGTATAGTGGATAATTTCAGAGAATGCGGTGTTAAATTTGAGCTGGATGACTTCGGATCCGGGTATGCAAATATATCTATATTCAGCAATATCAAGTTTGAGACTATCAAACTTGACCGCAGTCTGGTCAACGATCTTCCGGGTAATGAGATCAGCCACATGCTGGTAGAGAAAATTGCACAGATATGTCATAATTTTGGAATGAAGTGCATCGCTGAAGGCGTTGAGAATGCCCAGCAGGAAGAGGCGCTTTTGAAGGCAGGATGTTCATATGGCCAGGGCTTTTATTATGCGAAGCCTCTTCCGGCAGCGGAGTTCGAGCGCAGGTACCTGGTACGGAATATTTCCGCATAGATTTATTGTTAAGGAGGTATTTTGAAATGTCAGACGCAATCCACATAAATGAAAAAAAGAACGGTGACCGTCAGAATTTACCTATGATCATCGGAATAGGCGCTTCTGCCGGCGGTCTTGAGGCGCTTCAGCAGTTTTTTCAGCATATGCCGGGGAACAGCGGTTTAAGCTTTGTCGTGGTACAGCATTTGTCGCCGGACTATAAAAGCCTGATGGCGGATATCCTGGGAAAGCATACGGCAATGAGGGTGACTCAGGCGGAAGACGGTATGAGTGTTGAGCCGGATACGGTCTATCTTATTCCGCCGAAGAAAAATATGACGCTTCAGGAAGGCAGGCTGCATCTGACAGATTATGTGCATGGAATGCTCAATCATCCTATTGACGTGTTTTTTACATCACTTGCACGAGAGATGGGCGAGCGGGGCGTTGCAGTGGTTATGTCAGGTACGGGAACCGATGGAACCAGCGGAGTAAAGGCTGTGAAAGAGAAAGGCGGACTGGTAATTGCACAGAATCCTGAGTCTGCGAAGTTTGACGGCATGCCAAGGAGCGTCATCAATACGGGGCTTGCCGATTTTATTCTTTCTCCGGAAGAGACGGTGGATGAAATTCTTAATTTCTGCAACTACCCTACTCTGATCCGTCCTCATGAGCAGGAAGAGCTCCTGACGGACGAGGAGACATTTCCGCGTATATATGTAATTCTGAAGAAGGCAAGCGGGATTGACTTTACAAACTATAAGCGGACAACCGTGCTGCGCCGCATTGAGCGGCGAATGGTAGTTACCCACAGTACGAATCTGCAGGAGTATGTCAATTTACTGGGAGAGAATGCTGAGGAAGCCAATATCCTTGTGAAAGAGATCCTGATAGGGGTGACAAACTTCTTCAGGGATCCTGCGTATTTCGAAAGACTGAAACGTAAAGTGATTTATAATATTGTAGAACGTTCCGGGGAAAGAGAACCGATCCGGGTGTGGAGCGCCGGATGCTCCACCGGAGAGGAAGCTTATTCTATAGCTATTCTTTTTCGGGAAGTGCTGGATGAGTTGAATGTGCATCGCGATATTAAGATTTTTGCTACGGACGTGGATGCGAAAGCAATCGAGAAAGCGGGAAAAGGCGTATATACCGAGAGTATACTGGACGATGTGTCAAGCGAGCGGCTGGCCAGGTTTTTTACAAAGAAAAATGATCAGTATACGATTTCAAAAGAAATCAGGCGGATGATAATCTTTGCTCCCCATAATATGCTTTCAGATCCTCCGTTTGGTAAACTTGACCTTATAAGCTGTCGAAACGTCATGATATATTTCCAGCCGGTGCTCCAGAGATCATTGTTTGCAATCTTTCATTCGG
Source organism: Candidatus Mediterraneibacter intestinigallinarum (assembly GCA_019119265.1). GTDB lineage: Bacteria > Bacillota > Clostridia > Lachnospirales > Lachnospiraceae > Mediterraneibacter > Mediterraneibacter intestinigallinarum. Next base: position 2,540 of record DWXI01000208.1, on the reverse strand, counting down.
CGCTTAAAGACGGAGGCTGCCTGTTTCTCGGAAAGAGTGAGACCGCAGGTGAATATTCGAGCGTGTTTGTACCTCTGTGCAGCGCTGAAAAAATTTATGTACATAAAGGAGAGGGAAAAGTGGAAGAATTCACGCCGCCGGCGTTTAATATACCAAGTATTCAAACGGTGTCGCCGAAAATGTCAGTTACCTCAGACAGAGATAGGGGAGGATATACTCTGGAAAGTACGTATGTACATTTCCTGGAAAGTTTCCTGCCTGCTTCCGTAGTCGTGAATGAGTCGAACAGTGTGATCCATTTCTTCGGAAATTATTCGGATTATCTGACGATAGCTCCCGGAAAAGCTACATTTAATTTTTTCAGTATGATTAATAAAGACCTGAGCCTGGTGGCTTCGACTGCGCTGAATCGCTGCAGGGCTGAACATGTGACGGTCACATACACAGGGATCGCGGTAGATTGTGGAAAAGAGCGCCGCACGATCGATCTGACCGTTAGTCCTGTAACTGACAGGGAAAAAGAAGACACAGGACTGATCGCTGTGCTTTTTATGGAACACAGAGAGCAGGAACAGTCCGGAATTACAGAAAAATACGATGTGGATACTACGGCGGCAAGACGGATCGAGGATCTGGAGCAAGAGCTGCATGAATCTCAGAACGATCTGAAATCTACGATTGGGGAACTGGAGACGGTAAACGAGGAACTGCAGGCGGCTAATGAAGAACTGCTCACGGCAAATGAAGAACTCCAGAGTTCAAACGAAGAGCTTCAGTCTGTCAACGAGGAACTGTATACGGTCAATACAGAGTATCAGCAGAAATTGGACGAGCTGACGATGCTGACAAATGATCTTTCTAATTTCTTGTCCTCCACGATGATCGGTATTCTTTTTGTCGACAGCAGTCTTAATATCCGGAAGTTTACAGAATATGTAGGCCGCGAATTTCAGTTGATGGAACATGACGTAGGGCGTTCACTGCAGATATTTGCTCACAGTTTTCCGGAGGAAGATATTATAAAGGACGCGAAGAATGTGTTGAAAGATCTGGTGCCCATCGACAGGGAAGTGACTGCTATGAACGGACGATATTATACTCTCAGGATTGCTCCTTACAGGACTACAGAGAACAGTATCCGGGGATTGGTCATTACGATCATAGACAGTCTTGGGGCAAAAGACTGATTTGGAATAAACAGATTCGGATTCTTTAGACCCGCCCGCAAACCCGGGCGGGTCATTGACTTTTATATGCAAAATAAGTATTATTATAAAGTATTATTATAGAAAGTCGATGGATTTATGATAAAAATAAAGCGAAGGACAAAGAGATACCTTATTATTTCCGGTATGATCGCAGCAGTTATCATCCTGGCCGTTCTCATTGTTCACGGCGTGGGCAGTCTGGTCCGTGGAGACACGGATACATCTGCCGGTCTGGAATATATAAAACAGGAAGAATCCGGGAGCGTGGCGGAAATTGAAGCGAAGATCAACCTCCTGGAGAAGCAGGATGGTGAAGAAGGCGAAGATACACGCAGCATCAGGGAAAAATTCAACGGAGCTGTTGTGGTCGGCGACTCTATTGCACAGGGATTTACAGAATTTGACGTGCTCAATACTTCCAGCGTAGTTTCTAAGATTGGGGTACATCTTTATGAACTGGATGATCTTATCAGTCAGGTAAAAGAGATCAGTCCGGGAACAGTTTTTCTCGCAATGGGAATGAATGACCTGAGCGCCACAGAAGGAAATGTGGATGAGTTCATATCACAGTATACAGAGGTGCTGAACAAAGTTGCTGAAGAAGTGCCGGACGCAAATGTTTTTGTGAACTCCATATTCCCTGCGCAGGAAAACGCCATTGAAGACGACCCGTATCTGGAACATATATCGGAGTATAATACAGCTCTGAAAGAACTGTGCGACAGCAGAGGCATCGGATTTATCGATAATACGAATCTTGTGGAGGATAAGTATTACGAGGAAGACGGCCTGCATTTTAAAGCAGATTTTTATCCTCTGTGGGCAGAGCATATGGCGGAGGTGGCGGCGCTATGATATCAAAAAGACCGGATGTTTCCGGGATCATGAAATATGTTGTGTTTCTGTTCATCATTGTTTTTGTTGTTGTGCTTATGATGTATACAAGCGGTAGCAGTAAATCTTTTGATGAGGTGAGACAGTCGGTGGAAGCCGCCCTTGATACTGAGAGCCTGACAGAGCAGGAAGCCTCTGTGTTCAAACGTAACTTCGGTCTGAACGCGGCGGATTATACCGGCGTGATGTATTACTCTACGGGAGCAAACATATCGGCGGAGGAGATTCTTCTGATTAAGGTAAGAAGCGAGGACCAGATCCAGGAGGTCACAAACGCTATCGATGAGAGAGTAGAATCACGAATCAATGATTTTGAAGGGTATGCGCCGGATGAAGTAAAGCTTCTGGAAGATGCCAGACAGAGTGTAAGGGGAACATATATCTTTTTCGCGGCGTCTGAAAAAGCGGATGATTACTTGAGCGCTTTTGCAAATAGTT
>DWXI01000016.1 GCA_019119265.1 Candidatus Mediterraneibacter intestinigallinarum | reverse complement strand
GAGAGGGAGAAACATCAGCCGGTGCCGCACTATGCGGAAATATGCAGGCGTTTTCTCGCTGACGAGGATGACTTTTCAGAGGAAAATCTGAAGAGGGCAGGTATCGCACATCGATTCAGAAATCAGGAACTTTCTGAATGTCTAATGGAAATTCGGGAGTATATTGGACTATAACTTCCTTCGATTATGTGTTATACTTAATAAGCAGATTTGCAAAGAAAATATATGGCAGGTGACAGATATGAGCGGTTTTAAAGATGTGGTCGGCCACAAGAATATAATTAAATATATCCAGAATGCAGTGACGGCGGATGCTGTTTCCCATGCGTATATATTGAATGGAGAAAGAGGTTCCGGTAAGAAAATGCTCGCCAATCTGTTCGCAATGAGTATGCAGTGTCAGAATCGTGATGAGGATGGCGATGCGTGCGGAAAGTGCCAGTCCTGTAAGCAGGCCATGAGTGGTAATCATCCGGATATTATACGTGTGACACATGAAAAGCCGAATACGATCAGTGTAGATGATATCAGAGTGCAGGTGTACGATGATATTGCGATCCGGCCTTACAGCAGTAAGTATAAAGTTTATATTATAGCAGATGCTGATATGATGACTGTACAGGCGCAGAATGCGCTTCTTAAAACAATTGAGGAGCCTCCGTCTTATGCAGTGATTATGCTGCTTACAGAGAATGCGGAAGTGCTTTTGCCTACAATCCGGTCGAGATGCGTTATGATGAAGCTGCGCAATATTAAAGATCAGCTTGTAAAAAAATATCTGATGGAGCAGCTGGAAGTGCCTGATTACAAAGCGGATGTATGTGTGGCATTTGCCCAGGGTAATATGGGAAAAGCGATCATGCTGGCCCATTCGGAATATTTCAACGAGATTAAGGATGAGGCAGTACATCTCCTCAGAAATATTGACGAAATGACTGTGGCAGAGCTTACGGAGGCGGTAAAACGCTGTATGACCTATAAGCTTGAGATCAATGATTATCTTGATATCATCGCGATATGGTATCGGGATGTTCTGATTTATAAAGCGACAAAAAGTGTGGACAGGGTTGTTTTTTCGGACCAGATGAAATATATCAAGGAACGTGCAAGGAAGAGTTCATATGAAGGTATTGAAAATATACTGGATGCCCTGGAAAAAGCAAAGTCGAGAATGAAGGCGAATGTCAATTTTGAATTGGTAATGGAACTGCTTTTGCTGACAATAAAGGAGAATTGACAGAATGACTAAAGTAATAGGAGTCAGATTCCGGACTGCGGGAAAGATTTATTTTTTCGCGCCGGGGAAATTTGAAATCAAGCGTGGAGACAATGTAATTGTAGAGACTGCACGCGGCGTAGAGTTTGGACGGGTAGTAAGCGGTCCCAGAGAGGTAAAAGACGAAGAGGTTGTTCAGCCGCTGAAGTCTGTGATCAGAATGGCCTCTGACCAGGATCGCAAAACTGTGGAGAAAAACAAACAGAAAGAAAAAGAAGCGTTTAAAATCTGCCTTGAAAAAATTCGAAAACATAATCTTGAAATGAAACTGATTGATGTGGAGTATACCTTTGACGGAAATAAGATTTTGTTTTATTTCACAGCTGACGGGAGAATAGATTTCCGGGAGCTGGTAAAAGATCTTGCAGCTGTGTTCCGAACAAGAATAGAGCTCAGGCAGATCGGGGTGCGTGATGAGACGAAGATAAAAGGTGGAATCGGCATATGTGGACGCCCTCTGTGTTGCAGCACGTATCTTACAGAATTTTCTGCAGTTTCGATCAAAATGGCAAAGGAACAGAATCTTTCTTTGAATCCTACAAAGATTTCCGGAGTATGTGGAAGGCTGATGTGTTGTCTGACAAATGAAGAAGAGACATATGAAATGCTAAACAGCCAGCTTCCTTCTGTCGGAGATACGGTTACAACCCAGGATGGACTGACAGGGGTGGTACATTCGCTGAGTGTTCTGCGAAAGCTGGTGAAGGTCGTAGTGAATTTGGAGAACGACGAGAAAGAGATTCGCGAATATCCGGCGGATGACTTAAAGTTTAAGCCCCGGAAGAAAAAGAAAAAAGTCTCCAAGGAGGAGATGAAGAAACTGGCAGCGCTGGAAAAGGAACAAGGAGCGTCAAAACTGGATGATAAATAATAAGAGACCGGATCTGATAAGACAGGGAGAACGAGTGGATGATCTGCAGATCGGAGGCCTTAAACTGATCCAAAATCCATCAGGTTTCTGCTTTGGAGTGGACGCTGTATTTCTGTCGGATTTTGTGAAAGTGAAGCCCGGGGAAACTGTGCTTGACATGGGAACAGGGAATGGAATCATCCCGGTTCTTTTGTCAGCTAAGACCCGGGGGAAGAAGTTTACCGGACTTGAAATACAGGCAGATACAGCAGATATGGCAAGGCGGAGTGTAGAATATAATCATCTGGAGGACAGGATTGAAATTGTGACTGGCGATATTAAAGAGGCGGCGGAGATATTTAAGCCGGCCTTTTTTGATGTGATCACGACGAATCCGCCGTATATGCTTGCACAGCACGGACAGCGCAATCCGGACAACGCGAAAGCAATTGCAAGGCATGAAGTGCTTTGTAAATTGGATGATATTCTGAGGGAAAGCATGCGGCTTCTGCAGGATAAAGGCAGATTCTATATGGTACACAGACCTTTTCGGCTGACTGAAATCATGATCAAAATGAGTTATTATAAGATTGAGCCGAAGCGGATACAATTTATTCATCCATATATTGATAAAGAACCGGTACTTGTACTGATCGAGGGGGTAAGAGGCGCGAGATCCAGAGTTACCATAGAACCGCCGATTGTTATATATGAAAAGGAGAAGGGGGAAAGATAATGACGGGAACTTTATATTTATGCGCAACTCCTATCGGAAATCTTGAAGATATGACATTTCGGGCAGTCCGCATATTGCGGGAAGTTGACCTGATCGCGGCGGAAGATACACGGAATAGTGTGAAGCTTTTGAATCATTTTGATATTCACACGCCGATGACAAGTTATCATGAATATAACAAATATGATAAGGGTAAGAAACTGGTAGAAAAATTGCTTTCCGGCGGTAATGTCGCGCTGATCACGGATGCAGGAACTCCCGGGATATCCGACCCGGGGGAAGAATTGGTTCAGATGTGCCATGAGTCAGGAGTTTGTGTGACCGCGGTTCCGGGAGCGGCAGCATGCATTACCGCGCTGACAATATCCGGACTTCCGACCCGCCGTTTTGCTTTTGAGGCATTCCTGCCCTCGGATAAAAAAGAAAGAGAAAACGTGCTTCGAATATTGGAGAGAGAGCAACGGACTATCGTACTGTACGAAGCACCGCACAGATTGGTTAAGACTCTGAAAGTGTTGGAAGAACGTCTGGGCGGAGAAAGGAAAGTAAGTGTGTGCCGCGAACTCACCAAGCGTCATGAAACAGTGTACTGTGCTGCGCTTTCAGAGGCTGCGGCATATTACGAGAGTCATGAGCCAAAAGGAGAGTGCGTCCTTGTGATAGAGGGGATGAGCCGTGAAGCGGCTGAGCAGGAAGAAAAAGAAAAATGGGCGGATATGAGCATAAAAGATCATATGCAATACTATCTTTCTCAGGGGATTGACCGCAAAGAGGCTATGAAAAAGACTGCGAAGGATCGAGGAGTTCCCAAAAGAGAAATTTATAATTATTTAGAGAAAGAAAAAAATTAATTAAGCATGAAATAAATTTTGAGATTCGTATTTAAATAACAGACATCAAGTTTACCTGATGTCTGTTATTTTTCCATCTTTCATAAATATAACCTTCTTATTCAAGCTGACTGCTTCCTGATAGTCATTTGTTACATAAAGAACGGTGATATTCAATTCTTCATTGATCTTAAGGATATCGCCAAGCATTTCCATACGCCGGGCATCGTCCTGGCGGGCAAAGTCTTCATCAACAAGAAGTACTTTGGGCTGACATACTATGGCCCGGCCGAGGGCTACCCGCTGCTTGTCCGTCTCAGAAAGTGCTTTTATTTTTTTATCTAGATTATCAGTAAGTCCCAAAAACTTTGCGGCCGACTTTACACGGCTGTCTATCACTGTTCTGGGAAGGTCTCTTAGACGAAGTCCGAGGGCCATATTGTCATATGCATTAAAATGGCGATACAGGGTATAATTTTGAAACGCCATTGCGAGGCGGCGGTCACGGGGAAGGATATCATTCAGCAGATCTTTGCCAAGCCAGATCTCGCCCGAAGTAATATCTTCAAGCCCCCCTATCATACGAAGGATAGTTGACTTTCCGCAGCCGCTGGGGCCGTGGAAGATAACAAATTCACCGTCTTCTATATGCAGGCTGACGTTATTTACGGAGACAAATCCGTTGGGGTAAGTTTTAGTCAGGTGTTCCAATGTCACACTTGCCATAGGGAAACCTCCATATCTTTATTTCTTTGTAACGCAGAAATACCACATGTTTTGTTATTCTATACAGACATTTTAACACAAAGAAGTGAGTCCTACAATCCTAAAGGAAGTCGGTATCTTCAGGGAATAATTACACAATAAAGTCTGCCAGAATAACGCTTGCAGCCAGTCCGGCGAACGTAGCCAGCAAAGCCCCGGCAAGAGTATAGCGTGAACGTTTGACACCGGCAGTCATAAAATAGACGCTCATAGTATAGAAGATTGTCTCCGTGCAGCAGAGGGAGATTGATGCGATTAGCCCGAGGCGGGAATCTGTTCCGAACTCTTTGAAGATATCTAATAAGAGACCGGTCGCTGCAGAAGAAGAGAACATTTTAACAACAGTGAGCGGAACCAGCTCGCCGGGAAAACCGATTGTACCGGAAAACTGTCCGATTACATCTGCAATATAATCCAGAAATCCAGAAGCGCGGAGTATTCCCACTGCAGCCATCAGGCCGATCAGGGTAGGCATGAGGCGTATCACGGTGAGAAAGCCGCTCCTGGCACCTTTGATAAAAGAGTCATAAACATTTACCCCGTTTATGATTCCATATACGACAATGCTCAGGATGATGAATGGAACGATGTAGTCAGAAATATAAACCAAAATATTCATAAGAACCTCCGTATAAATCAGCACTCTGTTAATCTATATGCATTTTTTCTGTGTAATATCGCGAAAAGAGAAAACATAAGATGCACTAAGGAGATTTCAGCAGAGGTTTATATGCTCCATTTCGATATTTCTTACGTAAAACCCATTTATTTAAATCAAAAAAAATATATAGACATCTTTTTTTTCGCAATAAGCCTAATGCTTTTGACGGCATGTGGGGGTCAGCAGCCCAAGGATGAAAATAATGAATTTGAAGCTTATACAGAAGATTTGTTTTGCAGTGAGGTAGCGGCCAATACGATCAGCCTGCATTATACTCTGAAGAATCCGGAAGATTATGGTATTACGGACTATGAGATCTCGCCGGGAAATTTTGAGAGCGATCCGGATGTGGTAAAGGCTTCTGCAGAAAATATGCGACAGTCGCTGCAGACGTTTTCTTATGACGGGCTGAATCTGCAAAATAGGATTACATTTGATATTCTGGAGTATCAGATAAGAACCGCAGAACGAAATGCGGATTACATATTGTATGAAGAGCCTTTGGAACTTGTAAGTGGAGTGCAGACACAGTTTCCTGTTGTTATGTCAGAATACAGGTTCTATGACCGGCAGGATGTGGAGACATATCTTGAACTTTTAGAGAAGACAGGAGATTATTTCGACAGCCTGATAAAATTCGAGAGAGAAAAGGCAGATGCAGGCCTTTTTATGGCAGATTATGCGCTGGATACAGTCCTTGAACAGTGCAGAGCATTTTTGGATATGGGAGACGGAAACTATCTGTATTCAACATTTGCAGACCGTATCGAAGATGTAGAAGAGTTGACAAAAGAAGAAAAAAGTGACTATATCCAGGACAACGCACTCGCTGTGAGCGACTGTGTATTTCCGGCATATGAAAATCTTATCTCGTCACTGGAGGAACTTCGTGGGAGCGGGGAGAATGAGAAAGGCCTTGTAAATCTGCCGGACGGCGCGGATTATTACGAATTGGTCGTACGACGGTCTACAGGTTCTGACCGGTCAGTAGAAGAAATGGAAGATCTTACCCGCCGGCAGATCACGGATGATCTTGAGGCAATGGAGCAGGTGCTGGGCATTACGACCGAAGAAGCGCAGGAGGCAGCAGCATCCATGACACAGGATTCCGCCGGGCTGATATTGTCAAAACTGCAGGATGCGATCAAAGAGACATTTCCTGAGGCTCCCGACACAGCTCTGGAAGTAAAATATGTGCCGGAAGAGATGGAAGATCACCTGAGTCCGGCATTTTATATGATTCCGGCAATTGATAATACAGAAGAAAATGTAATATACATTAACCGTGCTCATATGAATGATGACCTGACGCTGTTTACGACACTGGCCCATGAGGGCTATCCGGGGCATCTGTATCAGACAGTATATTACGAGAGTACAGATCCGGATCCGATCCGCAGTGTGATGGATTTCGGAGGCTATGTAGAGGGATGGGCTACCTATGCAGAGATGGGGAGTTATTATCTTACGCCTTTGTCGAAAGAGCAGGCTGTTCTGCTCCAGAAAAACAGTTCGATCATACTGGGCCTCTATGCGCTTGCCGATATGGGAATCCATTATGAGGGATGGAGCCGGATGGATACAGTGGCATTTTTCAGTAATTACGGAATTACAGATACCGAGACGATCGAGCAGATCTATGAACTTATCATTGGATCACCGGGCAACTATCTGAAATATTATATCGGTTACGTGGAATTTCTCGAACTCAAGAAAGACTGGGCAGAGGAAAAAGGTACGGAATTTTCCCAGAAGGAGTTCCACGAGGCCGTGCTGGAAGTCGGACCGGCGCCGTTTGATATTGTGGAAAAATATATGTGGGAGATGACAGAGTAGAATGCTGAATTATCTGTGGGCAGGAATGATTCTTGCAGGGATTATTTTCGGAGCATTTAATGGAAAAATGCAGGATATTACAAATGCCGCTCTGGACTCATCGAAAGAGGCTGTGACGCTGTGTATCACTATGATAGGAGTGATGGCGTTCTGGACCGGTATTATGGAAATTGCTTCACGTGCCGGTATCATACAGATGGCGTCTGATAAGATGCGGCCGTTGATCCGGTTCCTTTTTCCAAATCTGCCGGAGAAACATAAAGCGGTGGAACATATCTGTACGAATTTTATTGCAAATTTTCTCGGACTCGGCTGGGCGGCTACACCGGCCGGTCTGAAGGCAATGGAAGAGCTGGGTAAACTAGAAGAAGAACGAAGAAATAAAAAGATTTACGGATTGGCGAGGGAGAAGGGAGTAGCCGGAAATGAAATGTGCACATTTCTGATTATAAATATTTCATCACTGCAGCTTATTCCCGTCAATGTGATCGCATACCGGAGCCAGTACGGAAGTGCGGACCCGGCAGGAATTATCGGAGCGGGAATCGTGGCCACAGCGGTGAGTACGGGTGTGGCGGTAGTATTCTGTAAGATGATGGACACGCGGAAAAAAAATGCTGCTAATCAAAAGAATTTCCTGTAGTCGTTATTTATTCTGTAATGCTACAATAGCATAAACAGGAAATAGGGCAAAGGAGGATGAAAGCAATGCAAACAAAAATAACGATCCCCAATACTGATATAGAAATCTATCCGCTCGGTCTGGGTACGGTCAATGCAGGACTTGCATGGGACGGGAAGGATGCGGACAGGATATTTGATGCTTTTCTGGATATGGGAGGAAGTCTGATCGATACGGCACACATATATTCTGATTGGGTGAAACCAGAGCGTGCAAGGAGCGAGCGTGTCATAGGGGAGTGGCTGGAGCGCAGTGGCAAACGGAATCGCATAGTACTCGCTACAAAAGGCGGCCATCCGGATATGACAGTCCCGAACCCGGATACACATATCAGCAGGATGAAAAAGGCAGATATGGAAGCAGACCTGGATTCATCCTTGAAACAGCTCTGTACGGACTATATCGATATTTATTTCTATCACAGAGACGATGAAAGCCAGCCGGCGGCAGAGTTGATCGAAGTGATGGAAGAATTTCGCTGGAAAGGGAAAATCCGTTATTACGGATGCTCCAACTGGACAACTTCCAGAATGAAGGCAGCTGACCAGTATTGTACAGAGAAAGGATACAGAGGATTTGCAGCCAACCAGGCGCTTTTGAACCTGGGATATAAATACATGAATCCGCTCGATGATGATACACTTGTATATGCGGATGAAGAGATGCAGCAGTATCACAGAGGGCATACGGAGAATCTTCTTATGCCGTATATGGGAGTGTGCAGCGGTTTCTTCCATAAATATTTAGGAAAAGGCCCGGATGCAGTAAAAGACAGTCCGTATTATACAGACGGAAATCTGAAAATGGCAGAGAGAGTAAGGGCGCTTTGTGATAAATACAATGCAACGGTATCGCAGGTAGTGCTTGGATTTTTCGGGCAGCAGGATTTTGACTGTGCACCACTGTATGGACCTAAAAATGTAGAGCAGATTGAAGAGGCGATGAAGGCTTTTGAGATCCCGTTTGAGAAAGAAGACTATACAGATACGGTTTAATAAAAAAAGTGCTTGCATTTCTGATTTCACTGTGGTAATATAAACAACGGTCACTGCAAAGGCAGTGACTGTATAATGGCCCCGTGGTCAAGCGGTTAAGACATCGCCCTTTCACGGCGGTAACACGGGTTCGATTCCCGTCGGGGTCATTCGTCGCTTTGCAAATTCGAAAGAAGCTCATTAACAGCGGCGACGTGCATCGCACGTAAGCGACTAAAAGGCAGTCGCTAAGTGCTCATAGCCAGGCGCAGTAGCCAAGTGGTAAGGCGTGGGTCTGCAACACCCTGATTCACCGGTTCAAATCCGGTCTGCGCCTCTCAAAAAGCCCGAAAAATCAACGATTTTCGGGTTCTTTTTATTTTGCCAAGGAAATAGTTTACTTTCTTAGCATATTCCTCTTGCTCCTTTATGATACCAGTCGAGAAGCTCCCGCATTTTTTTTCGGAACTTCTTTGGGAATGGGAGTTTCAATTCTTGACAAATAAATCTTACAGATGTAGTATTATGAATAATAAATTAAAAAAAGCAGCTAAGCAATTTTTTTTACAAACAAATCTTACAAATGTAAGCGAAAAGGGAATGCCATGAAAAAAAGCAGAAGAAGACGAAAAAAGAAAAGTAATAAAGTGATATGGATAGCAGGTATATTTTCAGGAATATTTGTCTTGTGTGTAGTTTTATACATAGCTGCACAGATTATTCTGAGCAATCGAGAAAGTTCTCCAGAGGAAATATTGCTTTCCTATATGGAATGTATCTCTGAGCAGAAATATGATGAAATGTATGAAATGATTGATGTACAGAGCTCTGGAAATATTACGCAGGAGAATTTTGTACAGAGAAATTCAGCAATCTATGAGGGTATTGAGGTTCAAAATATAAAAATACAGATTACAGAGTATAACGAGACGGAGAAAACGGTAAAGTATCAATCGTCTTTTGATACTGTTGCAGGAACTGTAAGTTTTGAAAATGAAGCAGTTTTTACGTCTGCTGAAGGCGGGTATAAATTAGTGTGGTATGATTCTTTGATTTTTCCGGAATTAGGAGCTGATGATAAAGTCAGGATCTCTTCTACGCAGGCCGAAAGAGGACAGATTTTAGATCGTAATGGTAAAGTGCTGGCAGGAAAAGGTACGGTTTCATCCGTGGGTATTGTACCTGGGAAACTGGAAAACAGAGATCAGTCAATTCAGGAGATTGCGGATCTTCTTGGGCTTACCAAGGAAAGCATTGAGGAGAAACTGTCAGCAAACTGGGTAAAAGATGATTCCTTTGTTCCGATTAAAACAATTCCTAAAGTTGATGAATTAAGTTTATCATCACTTTCTCCTGATGAAGAAATGCTTCAGGGGAATGAGAGACAGACGAAATTACTGAATATTTCAGGAGTTATGATTTCTGATGAAGAAGTAAGATCGTATTCATTAGGCGAGGCTGCAGCACATTTGATTGGATATGTGCAGAATGTTACAGCAGAAGATCTGGAAAATCATCCGGGAGAGGGATACAGCTCTAACAGTGTGATTGGCAGAAGTGGAATAGAGTCGCTTTATGAAACAGAACTGAAAGGGAAAGATGGATGTAAGATCTATATTGTAGATTCTGAGGGAAATGAAAAGACTACTATTGCGGAGACGATAAAAGAAGATGGGGTGGATATTCGTCTGACAATCGACTCTGATCTTCAAAAAGCATTACATGAACAGTTTAAGAATGACAGAGGCTGTTCTATAGCAATGAATCCCTATACCGGTGAAGTGTTGGCTTTGGTCAGTACGCCGTCCTTTGATAATAATGACTTCATATTGGGGATGTCGGATGAACAGTGGACAGCATTGAATAAAAATGAAGATCAGCCTTTATACAACCGGTTCCGTCAGGTATGGTGTCCGGGTTCAACTTTTAAGCCGGTT
>DWXI01000207.1 GCA_019119265.1 Candidatus Mediterraneibacter intestinigallinarum | reverse complement strand
GTCCTGACGGCTGTGTGATGTTTCGATTGACAGCCAGACCGCTGGGAAATGAGAACTTTCATAGAGGCGGCTTCTGGAAAGAGCCGTGAAAACCGGGAGATGCTGTTGAAAACCAAGTATGCAACCTGAACTTGCGCATATGCAACCTTGATGTGGTGGAATGCCCGCGACAATGCCGCTATACTTAGAGCACGATATGCATTAAAAATGTGAAACAATGAGAGAAGATCAGAAGACCACAGGAAGCAGATCTTTGCATCAGGCATATTTGCGCGTAGAAGGGAGATTAGAATTATGGGTTTCGGAGAAAATCTTCGTACGATGAGAAGAAAGAAAAATATTTCACAGGAGGAGCTGGCAGGAAAACTGAATGTCAGCAGGCAGGCGATATCCCGATGGGAACAGGATAACGGTTATCCTGAAATGGAAAAAATGATCGCCCTGTCCAAAATACTGAACGTTACACTTGATTATCTGGTGTCAGATAACGAAACGGCGGACGGCTCCAATGAAGATTCCGGATCAGAGGAACAGCCACAGATTTCGGTTTCTTCTGCTGCGGCACCGACAGGGAGAATCATGATCCGCAGTTATGACGGAAAACAGCTTGTCAATTGCTACAAGGTGATCTCCATGCATGTTTCCGGCAGTGCGGACACTCCCAATTACGTTCTGTACGGCGTGGACAGTTCATCGTTTTGGGGAGAGAACCGGGAGATGCTGGGCTGGTATGCGGATGAAGAAAGTGTACAGAAAGAGACGGCGGATATTCTCTCAGCAATCGAAACAGGGAAACCATCATATGAACTAAAATATGCTGCAAAAGTAAAGAAACGTTTCTTAAGCGTGGAACTGGTAAAAGAGGAAAGAAAGGAACAAGCCACATGAGAGTCGGAGCAGTAATTGCCGCCGCAGGCACGCCAGGCGGCTTCCGGGCGTATGACAAACTGGAAAACACAGACAGAAATGCCATGTTAAAAAGGATGATCTACACATTCCGCCGTGCGGGAGTGGAAGACGTGGCGGTGGTGACGGGATACAGGGCGAAAGAGACGGAGAAGAGCCTTGCAAAGCTCGGTGCGGTATTCTTAAGGTGTGGGGATTATGAGAACGTACAGATGCTCGATCTTGCGGTCAAAGGGTTCCGGTATCTGAAAAACTGTGGGAAGATCTTTTTCTGTCCGGCTGACGTGCCCCTTTTTACGGAGAATACGTTGAAAATGATGCTTTTGCAGGACGTACCGGTAGTGATCCCGGTGTGCGGCGGCAGGAAAGGCCATCCTGTCCTGATCGATGCGGATCTGACAGACGGTATCGCAGAGTATCAGGGAGAGAGGGGATTAAAGGGGGCTATCGATGCATCAGGGGCGGAGATCTGTCTCCTTCCGGTGGGCGACGAAGGTGTGCTTGTGCGCGCGCGCAGCGAGGATAATTTCGAGAGGCTGGCGGCGACGGAGAAACAGGCAGACATTCATCCGAAAATTAAAGTACAGCTTATGAGAAATGAAGCATTTTTCGGTCCGGGAATGATGGTGCTGTTAAAGCAGATTGATGTGCTTGGAAATGTACGCGAGGCATGTGAGAAAGCGGGAATGTCGTACAGCAAAGGATGGTCGCTGATCCGTACTGCGGAGCAGGAGCTTGGACGTCCTGTCGTGGAGCGGAGCCCCGGTGGGAAATCCGGCGGGATCGCGAAGGTGAGTCCTGCAGGACATATCCTTATGGAGCGGTATGAGCGTCTGGAACGGGAAGTCGCAGAGTTTGCCGAAAAGAAATTCGAGGAGATCTTTTATGCAGATATGGGCAGAGACTCCCTGTGACGGAGAATTTTATCGATGCTGTGAGGGAGTTTTTTACCGTCACCGATTGTTTTTTAAAAAACAATCGGTTATACTGGATGAAAGGGCTGTGCAGAGATAGCTCAGTATAAATTCAGGAGGATAAAAAGTATGAAGAAAAAGATTTTATCAGCAATGCTCGCAGGAGCAATGGTATTATCAATGGCAGGATGCTCCGGAAGTTCGGACAGCAGCAGTGATAACGCAGGAAGTTCTGGGGATGCGTCTTCCGAGGAAAGCAGCACGGACGGAGAGGCAGAGGAGACGGAAATCCAGGTATTTATCGCGGCGAGCCTTAACACAGTAATGACAGAACTTGCCGAAATGTATAACGAGGAACACCCGGAGGTTACGATCACTTACAATCCGGACAGTTCAGGTACGCTCCTGACACAGATCCAGGAAGGATATGAGTGTGATATCTTCTTTTCAGCAGCGCAGAAGCAGATGGATGACCTTGAGGCAGACGGCCTGATGGTAGAAGGCACAAGAGCCAATGTAGTCAACAATCAGGTTGTTGTAATTTCATTAAAAGACAGCGGGACAAAGGTGACAGGACTTGAGAATCTGAACGAGGCGGAGAGCATCGCTCTGGCCGGCGGAAGTGTTCCGGTAGGACGATACACGAGACAGGCGCTCGTCAATCTCGGCACGCTGCCTGAGACAGACGACCCGGCATCTATTACTACAGAACAAGTATCCGAGGCTCTTGGCGGAGTTGAGATCAGTGAGCAGGACAATGTGAGCAAGGTGCTGACAGCAGTTGTAGAAGGCTCCTGCGAAGTGGGAACGACTTATTATTCTGATACATACGGATACGAGGATGACCTTGATATCCTGCAGACTGTAAGCTATGATCTGACAGGCGATGTTATTTATCCGATTGCACGCGTGGTAAATGAGGAAGCGGACGACGCACAGACAGCAGCGGCAGAAGATTTCCTTCAGTTTATCCTTTCAGATAAGGCAAAAGCTGTATTTGATTCATACTATTTTGATACGAACGTATAAAGGGAGAAGTTATGGAAGAAATCATGCAGATATTAAAAGACCTGGACTGGAGTCCGCTTTATATATCACTGAAAACCGGAGTGGTGGCGACGTTTATTTCGTTTTTTCTCGGGATATTTGCGGCAAGGAAAGTGGTAAAAACAACGCCGGGAAAGAAAGCGGTCATTGACGGCATTCTCACCCTGCCCATGGTGCTGCCGCCTACAGTGGCAGGTTTCTTCCTGCTTCTTCTCTTCAGCAGGAGGCGCCCGCTGGGAGAATTCCTGTTTGAACAGTTTGACTTTAAAGTTGTGCAGACATGGCTCGGCTGTGTGATCGCAGCGACGGTCATCGCATTTCCGCTTATGTACAGAAATGCCCGGGCGGCCATGGAACAGATCGATATGAATCTTGTATATGCGGGACGTACGCTTGGCATGTCAGACACAAAGATATTCTGGACGGTTATCGTTCCGACAGCAGGACCGGGGATTGCATCTGGCACCATCCTTACATTTGCAAGAGCACTGGGGGAATACGGTGCTACTTCTATGCTGGCGGGAAATATACCGGGCAAGACTGGTACTATCTCCCAGAAGATTGCTATGGTCATTCAGGACGGCGACTATCTCACTGCCGGCATCTGGGTGGCAATCGTTATGATCATTGCATTTCTTGTGATCTTCCTGATGAATATCATATCAGGAAGTAAGATGAAACACATCGGGAGGTGGTAGGCCATGGCGGTCACAGTAGAGATCAGAAGGAAACTGGATAATTTCCTTCTGGATATTAATTTTCACAGCGATGCCCGCCGGATCGGCATCCTCGGCGCTTCCGGATGTGGGAAGAGCATGACGCTGAAGAGTATCGCGGGAATCGAACTGCCCGATGAAGGTCATATTGAGGTGGAGGGCAGAATTTTTTTCGATAAGGAAAAGAAGATCAACCTGAAGCCTCAGATCAGAAATGTAGGATATCTTTTTCAGAATTATGCCCTGTTTCCGACTATGACAGTGGAGAAAAATATTGCTGCGGGATTAAAGTGCAGTAAGCAGGAGAAAGAGGCGCGTGTCCGTGAGATGGTCGAGAAGTTCCGTCTGCAGGGGCTGGAGAAGCGCCTGCCCGGTAAGCTTTCCGGAGGGCAGCAGCAGAGAGTGGCGCTTGCCCGCATCATGGCTTACGAGCCGGAAATGATCCTTCTGGACGAGCCTTTCTCCGCGCTTGATATGTATTTAAAAGACCAGCTCCAGAGAGAGCTTGCAGAAATGCTTGCGGATTATGAGGGAACGGTGATCATGGTGTCTCATAACAGAGACGAGGTCTACCGTTTCAGCGAGGAACTACTGGTCATCGATCAGGGAAAGATCACGGTAGCGGGAGAAACAAAAGAAATCTTCCGCAACCCTGTGAGCAGAGAGGCGGCGCGCCTGACCGGGTGCAAGAACTTTTCAAAAGCCCGCCGGATCGATGCCCACACAGTAGAAGCAGAAGAGTGGGGAGTTACACTCACTACGCAGCAGGAAATACCGGAGTACACAAAGTACATCGGCTATCGCGCACACGACTTCGTTCCGGTCTGGAATGCAGAACGAACTGGGAAGGACCAACCAGACAACGGAGACGGCAGCCCGCGCAATATGCTGCCGTTTGATCTGGAGAGCAGTGCCGAACTGCCATTTGAACAGAACTATTACATAAAAGCAAAAGTGACGGTGTGCTGGTTCGTGCAGAGAGAGCGCTTGCAGGAATTAGAAGAAAAAGGAATGCCGGATTATCTGGCATTTGATGAGAAAAAACTGCTGTTTCTCAGGTGAGAAAAGCGTTTGTTTCAGGAATGAAAATTATTGGTTAAAATTTGAAAAACGGTATTTACAAGATACCCTTTCTGCTATATAATCTGCCTTTGACGCAATTTGATTTTATAACGGAGAGGGTTTTTATTTATGAAGGCAGTTCAGAACGATATGACAGCCGGGAGGCCTATGAAAATCATATTTGATTTCACGCTTCCCATCTTTATAGGAAATGTATTCCAGCAGTTTTATAATATGGCGGACGCGGTGATCGTCGGGAAATTTGTCGGCACAGGGGCTCTTGCAGCAGTGGGCAGCACAGGCACGATCATGTTTCTGATCTATGGTTTTGTCGTAGGCATGACAGCGGGATTTACCGTCCTGACAGCGCAGAAATTCGGAGCCGGGGATATGTCTGGCATGAGACGTACTGTGGCAGGAGCTTCTATCTTGTCGTTGATTATAGGAGCAATCTTGACAGCTGCTTTTATGCTGTTCATGAAGCCCTGGCTGTTGGTGATGAACACGCCGTCAGATATATTTGCGGATGCATATGCATATATCATGATCATTAGCGGAGGTATTCTGGCACAGATGTTATATAATCTGCTGGCAAGCATTTTGAGAGCACTGGGGAACAGCAAAGTACCGCTTTATTTCCTGATTCTGTCGGCAATGCTTAATATTGTGCTGGATCTTGTTCTTATTATTGTTTTTCATATGGGAGCGGCGGGAGCCGCCGTAGCTACCATTATCTCCCAGGGTGTATCCGGACTTTTGTGTCTGGTATATATCGTGAAGAAGGTTCCGATGCTCCATATGAACCAGGATGACTGGCATGTGTCCGGCAGTCTTTTGAAGAATCAGATTGCTATTGGAATCCCCATGGCTCTGCAGTACTCGATCACAGCCATTGGAACTATGATGGTGCAGTCTTCGCTGAATATCCTGGGATCAACTCTTGTAGCCGCTTACACAGCGGCAAGCAAGATCGAGCAGGTTGTAACACAGGCATATGTGGCAATGGGAACGACAATGGCTACATACGGGGCACAGAACATGGGGGCTGGCGATGTACCCCGTATCCGTCAGGGGTTTAAGTCTTGTACGATCATAGGTATCATTTATTCGTTTATCGCGGCGACACTCGTGATGACAGTGGGAAAATATATGACCTATCTGTTCGTATCGGAAGACGTGGCGCTGATTATGGGTTCTGTAGACGTTTATCTGAAATGTGTGGGAATCTTTTTTATACCGCTTGCAATTGTCAATATTTATCGAAACGGAATTCAGGGGCTGGGATATGGCCTGCTTCCTATGATGGCTGGGGTAGCCGAGCTGATCGGAAGAGGAGTGGTAGCAGTGATCGCGGCAGGACAAAAAAGCTATCTGGGCGTGTGTCTTGCCAGCCCTGCAGCGTGGGTATTGGCAGGAGTTCTTCTGCTCATAATGTACTATTATATTATGAAGGTCGATCTCAAAAAAATATTCCCGGGCAGGAATGCCGGGAACGATGTATGAAAACACTTTTTAATTTAAAAAGCTGTAGTTTTTAGGCGAAGTCCAATGGCCATACAAACGGCCGTCCATACAGCCATTGTCTTCTTTTTTCATATTCTAAGAATAGCAGGAAAATGTGAATCCATTGTGACAATATATGGAAGAAAACTTAAAAAGTATTAAAAGAAAATAAACTTCTCAAACGGAACCGGCGATGGTGTGCATCATGTCCTGAAGGGCTTTGCTCCATCGCTCTTTTTTGGCCTCATATTTGTCGCTGAGCCATGCCATAGCCTGATCCATTCCCTCGTCAGAAAGAGAAAATGTGGCGCTTTCTTTTTCTTCCTCCGGGGTCTGCTCAAAGCACCATGGTTCCGGATAGACCCAGACGGTAAAAGTAGTGCTGTTCTTTCCGTCATCGCCGTTCATAAAATAGCGCATGCCATTATGGCTTCCGGAGAAAGGTTCTTTCTTCAGTCCATTGTAAGGTACAAGTCTTTTATCAATCATAAGATATAAAATCCTTTCTATGTAAAAATATACTGCAGTTTTTTTCTCTTCAGATTTCTGCCATATAGAAAATATAAATATCAGGGTGGAATAGATAACTCCACCCTGATTATTATATCACTGCGCGGCTATCGCTGCAAATTGTGTTGTAACGAGATCGTCATACGGCACACGCTCTTCCAGTTCGCCGGCACTCTCAAGGATATCCTGAAGAAGTTCAAAACTGCTCTGTTCGAAAATCAGATTGCTCTTCCATGTATCCTGGTCGTAGTAGCGCGTTACGATCGTAGTGATTGTCTCCAAATCTGTCTCAGGAAACTGAGGCTCTATGATCGCCGCGATTTCCTCCGGGGTATGATCCTGCACATAATCCATGCCCTTCTGGAGTGCATTGGTAAATCCCTGGATAATGTTAGGATTTTCGTCGATATAGCTTTTCTTTGCGCTGAAAGCTGTGTAAGGCACATATCCGCTGTCTTCGCCGAGGGAAGCAACAACATAACCTGCGCCCTCTGATTCAAGAGTCGTTGCACCGGGTTCGAATTCAACAGTGAAATCTCCCTGACCTTCTGCAAATGCAGCAGCAGTAGATCCGAAATCGATATTCTGATTGATTTCAAGATCTGCTTCCGGATCAATGCCGTTCTCTTTCAGGATATATTCGAATACCATTTCCGGCATACCGCCCTTGCGTCCGCCGAGCACGAGATGGCCTTTCAGGTCATCCCATGTAAAATCAGGCATCTCTTCACGTGCCACAAGGAAGTTGCCGGCACGCTGTGTGAGCTGGGCAAAATTGACAACATAGTCCGTAGCGCCTTCCGCATAGGTGTAGATGGATGCTTCGGAACCCATGAATCCGATATCAGCCTCGCCAGAGATGACGGCGGTCATTGTTTTGTCTGCGCCAAACCCGCACACAAGTTCCAGATCAATACCCTGCTCTTCAAAATATCCTTCTTCAATCGCTACGTACATAGGAGCATAAAAGATTGAGTGGGCGACCTCGTTTAAAGTTACATGTGTCAGTTCAGGCTCTTCGGGCTCTTCGGGCTGTTCGGCAGTGTTTTTTTCGGGAGTGTTTGTGGTTGCCGCTTTCTCTTGTGAACAGCCAGTAAGAAGTGGCAAGATAAGAACGGCAGAGCACAATAGTGCCAATATACGCTTTTTCATAATTCCTCCATTGATTTTAGAACTTTCTAATACTATATGTGGAGAATAAGAAAAAAGTGAGAGCGGATAGGGGGAGGAATCTCCCCCCTATCCGCTCGCCGCGCGACATTGCCGCTCCATGGTCTCCGCTTTAGTCGGTGCTGGGCGCGTGCCACTGGCACGAAACACCCCACCCTCCGGGCGTATCGCGCAAAAAAATGCCGCGCATAAAGCACGGCATTAAGAAAGATATTATTTAATCGTCATAATCATCGTCTGCATAATCATCATCGAATGCATCGTCATAGTCGTCTTCCTCGTCAGTGTAACTGCTGCTTCTGGACGTAACGGCAAGAATAAGAGAAATCACGGCCAGTACTGCACATACGATCGCGGCGATGAGCATCTGCAAATCATCCCCTCGCTGGAGAAAAGCAAAGATGCAGCCTCCCAGATAGAAGACCATTGGCAGAAGAAAAGCAAAGATAGTATTTTTCTTCTGCATAATAAAGTAAAGCAGAGCCGATACAAGCATACAGAGGGCAAGTATGATGAATGTAGTGCCTGAAGACACGCTGCCACCTTCTGTAGTATCTGCAAGTCCGGTTACAAATCCCCTGTAGATAAAATAACCGAATCCTGCAAGAGAGATGATGCCGAGAATTATCCGGATCGGACGGAATCTCGGGTCGTCGTCATAATAATCATCATCGTATTCGTCTGTTTCCGGTTCATATTTTTTAGAAGAACTCTTTATGTTTTCGCTCTTCTTTTTAGGAGAAGATTTTACCGGGGAAGTTTTCCGGATTTCACCGGTTTCATCTTCAAGTGCTTTCTTTTTCTTCTTTACTGCTTTCTTGTCCGATGACTCGGCTGCTACCATATCCTCGTAACTTTTACGGGCTGCCTTTTCATGCTTGCTTCTCACTTTTTCAGGCGGGATATTGCTGTAACGTTTTTCTTCGGAAGACTCTGTCTCTGCTTTCTGCCTTTTTTTGACCGCTTTTTTTGCAGGAGCGGCAGAAGATGCGGTTTCTGATTTCGAACGCCGTTTGGGAGCAGGGCTGTTTTCGATTCCGGATTCCTCAGGAAGTGGTTTTTTGACCGGAGCTTGTTTTTTTGGCGCCGCCCTCCTGACAGATGCTGTCTCATCCGCAGCTGTTTTTTTGACCGGGGTCTCCGGTTTTGGCGCCGCTTTTTTAACCGGAGAAGATTGTTTGATATCTGCCGGTTTTACGGTTACTTCGCGTGTAGGAGACTCTTTTTTTTCAGCCTGCGAGGTACGTTTTACTGCCGTTTGTGAGGTACCCTTTGATGCCGCCCGCTTCGCCCGTTGCTTATCCAGATTCCACTGTTTCTTACAGTCGCGACAAATAGCATATTCATTAAAGATCGGATCACCGTTTTCGTTGGTGCCAATCTGTTTATTCCGCAATTCGAGCTCTTTTCCACATATTGGACACTTCATATATTTTTATACTCCTCTCTTTTGTTGAACAGAATTTACAACAAACCTATTATAACATTAAGAGGGCATAAGAACAATGAAAAATTGTAATATATGACTGGTTTTGTCGAATTGCAGGCAATGATTCAGTCTGTTTGATCCGATAGATTTTTCTGATCTGATGCTGACGGCGGCAGAAAACGGCAGATGTCATTGTATGCTTCAAGTTCCGCGTCGTTTTGAGGAAGAGAAGGTATCAGCCCTGTAAACTCCGTTGCGGATGCAGCGTTTGTCAGGTAATCATAATCATCGGTCATTCGTTTGGAATTTTGAGTTTTCTTTTTCAATTTGTTTGTCACCTCGATTTTATTCTCCCCAGACGGAAAAATTGTATTCTGGAAGAATTATGATATAATATTCAGGGATTCGCCGAATATATCGCGAATCAGAAATTGTTTGAAAAATGAGGTGGACGATTATGAAATTTGTTGCAGATACCCATTCACATACCCTGGCCAGCGGTCACGCATACAGTACGATAAAGGAGATGGCGGCATCGGCAAAAGCAAGAGGACTGAAAATGCTTGCCCTTACGGAACATGCTCCGAAGATGCCTGGAACATGCGGTCTTTTTTATTTTGAAAATTTCGATGTAGTACCGAGAGACTGTGGAGGCGTGCGTCTTCTAATGGGGGCTGAGGTTAATATAATGGATCCGGACGGGAAAATCGATCTTCCGGAGAAAACCTGCCGTAAGCTGGATATTGTGGTGGCGAGCATGCATACTCCGTGTTATGGAGTTGATCATACTCCGCAAGAAAATATCAGAGCATATGTAGAAGTGATGAAGAAGCCATATGTCAATATTATCGGTCATCCGGATGACGGAAGGTTCCCGTTTGACTATGAAACCCTTGTGAAGACGGCAAAAGAGACCGGAACCCTTCTGGAAGTTAATAATTCATCTATGCGTCCGGCAAGCAGCAGGGTGGGAACGAGGGAAAACATCCTGACAATGCTCGATTTGTGTAAGCAGTATGAAGTGCCGGTAACGACTGGGAGCGATGCTCATGTTGATGCTGATGCCGGTAATTTTTCTTATGTCGGTGAAATATTTGATTACTGTAATTTCCCGGAGGATCTGGTTGTTACAACAGATTTAAAAAGGCTGAAACCCTATCTTAATTGCTGGAAATCCCAGTGATTATCAGGAAAAAATTTCGCGAAATAAAGTGGTGGACTTTAAAAGTTTAGTGTGCTAAAATATAAGAACAGTTCG
>DWXI01000206.1 GCA_019119265.1 Candidatus Mediterraneibacter intestinigallinarum | reverse complement strand
TCACACAGGTAGCCATCGGCAAACTGAAATGCCTCGGTGTATTCGGAAACGACTACGACACACCGGATGGAACAGGCGTGCGCGATTATATCCACGTAGTAGACCTTGCTATCGGACATGTGCGTGCAGTTGAGAAACTGAAAGAGAAAGCAGGAGTGTCTGTCTACAATCTGGGAACAGGCAACGGATACTCAGTTCTTGATATGGTCAAGGCATTCGAGAAAGCCTACGGTAAAGAAATTCCGTATGAGATCAAACCGCGTCGTGCCGGCGATATCGCTACATGCTACTGTGATGCAACAAAAGCAAAGAATGAACTGAATTGGGTTGCAGAGCGCGGACTTGATGAAATGTGTGAAGATTCCTGGAGATGGCAGAGCCAGAATCCGAACGGATATAATGACTGATCAGATTTGACAGATATCAATCTTATGGATTAATGTTATATATTACCGGAAATACCCAGAAAAATAAGAGGTATTTCCGGTTTTCTATTGGAGTAAAAAAGCATAGAATCCGGTCGTCGGATGATATATAATAAAATATTGTATGGGAATTTGACAGAAGACAGGAGAAGAGTGATATGAAACGCAATGTAGATATAAATGCGATATCTGACGGCAGGCTGTATTCCTCCGGGGATATGGTGAAAGCAGACTGCCATGACTGTAAGGGATGTTCGGAATGCTGCCGGGGCATGGGAAGTTCGATTATTCTTGATCCGATGGATATCTGGCGGCTGCACAGAGGAATTAAAAAGGATTTTTCAGCGCTGATGGGAGAGAATTACATCGAGTTGGGAGTCGTGGACGGCATGATCCTCCCCAACCTGAAGATGGATGGCGCAAGAGACGCCTGTCCGTTTCTTGATGCTGCGGGCAGATGCTCAGTGCACAGTCACAGACCGGGGCTCTGCCGATTGTTTCCCCTTGGAAGGTATTACGAGGAGGGCGGCTTTAAGTATTTTATCCAGATTCATGAGTGCCCGAAAAAAGACCGTGGGAAAGTTAAGATAAAAAAATGGCTTGGCATCCAGAATCTGAAAGCCTATGAGAGTTATATTATGGCCTGGCATGATTTCTTAAATGGATGTGAGAATGCATTGGAGTCGTTAAATGATGATAATACAAGGATCCTGACGCTGTATGTGCTCCGCAGATTTTATGAAACATCCTATATGTCTCAGGATGACAGCGGATTCTACGATGAGTTTCGTGCAAGGATGACCGAAGTAAGAGAAAAACTGGGGATATAACCGCTGTGCGTAGAATGAGTGCCGGATCAAAAGCAATCAGATTCTCCACTCTGGATGCAATCTGCCGGGAATTGAAATGTCAGCCCGGCGATATACTGGAATACACAGAAGATGAGACAGAGGAGGGAACAAAGGAAAACTAGGATCATGTTTTCCTTTTCCATCCCAGGAGCAGTGCAGAGTTTATAATGACGAGAACCGAACCTGCATTATGTACCAGTGCCCCGACAACCGGATTAAGTACTCCTGTAATTGCCAGAATAATAGCAATAAAGTTCAGGGTCATAGAGAATGTCAGGTTCAGACGGATCGTCGTCATCATCCTTTTGGCAAGCCGAAGAAGGTGAGGAAGTTCCCTGATATCATCGTTCACCAGAGCAATATCTGCAGCGTCGACGGCAATATCGCTTCCGATTTTTCCCATGGCGATGCCTACACAGGCTTTTTTTAGCGCTGGAGCATCGTTGATGCCGTCTCCGATCATACAGACGGGCTGATTCTGCTTTTCATAGGAATCGATCCAGTTCAGCTTGTCTTCAGGCAGACAGTTTGCATGCATCTCATTGATATGAAGCTGCCGGGCAATATGCGCGGCGGCATTTTCATGGTCTCCGGTCAGAAGGACAGGCGTTACGCCGCAGGCTTTCACGGCGTCAATGGCATCTGCCGCGTTCTGCCGCAGTGTATCGGAAAGAGCAATGAACCCGGCACACTTGTTGTCTGCCGCTAGATAAATGACGGTGCAGCCTTTCCCGAGAAAAAGATCAGCTTTCCTGGTCATTTCTTCGGGGAGCGTAATGCTGTTTTCAGAAAAGAGTTCCGGATTTCCGGCAAGTATTTCATGATCGTTTACCAATGTATGCACGCCTCTTCCAGGAAGCATTTTAAAATCTTCCGGAGCAGAGGATGCATTTTTCATTTCTTCATTATAAGAGCGGACAATGGCTTTCCCCAGAGGATGTTCGGAATTAAGTTCCGCACAGGCCGCATATGCGTACAGTTCTTCCCATGAGAGATCTTTTAAGCAGCTTACGACAGCTGTCACCTGAGGCGTACCGTAAGTGAGCGTTCCTGTTTTATCAAACGTAATTTTCTTTACGGACGCCAGCCGTTCCAGCGCATCTCCTTCCCGGACAAGAAATCCGTGTTTTGTGGCATTGCCGATGGCGGCCATGATGGCGGTAGGAGTAGCCAGTACAAGCGCACAGGGACAGAATACGACAAGGATTGTTACAGCGCGTATGATCTCACCGGAGATCAGCCATGTAAGGACGGCAGCAGTCAGTGCGATCACAACGATCCATGTGGCCCACCGGTCGGCAAGACTTACGATCTTTGCTTTTCCCGCGTCAGCCGACTGTACGAGACGGATCATCCGCTGGATCGAACTGTTTTCTCCGACTTTTGAAGCTTTCATCTCAAATGCTCCGAACTGATTTACAGTACCGCTGGATACTTCATCTCCGGGGCTTTTGTCTACAGGAAGGGATTCTCCTGTCATGAATGCCTGATCGACAGACGTCTCACCGGAGGTGATCACCCCGTCTACAGGGATTGACTCTCCGGGGAGAACGCGAAGCAGATCACCTACCTGTACATTCTCAGCGGGGATGATTTCTTCAGATTCGCCGGTAATTTTTCGGGCAGTGCGGGGCGTCAGATGAACCAGTCTTTCAATCCCGGCTCGGGCTTTTGCCACGGTCAGATCTTCTAAGAGAGCTCCCAGCTGCATGATAAACGCGACTTCACCGGCAGCAAAATCCTCTCTGATAATGACGGAAGCCACAAGAGCGATGGAGACGAGAACATCTGCCTTAATGTCAAAAGCTGTGACAAGTCCGATGACCGCCTCCATGATAATCGGAACTCCGCAGAGGATGATTGCAATCCATGCCATGTCAAAAGGAAAGGGCGAGTATCCGAAGATGCTGAGCAGAAGAGCGGCTCCGGACAGGATCAGAAAAATAATATCACGTTTTACGCCGCCCCATTCCATAATTTCTTCGAATTTCTTCATCATAATAATAGCAGACTCCTTGAAAACATATTTATACCTATGCGGGTATAGGTATATTATATACGCATAGGGGTATAGGTTGTCAATAAGAACAAAGAAAAACACACAAAAGTTGAGAAAAATTCTCGAATACTTTTGTGCGCCGGGGTTACTTCATATTTGCAAACCGTTCCACCGCTTTCGTAAAGCTTGCGATCGTCTGGTCTACGTCTCCGTGCTCAATACCATCCCGAACACAATGATTGATATGTCCTTCAAGGACGACTTGTCCTACTTTGTGCAAAGCTGATTTTGCCGCGTTTATCTGAGAAAGGATATCTTCACAGGGAATATCTTCGTCGACCATCCGGTCGATCGCCTGTACCTGTCCGATGATCTTTTTCAG
>DWXI01000205.1 GCA_019119265.1 Candidatus Mediterraneibacter intestinigallinarum | reverse complement strand
TTATATTGAATATTTTCTACTTTTAAATCATCAGAGCTATATAAATATATGAATCCATCCCATGATGGCTCTTTATCATTATCATTTATATAATCTTTCATTCGATCACTTAATTGAATAATATTTTTTATTGCCAAGATTGCCCCCATCTCTATTTTCAATGAATTCATTGTCGTTCCTCCGTTATAATAGAAAATCTATATATTAACAGATTAGCACATTTATACAGATTGTCCACTGCTTTTCAATCCAAGTATTTCATATGGCAATATTCACTTTGTGTATTTATATCAGCCCCAACAACTCCATCATCTCCACCGCCCCTCTTCCTCCCAACAGATAATACTGCACTGCTTCGATCCCTCTCCGGTCGTCCTCCAGTGCAATAAACCGAGACAGTGCTTTCACCTCTTCCATTGTCAGTTTCATACCCTTAGTAATCTCATCCCCGTCTGTAAGCATAGACAAAAACGGATACTGATCCAACAAGATATGTTCTTCTTCTATGATCTTCCGGTATGTCTCTGACTCCCGCTCCAGTTCTTCCTCACATTGTTGCTCCACCTGATTAAAGATAGCATTCATCCAAACAGGAATATCATACATATCAATCTCTCCGATTCTCATGTCTCATTCCCCCGACCCTCAGAAAATATTCCAGACAGAGCATATTCTCCCGTCCTTCCGCCAGCTTCCAGTATTTCCCGTCGTACTCTTCCAGTCGATGTATTGCATGATGATCATCCTGATCAATAAGGGGACTTATCCATTCTGGTTCCTGATTTCTCTCATTCTCAAATAAATTTCCCATCTCTTCATCTCCTATCGCTGCATTTTTTGAAAATATAGCAGAAAGAAGATTCACTTTCCATTGTGCAAATAAGTATAAAGGTGATTCTGCCGACAGAACTGTCGGCTATGTAGACGGTATCAGTCATCTGATACCGCATTGAAATGTTATCTTACCATTGCAAAAGACTCTCTTCTCGTCTCCATTTCCTCTTCCGGCTCTTCATCCATGAAAACCGGATCAGCCGGTTCACCTACGTCCAACAGGGCATTTATCTCTGCCAGCCTTGCGGATTTTTCTGTCAGTTCCTGCTCCTGTGGGAACTCTTTCTCTGCCTCTTTCTGTGCGTTTTCCATCTGAATCTTCAGATTCGATAGATGATTTTTACAATTCTGCATATGGTCTGCAAAGGAATCGATCTTGTTATCCAGTCGGGTGATATTTCCGTACACGTCTGATCCCAGCGATACACAGTGTCTCAGTGCCCCCTGCATCACCATCTCAAATCCCTGTGCAATAGTATTATATCGCAAATACAACTCCATTCCCCGGTACACACCAACCTTTATATCATCCGGCGATTTCATGGATTTACAAGCCGCGAGAATTGCATTTCCTGCCTCCTGCTTTTCCGTATAGGTTACGCCATTAATCTCCATCGGCGGAAATTCTTCCCTATTTACAGGTGTATATTTCTTTGCAAGTGTAATGTCTTTCTCATAGCCTTTAAAAAATCCCTCTTCCTCTCGGATTTTCTTCGGATAATAGCTGGTCACTTTATCCTCCAACTCGTACTTCTGGTTCAAAAAGCTCTGTTTCAATAATTGCAATTTTGAAACCTGTACGTCCAGATCCATTTTTTCTTTGATGTAGGGATTCTCTGCTGCAAGGGCTTTGATCTCTGCATAGGAGAGTGCAACTTCGTCAATATCATCCGCCGTTCTCATAGGACTTTTTGATGTCATGATCTGGCTGATAAACTTCTGCTTATTCTCAAGCACTTGATAGAGATAGGCATCAAAGGTTCCCTCGGTCACATACCGGACAATACGGACTTTCTTATTCCGGTTGCCCTGACGTACTGTACGTCCTGCCCGCTGTTCCAGATCCCGCGGACGCCACGGACAGTCCAGATCATGGCTGGCAATAATCCGATCCTGTACGTTCGTGCCCGCTCCCATCTTAAAGGTGCTTCCCATTAGTACCCTGACAGCTCCACGCCTGACTTTTGAAAAGAGCTCTTTTTTCTTCACTTCTGTATTTGCGTCATGAATAAACGCCACCTCCTCCGGTGGGATTCCCCGCCCTGTCAGTTTATCCCGCATGTCATTGTAAACGCTAAATGATCCATCCGTTTTCGGCGTGGACAGATCGCAGAATACAAGCTGTGCCAGGCGCTCCTCTTTCCCGTCATACCAAGCCCGATAGACTTGATCCACACAGGCATTAACCTTGCTCTCCGGCTCATCCGGGAGCAGCTCATTCGTCAGTCTCTGATCAAGGGCTAGTTTCCGTCCGTCATTGGTGATCAATAGCATGTTATCCTGCCGTGGATTGACATTTCCATTCCGCACCTTTTCAGCCCGCTCTGCCAACCCCTGCACAAGCTTTTTCTGGATCTCGCTGGGTTTCACATGCACCACCTCATATGATGCCTCCGGAACCGGGAGTTTCAGCATATCGGCAGTCTGGATATCTGCCACCTCCCGGAACATCGTCATCAGCTCCGGCAGATTATAGAACTTTGCAAACCGGGTTTTCATACGATATCCTGTTCCTTCCGGTGCAAGTTCAATCGCGGTTACAGTCTCTCCAAACATAGACGCCCACGAGTCAAACAAGTGAAGATTTCTGCGCACCAATTCCGGGTACTGCAAGTACCGCTGCATGGTATACAATTCTGTCATACTGTTTGAGACAGGAGTTCCAGTTGCAAAGATTATGCCTTTCCCTCCGGTCAGTTCGTCCATATACTGGCACTTCATAAACATATCTGCGGACTTCTGTGCCTCAGTCTGCGCAATTCCCGCAACGTTATTCATCTTTGTCTGAAGGTAAAGATTTTTATAGCTATCTGCCTCATCCACAAACAAACGGTCAACACCTAGCTCTTCAAAACAGACCACATTATCCTTTTTGCTCTGAT
Organism: Candidatus Mediterraneibacter intestinigallinarum; assembly: GCA_019119265.1. Taxonomy (GTDB): domain Bacteria; phylum Bacillota; class Clostridia; order Lachnospirales; family Lachnospiraceae; genus Mediterraneibacter; species Mediterraneibacter intestinigallinarum. The sequence goes on along the minus strand of DWXI01000205.1, from coordinate 4,613 downwards.
CATGTAGATTTTCCAGTTTCCGCTTCAGGTTCTTCTTCATTGTCTCCATCCGTCGCAGGGAAAACCTTCCGCCCCGGCGTTCTTTTACCTCCCGAATGGAATCCGTCAATTCTTGGATTTGTCGTTCTATCATATGGATCTGACGCTCCCGGCTGACCGGGATTTTCTCGAACTGACTATGCCCGATGATCACTGCATCAATCTCACTGGTCGCGATCCGGGCACAGAACTTCTTCCGGTTCTTGGTCTCAAAGTCCCTCTTGGTCGCCACAAGAAGATTTGACGCCGGATAGAGTTGAAGCCACTCTGATGCAAACTGATCAATGATATGATTCGGTACAACGATCATGGACTTACTGCAAAGCCCCAACCTTTTCATTTCCATAGCCGCTGCTACCATCGTGAATGTCTTGCCTGCCCCTACCACATAGGCAAGCAGCGTATTTCCACCATAAATAATCCGGGCAACTCCATTCTTCTGATGCTGGCGTAGCTGAATTTCTGGGTTCATGCCATAGAAATGTAGATGGCTTCCGTCATATTCCCTCGGGCGGATTGCATTGAAATTCTCATTATAGAACTTTGTCAGTCTCTGCCTGCGAACAGGATCACTCCAGATCCAATCGCGGAACACCTGCTTGATCATGTCCTGTTTTCCCTGAGCAAGGGCTGTCTCTTTCTGATTCAGGATCGCTTTTCTCTTTCCCTCCGCATCCTCTACATAATCAAAAATCTTTACCTCCCGCAGATTGAGGGTATCTTCCACAATCCGGTAGGCATTAATCCTATGGGTTCCATAGGTACTATTTGCCTTTGGATTTCCCCTGTCTACACTTTTTCCCTCTACATTCCATGTTCCTGTAATCTTGGAATAGTGCACCTTAATCTTATGTTTCATATAGAAGGGCGTATCCAACAGAAAATACACAAACTCCTGTATATCCTCTGACGGTATCCACGTCGTCCCCAGCCGGACACTAATCTCCGATGCAGACAGGTCTTTTGGCTGTATTTTTTTCAGTGCCTCTACATTGAACTGATAGATTTCAGATTCCTTTGCCGCCTGTTCTGCCTCCCGTAGTTTCTGCCTTACATTTCCAGACAGGTATTCATCTTCTGATACAAACTGCGGTTTTCCCTCTCCCGTCAGATCCGGCAGGCGGAAAATTACGCCCTTTAACTCTTGTTCGATCTCCTCCGCGCTCTTCCCAGTCACGCTGCACATATAGTTCATGTCAACACAGGCTTTCTCTGCCAACGAGAGGGAGAGCGCCTCACTTGCAGTATCCACTCGCTCTACTGTCTCATGAGGCTTTATTGTCCGCTTGGTGAACATATCCGCCTTACGTTCCAGAGTCCCATCTTCTGCAAGCACCTCCAGAGAACATAAAAGGGGATAACTTCTGTCCTCTGAAAATGCCAGCCTGTTTACCCGGTCATTCAAAAGCCCGTACTTCTTCTGGAAATGGTCATACAAATAGTTCAGTTTCCTCTGCTGTGTCGCGATGACTTCATCAGAATATCCCTCCGCCTGACTTTCGATCAGTTTTCTCGCACAATCCCGGATAGCGATCATGCCCCGGACACGATGCTCTGCAGTCACAGACAGTTCCACAGGTTTCATTCGGCTGTTTTCGCGGTAATAGATTTTCCCATTCACATCGGTATAAGAAAAGTTCTGGACAGACGGATCAGCGGGTATGGTTTCCATATCTGCCATTTCTACAAATCCTGTCGCCTCATGCTCCGTGATCTTTCCCTCGATCCGGCTGACCGCTTCAGAAAGCAGATCTCCCAGCTCATGATCTGGATAGGGCTTACATTCTAACAAGGGTCCAAATGGTCCGCTCACGATCTCCAGACTGCCCAATACCATCTCTGGATGATTTTTAAAATATGAATTGAGATTTATCACTTGATGCCGGGATTCTCCCTGCTCATTCACAAAATCATTTTCATGGATCGGCTCAACTTCTACCCACTCTGGCAAATCTGTCTCTAAATCCCGCGGAATTTCCCGTTTTTGTAAAAACAGGATGTCCGTCATGGCAGAAGTACCCGCATTTTTGGCAAAGGTAGTATTTGGCAACCGTACCGCGCCCAGCAGATCACAGCGCTGTGCAAAGTATCTCCGGGCGTAATCATCCTTTTTATCCATTGTTCCGCCGCCTACGCCACTAAACGTCACAATAGCAAGAACTCCATGCGGCCTTGTCTGGTCTATTGCTTTTGCAATAAAATAGTCATGGATCAGGAAGTTATATTTATCATACTTACTGTCTGTCACCTTATAATTTCCAAAGGGTACGTTCCCGATCACCACATCAAAGAAGTTATTCGGCAGATCTGTTTCCTCATAACCCTGTACGGTGATGGAGGATCTCTGGTATAGCTGCTGTGCAATCCTTCCGGTAATGCTGTCTAGCTCCACACCATAAACCTTGCACTCTGATAAACTCTCCGGCTTCATGCCGATAAAGTTCCCGATCCCGCAGGATGGCTCCAGAATATTTCCCGATTTCAGCCCTAAATTTTCCAGCACTTGATACATGGCGCGGATAACAATGGGTGGTGTATAAAAAGCAGTCAGAGTAGATTCCCGTGCGGACACATATTCAGCCTCGGTCAGCAGAGCCCTTAACTGATGGTATTCCTCACTCCATGAGGGCTTTTCCTCATCAAATGCATCAGAAAGAGAGCCCCACCCCACATATCCGGCAAGGATTTCCTGCTCCTCCTGCGTGGCAAGGCGGTTCTCTGTTTCACACAGTTTTAATACCTGTATTGCCGCTATATTGGCCCGGAATTTCTCGCGAGGTGTTCCATATCCAAGCTCATCCGATGTAATCCGGTACTGGTTACGTTGTTCATCCGGGATCTCCGAGTGAAGCTGGTGTGGCTTTTTCACATGTACAGCCGTTTTCCACGCAGGAGTCAGGGAAAGTTCTTCCCCCGGCTGTTCATTCGTTATTTGATCAGTCTGCGCTTTTGGCTTATGATCTGCAACAGGTGCTCCCTGCTCTGTCGCCATCTGTTCTTCTGTGGTCTGTTCTTCTTCAAACAGATGATCATTTACCGGATTCTCCCGAATCTTCCGGTCAAATTCCTCAAAGGGCATCTCCTTTGTAAACAGCGGATAGGTCAAATCGTGCAAAACGACTTTCTCGTCCGCTACAAAAAGGATCTCGTACTCTTCTGCGCCAATAAAAACAACCATTCCCTCCCGGTATTGATCAGCTCGGGACTCCTGCAAAGAAGTCGAGATTTCCTCTCCGACAGGTGACAGTTTTTCTTTTTCGGCTGGCAGGGCGGGATTTTCCCGCCCAAAAGAAACGGCAGGGGATTCTTCCTCTGCCGTTTCCTTGATCCGATCTCCCGGGAAAGGAATATCTGTGCTCCCGAGAGGATCGTCTTTCTCTAATTGTAAATCATCTCGCTCATTACGATTTCTTCCGCGCTCTGCCGGATCTCGTTCATCCTGCCGAGCCATTCCATCTGGTTCTCTGCTTTGAGTCTTTCTGTAACTCCGTCCGCCCTGCTCATCTCTTCTATGAGCTGATCCCGTCTCTCTTCTGCGCTCTTCTGGATCTTGCACAGATAGGACCCCAGTTTTCCCTGCGTCAGCAAATTCAGAAATACCCCGTACCGATGTTCCATCAGATACGTCCGATGGAGGGATGCGTATTTCCCAACGGGTCGTTCCGCCTCGTCCGGCACGATCAGATCTGGTATGAGATAGCCGTTTTGTTCGCTGTATTGGATCATCTTCATTTTCAACACCCCTTTCGGTTCGATTCTCCGTTCTGTCCTCTATTCTGCCCTTATTATAGCGGGCAGCATTCTGCCCGGCAAATGTGCGTTGACTTTGTTCTTCCCGTTCTAAAGAAAGAATGGTATCCCCAATCTCGGCCAACGCCATCTCTGCTGTGTCACTGACCGCTGCACCTAGAAGATTGATAGTATCTGCTGTATTAAAATACCGAATACCGCGGAAGCTCTCTCTTGGACAATATGTGTCTGCGTTCCTACCACACCGGTTGAGCACCATATAAGCAATGCTCTCAGCAAGAAGCTGCCTCAGCTCGACCTCAACGTTAAAGTCATCCACTTCCTCCAGATTACTGTCCTCACGGTACTTCTGCTTCAGCCGCCACAACGGAACCGGTCGCACAAGGCTTTTCTGATAGCTTTCCTGAGTATCTGAAATATCATAATAGTATTTCAGTTTTAGCGTACCCGGTCTCTTATCCAATACGGCGATCCCGGTACTTCCTTTCCTCACCCAACGTCCAAACAGCCTGTTCCATTTCTCCAATTCCAGTACCGCAGTTGCATTCGGTCTCTGCACATGAACCAATAGCTGTTCATCAAAAGGCAGGCGATAATTCCGACTGGCAGATTTAAGAAAGGATCTCCACTTTTCCGGTGAGGAAGCCACATCGCGTACTGTCTCTGCATACAGTTCCGTAATCAGAATCTCTTTCCGCTTCGCCATGCCTGCTCCTCCTTAGTATTCGGATAAATATAAAGAGAGGGGAAATACTCTAAGTCACAACCACCACTTCAAGTGGTGGTTTGGGTTGGCCCTCATAAGGGCCAGTTACATACTCGCC
>DWXI01000204.1 GCA_019119265.1 Candidatus Mediterraneibacter intestinigallinarum | reverse complement strand
TACAGGCGGTGCCTGATCTGCTGGAAGATCTTAAGTCGAAAACCTCTTTTTTTGCTTATCGGATTAATGACAGACCAGAGTTTGAGCTGGAGCAATCGATTGAAGATTACATCCGGAGTTTGAGAGATATTTCTTTATAAAAGAAATTTCTAAAAAATCAGTAACTATAAAAACAGGAGGAGAGAAAGATGAAGAAAAAACTGAGCAGAATTGCAGCAATGCTGCTCGCCGTAGTTATGGTCGTCGCAGGCATCGCAATTATGCCGACGAGTGAGGCAAAAGCGGCAAATATGCCGACTTTTACGATCAAGTCAAGTTCGGCAGAAGTAAAACCTGGTGATGAGCTGACTTTGGAACTTTGGCTTGAGCCGGGATCAGATCTGGAGTATTTTGTTTTAAATTTCCAGTATGATACCAATATTTTTGACACAGTGTCTAGGCATAAGGGAGATCTTCTTAGCGACATGGAAATGGCACTGGTTGACTATGATCCGGGAAATATTTCCTTTGTAGTTGATCTTACAGAATGTGATGAGTTAGGTATTGATCCCTATGGACAGATTTACACGGTGGATCTGAAAGTAAAGGAAGATGCATCAGGCGTTGGAAATGTTGGAATCGAGTTTATTGGTGGTACATTAACTGGAGATACAGATGTAGCGGCAGAAGATGTAACTACAAATACAGTCGATAACAATGGAAATGTTATCTCCGGAGGAAATGTTCCGGTAGTTATCGAGCTTCAGGACATTGCGATCGATCAGAATGACTTCTCAATGAACAGAGGCGAGACTGATACCCTGACAGTCACAGCTACACCGGAGGCAGCTCTGGAAGGCAAGACAGTTGCATGGAGCAGCTCCAACAGTGATGTTGTATCTGTTGATCAGAATGGTAACATCGAGGCTGTTGGCAAAGGAACAGCAACGATCACAGCTACAGTTGATGGTCATAGCGATTCTGTAAACATCACAGTTAATGTTCCGCTGACAGGCATTTCACTGAATACAGAAACACTGAACCTTTCTAAGGGACAGACTTCACAGCTTATTGCTACACTGACACCTGAAGATGCAGACGGAGATAATAAAGTTACATGGACAAGCTCTGATGCTGCAGTTGCAACTGTTGATCAAAATGGTAATGTTACTGCAGTAGCAGACGGTGTGGCAACGATCACCGCAACAGTTGGAAATCTGACAGCTACATGTGAAGTAACTGTTAAAGAGATTCCTCTTGAGAGCATTGCACTTGACAAGGAAACACTTGAACTTGTTAAGGGCGCAAGTGATACACTTACAGTACAGTACAACCCGGAGACAACAACAGACGACAAGGGCGTTACATGGACAACATCCGATGCTTCTGTGGCAACAGTTGAGAACGGAGTTGTAACAGCCGTTGGAGTTGGTACAGCAACGATCACAGCTATATCTGTTATGGGTGCCGATATCACAGATTCCTGTGAAGTAACTGTAACAGCACCGCTTCAGTCACTTACACTTACGGCTGACAGAACAATAGATGATCTGGAAGTTGGCGATACAGTGAACTTGACAGTAGGATACAATCCGGAAGACACAACGGATGAAAAAGGCGTTACATGGACATCTTCTGATGAAAATGTAGCAACAGTAGATGAGAATGGTGTCGTTACTGCAGTGGCTGGCGGAACAGCAACGATCACAGCAACATCTGTTGCAAACGAGAACATTGCAGTAACATGCAACATCAAAGTTCTGAAACACACAGAGAGCATTGCTCTTGGCACAGAGGATATGGTTCTTTTGAAGGGCGAGGCTTCTGATCCGGTTGCAGTAACATTCAACCCGGCGGATACAGATGACAGCAAAGCAGTTGACTGGACAACATCTGATGCTACTGTAGCAACAGTAGACGCAAACGGTGTTGTAACAGGTGTTGCAGAAGGAACAGCAACGATCACAGCTACAGTTGCAGCAGGTGAAGAAACAACAAGCGCTTCCTTCGATGTGACAGTAAAAGAAATCCATGTTGAGGACGTAGAACTGGCAGAGACAACTCCGTCAGAGCTTTACATCGGACAGGCTTATGATATCAGCGTTGTGACTAAGCCGACATATGTTACAGATGATGTGACATGCACATATGCATCTTCCGATGAGACAGTAGCAACCGTTGATGAGAATGGTACAGTAAATGCTCTTGCAGCTGGTACAACTAAGATCACAGTTACAGTAACAGCAGGTGACTTTACAAAAGAACTTGCATTTGATCTTGAAGTAAAAGAGATCCCGCTTGAGAGCATTGCATTCGAGAAGGAAGTTACTCCTCTTGAAGAAGGTCAGACAGCACAGTTGGCAATCATCTTCAACCCGGAGAACACAACTGCTGACAAAACAGTTACATGGGCAAGCTCCGATGAGAGCGTGGCAACTGTTGATGCAAACGGCGTTCTTACAGCAGTGAAGGCTGGAACAACAACGATCAGCGCAGCAGTTGGCGATAAAGAAGTTTCTTACGAACTGACAGTAACAGAGAAGAAGGCTGGAGGAACAGGCGGAAACGGCGGCCCGACAGGAAACAACGGTCAGAGCACAGGAAACAGCGCTCAGAATTCCGGCGACAAAGTAAATAACCAGAACAATGGCGGTGCTGTTCAGACAGGAGACACAGCCAATATCTTCGGTATTATGCTGACAATGCTTATTTCATTATCAGTAGTTGCACTGGTGGTAGTGTTCAGAAGCAGAGGAAAGAGAATACTTAAATAAAAAGAATTCATAAGGCTCCTTGTTGGTGAAAACCGACAGGGGGCTTTTTGTTTACATGCAGCGTAGAAGCGGAGCGCGACCGTGGAACGGATACCCATGTAGAGCGGCGGCCAGATATGAGCTGCAGTCAGTGCAATCTTTTAGGAGTAGGGAGACATGTTTAAGAAAATAAGAAAATTACTTGTAGTCGCTTTCTGTATGGCATTTTTTTTCGGCATGACAGCAGAAGCAGAAGGAAATACAGAATTTCACGTGGAGAACCAAACGGGAAAAGCAGGCGATATCGTTACGGTTCCCGTACAGTTCAATACCGGACAGGAGGTCGGAGGTTTTCAGATCTCTGTTTACTATAACAGTGATGTAATGGAGTTTCAGAGCCTTGAGAAGGGTGATCTGATCCTGGAAAATGACAGCAGCATCTTCGATTACAATCACATTGAAGAATCTTCAGAGATCGTCGTGGTCTATGTGGTAGCTGATACTGTAAAAGACGAAGGTGTTATCGTGAATATCAACTTCAAGCTTAAACAGGACTGTGGAGAGGATCTTCCCATCGGTATGGGCGTGGACCAGATGGTCGACGGCAGTGAGGATAACAACGCGTTGACAGGAACTGTTTTGGGTGTTGACGCTACATTCCAGGAGAAGGTCATGGAGCAGAGGACGGACGATACATCAACCGTAGTCGCGTCCGGGGATGCCTCAGACAGCACATCCGGCGGAAGTTCTTCCGAGAACAGCACATCTGACAGTTCAGACGGCCAGACAGATGGGAATGGAGCAGAGGAAACAACTGATGCGGAAGTGACCGGAAAAACAGATGCCGAGAACAGCGAGAACGAGGAGAGCGGAAGTATCTTTCCGATCATTGTTGGTGCGATCGTGGTCGTGGTGATCGCGGCTGTTGTGCTTATTGTCGTGCTGAAGAAAGAGAGCAGGCACGGCAGAAGAGGGAAGAGAAAGAAATAGCAGAGAATGAATGAGTGTCACGCAGAGATGACAGACCGGCGGTCCGCCAAGGAAGAAGCGGGCCGCCGGGAAAAGGATTGGTAAGTATCAGCTTTATAAGGAAAGGGCTGAGCCGGCTGAAGGGGAGAGCTTAATACGTTTATATAAGGAGCAAAGAGATGAGAGTTGCTTTTTATCTAAATGTATTAAGGAGGGAAAGGAATGAGAAAAAGAGCGATTGCTGCGCTTTTATCCGCAGCGTTACTGCTCACAGATTCATGGATCGTTTATGCGGCAGATCCAGAAAATGTGAATGCAGAGCAGGGAGTATTGCCCCCCCGGCAAGAAGAATCTGAGGCCGACAATGAGCAGGGAAAAGAAGAACCGCTGCAAGAAGCAGCAGGTTCAAAGCCGCAAGAGATAGAGGAAGAAACAGAAGCAACAGAAACAACGGAAGAGGAGTCGGAAGAGGGAGAAAAACAAACGGAAGACGAATCCGTGGTGAAAGAGTCTGGAAAAAAAGCGGCAACCTCTGAGGAAGTATCTTCCGGTGATTTCCAGTATACGACTGAGGGCGAAAATGCCGTCATAACAAAGTATACTGGCGCCGGCGGCAATGTAGTGATCCCATCAGAACTGGACGGATTAACTGTTACAGAGATCGGGGCCACTGCATTTCGTGATCTGAAGACGGTTACTTCGGTTGATATCGCTGATACGGTGACAAATATTGACGAGGGGGCATTTGCCAACTGTTCTGGGCTTTCACAGGTAGAGCTTCCGGCAGGACTGACAGAGATGAGCGCCCATGCGTTTTACAACTGTGACAAACTGACAGAGATCTTTATCCCGAAAACGCTGACAACAACGAACAACGCATACATCTATGAGTATGCTTATGGATATGTATACGGTCCTTTTTACAACTGTGATGGCCTGAAAAATATCATTTTTGAAACAGGAACAACAACGATAGCAAACGGCTTGTTTGCCAACTGTCCGGGAATCGAGAGGATTGTGATTCCGGATACGGTTACATCTGTGGGAAACGATGCTTTTTACCAGGCATCAAGTCTGACACAGGTCACATTTGGAAAAAATATAGAAGAGATCGGCGGCAGCGCTTTTGGCAAATGCGGCAGGCTGACGGCTGTAAATATGAACGATAAGATAAAGAAGATCGGAGCAGGAGCATTTGCCAAGTGTACGGAGCTGTCAGCGGTCCATCTGTCCAGAGCGCTGGAGGAAATGAGCGCCCATGTGTTTTATGACTGCGATAAACTGACTGCAGTGGAGATTCCGGCAAGTCTGGTGAAAACGACAGATGCTTATATCAATGAATATGCTCGGGGATATGTATACGGTCCTTTTTATAACTGCGACGGCCTGAAAAATATTACTTTTGAAAAAGGAACAACGACGATAGCAAACGGCCTGTTTGCCAACTGTCCGGGAATCAAAAAGATCGTGATCCCGGATACGGTGACGGTGATCGGAAGCGGAGCTTTTCCCAGAGCGGAAAATCTCTCAGAAGTGACATTTGGGGAAAATGTCACAGAGATCGGCAACAACGCATTTGAAAAGTGCCCCAAACTTACAGAGATAGATATGAAGGACCGTGTGACCAGTATCGGTGCGGCTGCCTTCGCGAAATGTACGGGACTCCGGAAGGTGAGACTGTCCCGGAGCCTGGAAACCATGGGCGCGCATGCGTTTTATGACTGCGACGGCATTACATCCATTGAGATTCCAAAGAGTCTGAAGACGACCACAGATGCCTATATTTATGAGTATGACCACGGATATACATGGGGACCGTTCTACAACTGCGATGGATTGACTAATATTACTTTTGAAAAGGGAGCGACAAAGATCGTGACAGGTCTGTTTGCCCACTGTCCTGCCATAACAGGCATGGTGGTTCCGGATGAGATCACAGAGATACAGGGACGAGCGTTTGAAGGGTGTCACAATCTGACGGCGCTTGAGCTTACGGACAATGTAGAAAAGTTTGACATCAGTGCCATAAACGGATGTGAAAATGTTTCACTCTTCTGCAATTACGGCTCGCCTGTCCATATCATGGCGATCGAGGAGCAGCTCCCCGTGAAGCTGATGAGCTATGCATATGACGACTATTCAGATCTGGGCATTGAGAGTGACTGTTCCTATCGGGTAGACTACAATTCACTGAGCATTAACGGATATGCAAAGATAACGGTCCACTACAATATAAAGGATGAAGTATTTGATCAGGCAGAAGAGCCGGTGATGAACTTCTTTGTCCCGAGTAATTCGGATTTCTACGAGGAAGAGATCCGTGTGAACGGGGAGCGAAGCTATGATCATGTGATCGACGACAGGAAACTTACCATTGCGTTGACGGAGCCGGAAGGAGATATCACCGTCGGATTCAGCCCGGAGACAGTGGAGGACCTGTCAACAGCAGCTGTTTTTCAGTATGGGCTGGGCAATAAGACGGAAAAAGAGCTGCTCGGGTTTGACAACAGTTCCAGATCTGTGCTGACCATCGGGACGGATGAGGTGACGTCGCAGTCTGAGATCACCGTCCAGGGGCTGGGCGACAGTTCTGCAGCGATAGATCTTTATATAGACGATACCTTCCAGAAGACGGTGACAGCTGCGAAGACAGGCAAATATAAGGCAGAGCTGACACTTCCGGATCCGGCGGAGGGGAAAAGCTATATGATAGAGGCAAGAAATCCCAATCACAAAGATCAGACAGCGGAAGTCCGGGTACAGTATAACGAGTCTACGCCTGTGATGACAGAATTCAAGCTTTATTATAATAACCATAATGACGCGGTGATCGATCTGATGGCGACAGAGTCCAAACCGTATATTTCGTTTAACCCCAGAGTGCCGTTTACATTTGTCACTGATTTTGACAATACAGAGGAACTGGAGGATGTATATATAGTCAGTACGAGAAACAATGAACGCAAGATCATGGAGGCGGAATATGACGGCAGTACCGGGAAATATATCGCCAGCGGGTATTTTGATGAGGATGATCACGATTATGTGCCGGGAAATCTGACTGTAGAGTACAGGATGAAACACGAAGAGACAAAGGTGGGCCAGGATGTGGACTGGGAGGCTATGTACAGCGCTCTGCCGGAGAGTCTCCGGAACACCAAGATCACGGAGATCGAAGATGAAAACGGAGAAATAAAATACCGGATGGATCTGTCAGGAGCAGGGGAAGAGTTTACCGGAGTGATTATTGATATGACCGTGTCTGAGATCGGAGAACTGACGGGTGTTGATATCAATGAATGGTTGGGCGGATATGAAGATATCCTGAATGCTTCCGGGCTCATTGTCCCGGGACTTGACGGAGATAATTATTTCGCATCCCTCTGGAATGAGGATCCGACGAATGCCATCCTGGTGGTCGCAAAGAACGGCCTGAACATGGCAGAGGGTGCGGTCAAGATCAAGATGGACTTCAGTCTCACAGAAAACTTTCAGTTGGAACAGCTGGCCGGTAAACTGGGCAACTATGCGACAGCGGCATCGGCAGCAGGAGACATCTGGAATTTCTACAAAGACAGAAATGAACTGATCGATGAGATCTATCAGACACCAGGGATTGCAGACAAAGCTGAGGCGGTTCGGAAAGCAAACGATCTTTTCAGGAATCAGATGCAGTTTACAGTCATGGCGGCCATGCTCCCGATCTTTGTATCGGCTATCGGCATCACAGGACCTGTGTCCATTGCGTTTACCGGACTGCTGGCGATGATGGGCGTTACGTCATCCTTTTTCTGGGAGGTCAGGACGAACAATATCAAAGGCGGAGAGTTCAGTATCCGATGGGGAATCGATCCAAGCGGATATGTGTATGAAGCCGTGGAGAGCAACCGCCTGGAGGGTGTGAAAGTAACAGCCTACTATAAAGAAAATCTGGAAGATCCCCAGGGCATCCTCTGGGACGCGTCAGAGTACGAGCAGGTCAATCCTCTTTATACAGATGAAGAGGGCAGATATGCCTGGGATGTGCCTGAAGGATACTGGCAGGTAAAGTATGAGAAGGAAGGATACGAGACGACCTACAGCGACTGGCTTCCGGTTCCGCCGCCTCAGACAGAGGTGAACATCGGGATGGTATCCAAAGAGAAGCCTGTTGTGGAGAGTATCACTGTTTACGCGGATCATGCCGACGTTGTCTTCTCAAAATATATGGTTCCGGATTCGGCAGCAGGAATGAAGCTGACAGATAAAAATGGGAAAAACATACCTTATGTCCTCGAGTATGATAAAAATCTGGTCAACTCAGAAGGCGTAAATTACGCAAAAGAGTTTATCCTGCGTTTTACGGAGGGGACGCTTCTGAAATCGGGAGAAAGCTGTGTATTCTCCATGGACGGATCGGCAAAGAGCTATGCGGGTACAGCGGCGGATCCTGTGGAAAAATCTGTATCTGTCAATAAGACCATAGAGATCGCGGTTCCGGAGAACATCACGGTGAAAATGGGAGACAGCATTGAGATCCCTGTTCAGCTTATCAACGCACCGGAGGGACAGAAATTTACAGCATCGTCAGATGCGGACGATATCGCCTATGTGACGAACGTGACCGGAAACGGATTCAAGGTGACCGGCAATATGTACGGTGAGGCGGATATTACAATAAGTCTCGATGATAAAAATGTGCAAAAGACTATTCATGTCACTGTGGGACAGAAGACGGAGGAAGCTGAAGTAACGCCAGTGGTGCTCCTGCCTCAGAAGATCTACACGTTAAACGCGGGAAGTTCCGTTACGATCACTCCGGAAATCTATCCCGATAGCGTATCGTCGGCGGGCAGCTGGAGTATTGTGAGCGGAGACGGAGTGATTGCGATCAGCGGAAACTCAGTGAAAGCGGTCAAAGGCGGCGAGGCTGTGATCCGGTATACGCTGGACGGACTGGAAGACGCATATGCGGAATGCCGGGTCATTGTGGAGACATCGATCAAGAGAGGCGATGTGGATGGCAGCGGAAGCGTAGATATTGCGGATCTGCGGATGGTACTCAGAGCTGTGTGCAAAAAGATCACACTGACGGAAGCTCAGAAGCAGTCGGCGGATGTGACGGATGACGGCAGCGTGGGGATCGAGGACCTGAGAAAGATCCTGCGGTATGTATGCGGCAAGATAGATGAACTGTAATTCGGCGGCCGGAACGCGGCGCTGATGGAAAGGATGGGAAGAGTATGAAGAAAGTGAAACGACTGATCACACTTCTGCTCAGCCTGGCACTGCTGATGACGGCAGTGCCGGTGCAGGCGGAGGAGAACGAGAATGGGCAGAGATTGCAGACTGTACAGATAGGGGAAGAGACGGCGACAGAATCAGCTGATGAGACGACCGAGTCACTGATCTATCCCACAGGAGATCTGCCGGAGCCGCAGATATACGAGGCGGAAGAAGATCTGCCGGCGGCCAACAGCCTTCGGTCAGGTGCCAGATACAGCACCGAGGCCGAACTCTATACGATCCTGGAAGATGATGTGAAGGAAGCGCTCCTGGCAGGGGAAACGAGAGTGGACGTAAGCGGATACGGGATCGATATGGACGAGTATAAGGTTTATGCGCTGCTTTATTTTTCACCGTATCTTGGCATGAATATGGATGTAAGAGCCTATTATTACAGTGAGACAGGACAGTATGCTTACCTGGCCCTGGATAACGATATGACGATCGAAGAGACAGAAGAATATTTCAGCCAGGTGGATCAAAAAGTGAATGAGATCCTGTCCATCGTATCTGACGATATGACGGATGTGGAAAAAGCACTGGCAGTCCATGATTATTTTGTCTATTACGGAAAATATGATTATGAAAATTATATAAATAATACGATACCCAGAGAGTCATACAGCAGCGCGGGACTTTTTATGAAGGGAACCGGGGTATGCAACGCCTATGCCTATGGATATCAGTATATCATGACAAAACTTGGATTCGAGTGTTATGTGACGAGCAGTGACGAGATGAATCATGCATGGAATATCATCAAGATTGATGGAAAGTATTATCATGTGGACTGTACATGGGACGATCCCACACCGGACAGCTGGGGAAGGGTATATCACAGGCATTTCCTTATCAGTGACTACGAGATAGAAAATGTACGCGATCATCATGGGTGGGACCGCACAGATCTTGTATGCAGCGATACATCTTATGACGATGAATACTGGATCAGGATGGGTGTACGAATCATACAGATCAAAGGAAAAACATTTTATCTGACGGACGATAAGGTGTACTACCTAAATGATGGGACAGGTCAGGAACTGGCGGAGCTTGGATACTGGCGTGAATGGGGCAGGCCGAACTATGCATGGAATGCTTCCTTCTCAGGATTTTTCTACAAAAATGGATACATATATTACAACACGGCTTACGAGATTATGAGGATATCAGTCGATACACTGCAGGTAGAATCTGTCTATGAGGCTGACGTCTCAGAAGGATATGTATATGACGTATATCCGAATGGGGAAGAGATCCGTTATTTGATCAAGACTGCACCGTCAGACGAAGGCGTGGTCCATACATCTCCGGTCTCTGCCGCAATCCCCGCGGAGCGCATCACGCTGAACCAGACCAGCGCCGTTCTGACCCAGGGCGATACCCTGCAGCTCACCGCAACAGTGGAACCGGCAAATGCATCCACAGCCCTTGTATGGAGCTCCAGTGATCCGGAGATTGCCTCTGTGGATGACAAGGGACTGGTAACCACAAAGAATGCGGGAAATGTTGTCATCACAGTACAGGCAGGAGATGTATTGGCATCCTGCAGCATTACGGTGGAAAAGCCTCCATATGTCCTTGGAGATGTGAACAGTGATGGAACTATCGATATTTCAGATCTGCGGCTTGTTCTCCGGTATGTATGCGGGAAGGTGGAATTTTCCCAGCAGCAGCTTCTTGCAGGAGATGTGGTCACAGATGGAAAGGTTAATATTGAGGATCTGAGGTTGATCCTGCGGTATATCTGCGGAAAGGCAGCTTCTTTCTGAGAAATAGTATGTGACAGGAAACAGCCGGGGCGGCTGGCATCCAGGGATATTTGGTCAATATAAATAAGATATTTAATTAATAAGGGAAAGTTTGACGAATAAGGAGGCAGAAAAGTATGAGAAGAAAGAAATTGTTGGCAATGGTGCTGGCATGCAGCATGATCTTCGGACAGACTGTATGGGCAGCGGAACCTGCGGCGGATGTGACGGCAGAAAACCCTGCGGAGGAGAGCACCGCAGCAAGTATGGCGGAGGAGAACGCCGGAGAAGAGAGCACTGCTGGAGAGAGTGCGCCGGAGACGAGCGAGGCAGCAGAAAGTGATACTGAAACAGGCACAGAAGCCGGAGCAGCAGAAGAAAATGCAGAGGTGGCGGATGAGGAACAGCCGGAAGAAACAAGCTCCGGCGCAGAGAAAACGGTGAAGGAAGAAGCTGCCGAGCAGCCGAAACTGGAGACAAATGTGGAGACACAGAAAGTGACGATCCACTATCAGGGGGACGACAGAAGTGTAGAGATTGATAAATCGGTATATGACAATATGACAAGTGCCCGTTCTTCTGACGAGAGCATAGTCAACTGGGCCGGCTATACGAGTTATTCCGTTGAATATGTCGGGAATGAGCCGCAGTATCATTACTACGCTGCTATGAACACATATGGCAGAGGAACAGCTACGGTAGAGCTTCTTGACGAAGATGAAAATATACTGGCAAGATACGAGATCACGGTCGTGTATCAGGAGGTTACTGCATATCCCGAAACGGCTGCTGTGTTCAAACCGTCTGATGCAGGTCATCAGGTCGACGATAACGACCCGGCGGATTGGGAGGTTATAAATTCTGATCCTTCAGTCTGCCAGGCAACATTGAAGTTTGTTCCTATGGATTATACAGGAAGGTCTGTAGTTGCGGTTGTGGTTCTGGAGGCAAAGAAACCGGGAACCACGGTCATCACTCTGAACTATATGGAAGGATGCATGTATGAGTTCCAGGTCAATGTTCCGGAAAATGCAAAGCCGGACGATATTGTTGATTTCAAGGATCCCATGCTTTTATACGCGCTTCTGGAGACGCCCCTTTGGGTCAACGGAGAAGCACAGCCTTCGGATGCAGACAGGGACGGATATCTGTCAGAGTCGGAAATGGCTCAGTTTGATTCGATCACTGTAGGCACAGACTGTGGGATCACAGATCTTACCGGTCTGGAATATGCGAAAAATGCATCTTATGTAAATTTCCAGGATCAGTCGCAGCTTGTAAATGTCGATGCGCTGTTTGATATGGAGAAGTTGAACGTGATCAATCTGAAGGGAACAAGCGTCTCTGTAGAGGACAGGTTCGAACTGGCAGATTTTCAGGATATAAATATCGTCAAGGGGGAACTGCAGTCCTATTCTTCCGAAGGTGATATCTTCGATGATCCACTCGTCTTTGAAACGATAGACGGGGATACATGCGTCCGGGAGATCGAAGAGTACGGCTCGCAGTACCTGTTGGGGATCGAAGCAGGGGAAGCAACAGTGAGAATCTCCAGTGGCGGACAGCATGTGGACATTAAAGTCCATGTAGACGGCATCCCGTCCGAACAGCCGGTGGGAGATGACAGCGATACCGGGATCAAGGCAACAGGAGGCCAGCGTATCCTGAGCAGCAATGGCACTCTGTGGGAAGTATATCCCGAGACGAAAAAAGTTAAGGATAATGTGTCCGACTATGTTTCCGGATGGGTATATTCCGGAAAGGATGCTATGGAGTATGCGAACTATACAGATACAGACGGAACGCTCTGGTCTGATGACGGAAAACTTGCTGATAATGTGGTGAAATTTACCGGGCACTATGCTTTAAATGAGAATGGAGTGCTGAAAGACATCTATGGCAGTCAAGGCACAGAAATATCAGACGTAAGATCATGGACGGAATACAGAAAATATGCTGGGTATGATGAAGAGACTATGTCAACATACTGGGATTCCACGACATATGTTCTAAAAAACGACGGAACGCTGTGGAGTCGGAAAGAGGTGGAGAAGGACGCCCAGGCAAACAGCTTTGAAAAGATAAGTTCTGGCGTCAAGGATATTAGCAGCATGGGCTATCTTACAGAAAATGGGGATTACTATGCGTGGTCGGACAGCAGTGAACCGTTGTTGACGGGGGTAGGAGATATTCAGAATATTGGAGCAGGAATGTATCCTGAATTCTATACGGCAGCAGATGGAACCGGATATATCAGGGTATCCGGAGAATATGTCAGTGTAGGAAAAGCGGTTATCACAGACGCGCTTGGTGGATATTATTATCTGACGGATGCAGGTGATATCTTTACTTATTCTGATGGAACAATTAAAAAGATTGCCAGTGATGTGGCAGAAATATCAAGCGGTTATTCTAATCCGGACTATTATAAAACAAACTCCGGAGAATACAGACGTCTCTCCGACGGCTCAAAGGGAACAGCAGATGATCCTCTTATAATCTATGTATCCGGACAGTACAGTCTGTACGATAAGGGTGTGCAGGGTGACTATGAACTGGTAAAAAATGATGTGGTCCTGCTGGATCATGTGAAGACCGCGTTCTACACAGGGTCTGGAACTGCATACGCGCTCCGAACAGACGGTACAGTCTGGAATATAGATGAGATACCGGAGCAGATCCTTGACCTGGATATGACAGTTACCATGGGAGATCTGGACGGCGATGGAGAAGTCACAATCGCGGATTTGAGACTGACGCTTCGAGCAGTTTGCAAGAAGGTCACTCTGACATCGGAGCAGAAGATGGCTGCTGACGTGGAGAAGGATGATAAAAATGTAGTAGATATCAAAGATCTGAGAAAGATTCTGAGATTTGTCTGCAAGAAGATCGACTCTCTGGACTGATCAGGGAAATGAATACATCAGTGATGTCTGGCCCCGAAAGGGGCCGGACAGACTGAGAAAAACAGAGAAAAACAGAGGGTATCGCTGTATAAGGAACAGAGAACGGCAGAAGGAGGCCGGGATCGTTTCTGTCCTTTATCCAACGGTATCACATACTGAGGATTATCTGAAGGAGCAGGAGAGACTACTTACGGAGGTGGGAAAGGATGAGAAATAGGATTTTTCAATATCTGAAAACAGGAGTGGCTGGTCTTACGCTGACTGCCGGTATACTTATGCTGCCGATAGAGGCGCAGGCATTGGAGCAGGAGCAAACCCCGGAGATCACTGTGAAGGATGAGGCGCTGGGAGGAGCACTTCACGGCCTGGCAGGAGAAGGAACGGACGGGGCGGCGGTGTCCGCGCAGGCTGAGACAAAGGCGTCGGATCTGTCTTCATTTACAAATACTCTGGAGATGCTTCCAGTCTATGGCTCCACTGTGAACACTTATTTGGAGAAAACATCCGGCGGCTGGCAGACAGTCCTTGTGGGGGATGCGGTTCATATCGTTGACTTCGATCAGAACTGGAATCAGAAGTCAGAGAAGACGCTGGATTACGAACTGCCTGTATTTGGAGCATATTACGCTGGAGAGAAATATAACTATCTAGTGTACGGACAGAATGGAGCTTCCGCGGGAACGGAGATATACAGAGTTGTCAAGTATGACAAGACCTTTAATCGGCTGGCGGCGCTTTCCGTACCTTATGAGGACTGTTATACCAGAATCCCCTTTGAATCGGGAAATGTTTCCGTGGCGGAGAATGGAAACCAACTGGTGGTCTATACCACAAGAGAGCGGCCTGACGGCCATCAGTCCAACATTGCTCTTCAGATCAACACGGATACTATGACGATCAGCGACGATCATGGCATGAGCATGTTCCCGGATATTCATGTAAGCCATTCTTTCCGGGAGGTCGTAAAATTCGACGGGAACGATCCGGTATATGTGGATCTGGGGGACGCCTCTCCCCGGGCGGTATGTCTTCAGCAGCAGCCGGGGATCTATACAAATATGCTGACGGTTCCCGGACAGGATGGAGACAACGATACGGATACGGATGTGTCCGGCCTGGAAGTTACAGACACCGGATACCTGGTAGTGGGATCCCAGATGCGGAACTACTGTAATAATATTTATCTCTCTTATGCGAAGAAGGGAGAGACTACAGCCCAGGTGACCTGGCTCACCGGGAGCACTACATACAATTACTCCGGCGCGGCGAACGCAAAGATCGTGAAGATATCCGATGGGAAATATGCGGTTATGTGGAACTGCTATGACAGCGGCGGAGGCGTGAACTACGTGATGGTAAACGGCCAGGGGCAGATCATAAGCGGCCTGAAAAAGCTGCAGGGCGCAGAACTGACCCAGTGCCAGCCGGTTTTCTCCGGCGGCAGTGTGAACTGGCTGAAATACAGCGGCGGGGAGCGGCAGGTCTATACGATGACGGACTTCTCCTGCACCGGCAGCTATGAGATCAGGGATACCTACGTGGAGCCTGTGGATTCCTGGGACGGGACTGCCGATACCAGCTGGTACAGCGGCGGCAGAACAGAGTTTACCCTGAATACACCGGCGCAGCTGGCAGGTCTGGCGCAGCTGGTCAATGAGGGAAACAGCTTTGAAGGGAAGACCATTTCTCTTGGAAAAGATATGTTTTTCAACGAAGCAGACTCAACGGAAAACGCCTGGACGCCCATCGCTTCAGAGGAAAGCGGAGCGGAATTCCAGGGAACTTTCGAGGGGCAGGGACATTCGCTCTATAACATGTATATCCCGGAAGGGGCAGGCGGCGGTATCTTCGGCGTCATCGGAGAAAACGGGATCGTACGCGGCGTGAAGGTCAGCCAGGGCTATATCGAGGAGAGCGCTGCTGTGGCGACGATCAATAACGGATGGATCCTCTTCTGTGAAAATAACAGCTATATCAGCAATTATGACGATTACGCGGGCGGCGTCTGCAGCGAGAACAACAATCTGGTATACGGATGCGGCAATACAGGCGTGATCGAGGCAGGTGAAGACGGCGGCGGAGTCGTGGGAAGAAGCCGGGAGACCGGAGCGTCGGTGGATTCCTGCTGGAACGAAGGCTATGTGGCGAGCGGCGGAGGAGTGGCCGCCGGAGTGATCGCCGAGAACTACGGATGGGTCTACGACTGTTATAATTCAGGAACCGTATCAGGATCCCTGTGGTACAACTACGCGAAAACCGTGGGCGGCGTGGTCGGAGAGAATCACGGATCCGGCAGTTCGGAAAAACATAAAGTAAGGAACAGCTATAATGCCGGGCATCTGGATATCAATGAAGAGTGGAACTACTTCTGCAGCGACGCGGTATGCGGCGGAAACGACCAGGACAGCTGCAATTTGTATACGACGCCAAGCGAGTACATATCTATGAGCGGCTCGGAGGTCGTCTCCGTGGATGAGCTGAAGAGCGCGGATATGGCAGAACGTCTCCAGTACGGAGAGGCAGTGGCCAAATGGCAGGCCGGTACAGAGGAGATCAACAGCGGCCTTGCGATCCCCGTGGCGAGAGCGGATATGGAGAAAGGCGTGTACAAGATGCTGCCTGACGTATGGAATCCTGTTACGGAGGTTGACATCAGCATCTCGGACAGCGGATATCAGCTGCGTGCGTTCCGATATGCGTATTACGGTCTGAAGATGGGAACTGCCGTATACAGCTCAGACTCGGACGTTCTGTCTGTTACAGAAAAGGGTGTGATAACGCCGAAGAAGGCGGGAACGGCAGTAGTCCATGTGACCTTCCCGGAGTCAGACTACGCGAAGGAAGGCGGCTTTGACGTGACAGTCCATGTCTCCGGAACAAAAGGAGATGTGGACGGCAGCGGCAAGGTAGATATCGCGGATCTGCGTATGGTGCTCCGCAAAGTCTGCGGCAAGATCCAGTTTACGGAGGCTCAGGTGAGCATCGCGGATGTGGAAACAGACGGGAAAGTGGATATCGCGGATCTGAGGAAGATACTGAGATTTGTATGCGGGAAGATAGAGAGCTTGTAGGCAGAGAAAACAGTTAAAAGTTATATCTAAAGATATTATGGAATACAGGGGAAAAAGATGATAAAGAAACGAATAGTTGCGTGTATTCTTACCGCAGTGCTGCTGACTGGCAGTTTAGGCATTTCGGTTCAGGCTGAAGAAGATAATGAACAGACTGACAATATTGCTGCTGATATGGAAGTGACAGCTGAAGATTCTTTCGGAGCAATGACAGCAGATCTTCTAGATGGGGAAATAGAAAAACAGGAAGAAAATGAAGGATGCAATATTTTTTCAATAGAGATGGATGGGACAGAGGCGAGTGTTGAGCTTGAAACAAATCAGTATGCGTCCTTGATTGTTGCAGTTTATGATGAGTCAGGAGTTGAGATGTTGGCGTCCGGAAATGCTGACGTTGTTCCGGGCGATGGAGAGGCCGTAGTTGAGATTAAGACAGATCAGATGCCCGAATATTTTTATCTGAAGGGTTTTCTTGTAGATTATGAAACCTTTGAGCCGTATTGTACAGCATATGAGTCTCCAATGTATACCCAGGAAATGCAGGAATTTCTCAGCAAAACGACCCGCGATTTTGACGGACAGGAAATTCTGAATTTTGATCGCGATACGGAGAATAATTTTGCTGTTTATGATGATGAAACTATAGTCGTAGACGAAAAATCAGGAGAAAATGAAGTAGTAAGATCAGATGAGGAAAATCAGATTTATGTGATAGAAAATGCGGATGAGACGGTAACATCCTTAACAAGGGGAGATATCTTCAGTTATGAATATGAAGATGGCACCGTTCTGATCATTAAAGTTGCATCTGTCGAGATTAATGGAACAACAGTACAGCTTACTGGTGAAGAGACGTCTCTGGAAGAAGTATTTGATTATGTAAAGATTGATACAGAGCAGTTCGCAGATGACGCGGAAATAGATCCTTCCACATGTGATGAAGGGGTTACATATGAAAGCGTTGAAAGAAGCCGTACAGCAAGAGCATTGGATATTGATGTTGAAAAAAGTTCGTCTGTATCTTTGAAGCTGGAAAAGGAGCTTGGAGAGACTTCTAAACTTACTGGTAGTCTCGAGCTGAAAATGGGAGCGTCATTAAAGCTTTATGTTTCATGGAACTATCAGTATGTAGAACTGAAGATGGATTACTCTGCTGAGGTCAGTACTTCATTTAGTGGACAGTGTGATCTTGCTTCAATGAAACTTATTAATTTCAATTTTATGCCTATTCCAGGAGTTATCATTGATATAACACCTTCCTTTATAGCAGAAGCAAGTGGGCAAATTGATTTGAACGGAACATTGAAAGGATGCGTTGGATTTGCAGTCTCTAGTGACAATGGTATAAAAAATATTACAAGAAATCCAACATTTGACGCAGAGTTACAAAGTGAAGTAATTGTTTATATAGGTTTGTTCCTGAAACCTAACGTAAAAATTATAAGTGATACTATTGCAAAAGCTGAGGTTGGAGCAGAAGCAGGAGTGGAAATAAAAGCAGAACAGTCGACTGAGAAGGAGGACTCCGGCCCGACCATACATGAGTGTGATATATGCTTTGACGGGGATGTGACTGCTAAATGTGATCTTTCATTTAATGTAAATCTCCTGCAGATATTTAAATATAATT
>DWXI01000203.1 GCA_019119265.1 Candidatus Mediterraneibacter intestinigallinarum | reverse complement strand
TTTTCGCTAGCCGGTATAACCAAAGACTCCCCCTCCCATTCAAATACCATCAATTTTTTATTCTTGAAATCATAATTTCTAACCCAGTTTTTGAACAGAAGGTATTTTTCCAAAGATGCAGCAGTTATATTGGTTAGATAATTGAAATTTCTCATAACGCAGCACCCCCTTTGACTAAATTCATAAGTCGAACTAACTCATCTGATGTAAACCTTTGATTTTCAGGAAACTTAATTCGAACCTTATGTTCATTACTCACATCTGGCCAGCCTCTTAACGAACACCAATACGCACATTTTCGCAATTTCAATTCATCATTTAATGCTTCTACCCACTTTTCTTTTTCTTTTGGTAGGCAATATAATATTAATATTCTCGGTGTTCCGACCTCGGTATCAATTAAGTCTTTATAATTTTTAACTTCTAAATCATATAGTATGATACCATTTTTTATCTTCGCGTTAACGGTTGACTTAAGCTGAAAGTCAATAGAATACCCCGATTCAGCAAAACGTTTTCTTATCGCACTATATTTTATATCCTTGATGCTCCCATCTATACCATAGTCTTTTCGCCTTTGTTCACACCCCATACCGGCATATGCTGATATAGCCTGTGTATAGGCAAAACTCAATTCCTCCTTTATATGTTCATCTGTCACCGCTCATTATTCCTCCCACACAAACCTTCCAAAACACACCACATTTGTTTAAATAATATACCAAAATCTTACAATTATCAACAATTTGTGACGCTTCTGTTTTGTGTGGTGGTAGAATTATAATAGAACATTTGTTCTATTTTTGCAATATGGAAAATTGCATAAGAAAACGCCCAGCACTTTTGTGCAGAGCGTCCTCTGTTTTGGTGTTTTTGGTTTGTTGTGGAGTTCAAGCCATCTAGCTCGCGCCTTCCGGCTCATCAGAAGAGGTCTTCCTACTTCTTTCAGGATACACTATAACACTTGGCAACCGTGACAATCCGTGACAAACCGGGCAGATTTTTATTTCTTGTTCATAAATCTGTAGAATTCACGGTGCATTGACTCTCCCCCGCCTTTGCATTTCATCAGCGTCGCCACCTCTTCCCAGCTCAGCCGGTTGAAGAACTTGTACTTGATGATCCGCTGCATCCGGAAGGGGATCTCCTTCATCCACTCCTCGACACCCAGCTTCAGGTCCATCGCGATCTTCCTCTGCTCATCCAAGATCTGCCGTTCCTTCGCCAGCGCGGCGGAGTCCTGTACCGTCTCCGTCGTACCGCCGATATTAAACGACCGCTCCTCGTACGGCCAGTCCGGATTGCTCCCGCGGACCTTGTCCTGCACGTACCGCTTTTTCTTCTCCAGCCGCGCGATCTCCACCTCTGTGTCCTTGATAAACGCACAGGCGTCTATGTAGTCTTCAAGTATCTTCTTGTCCATCCGCACCACTCCCTGTCTTTTCTTTCAAATACTCTTCCGCACTCATCCGTCGGATCTGCGCGGCCTGTACCCGGATCATGTGTACGGCCGCACTCCCCGTACGCATATCATGAGTATTGCCATACTCATATTCTGTGTACGCCCTCATTGTTCGTACACTTCCCGCTCTATCTGCGCATCCGTCATCCGGATCCGCGGTTCGAAGTCCCGGCTGAAGATTGCACCGGTCGGCGTGATCCGCTCGCACTTGATCCAGCGTTCCGCCTCGCGAAGGATGCCGTCGATCATAGTCTGGCGCTTGTGGATATATTTCCTGCCAAGCTGTAAATCAGTTTTCTTCATTCAAAATCTCCTCCATTTTTCTCATTCTACCTCCGAAAGCCAGTAGTTTTTTCGGCAGGCCTGGCATTTCGCTGCTGTTACTTCTTGGCAATCTATATTCTCATCTACCGCTATAGGACAGATATATATACTCCCCATTACATCTAATGTTGCATTCGGAAACATCTTCAAGAACTCGCTCTGCCGCGTCTTTTTCGGATGATCAGCTGACCATTTTTCAACGATAGATACGTTTTTTTCTGTGTCTTCATACTCTGCGCTTTTTGCAGTTCCTTTGCACGGAAACGTGAGACCGCATCCATGGAAAGGGCAATCCGTACATTCTTTTATTGACTCGCACATTCTCTGTATTTCTTTTAAATATTTCACCGCATCCATCATTCTTCCTCACTTTCTTCCCACCTGATCGCCTGCCCACATTTGGAACAATAATTGACATCATCGTTACTGTTATAACGCCTATCACACATAGAGCATTTCCCCATTCGATAGTGGGTAAATCCATCAGAAAATACAGAGTTGCTTTCATACACGATTTTCTTCGCCTTCTGCTTCTCCACTGCTTCCCGGCACTCTTCAACTGTGCCAATCTGCCGATACTTCTGTACTTCTTCGAGAGCGGCAATCGCAAGATCAATGCAATTCAGACGGTCTTGAAAAATACCGTTGTACAGCTTCTCTTTTAAAAACATCAAATCCTTAATTGCTTCGTTTTCTATCATAATCCTCTATCCTTTCTCCTAATTTTAGACAATAAAAAAAAACAGCCATCGAGTATTGATGGTTGGTCACTAATTTGATAGTATAAATATTAGTGATGGCGGACATTCATCCGAAAGGAGGATGTTATGGACGTTATCATTACGATCGTGTCGTTGATTGGATGGAAAGTTAGCGGATATGATTTCACTACACTTTTCTTCTATATCAGCTTAACCATGTCCTTATACAAGGAATTCAAACACTTTACGAATGATAAAACTGCCAAACAGTAGATAAGATACTTTCGATAACC
Organism: Candidatus Mediterraneibacter intestinigallinarum; assembly: GCA_019119265.1. Taxonomy (GTDB): domain Bacteria; phylum Bacillota; class Clostridia; order Lachnospirales; family Lachnospiraceae; genus Mediterraneibacter; species Mediterraneibacter intestinigallinarum. The sequence continues at coordinate 3,766 of DWXI01000203.1, read as the reverse complement.
TGGTACATTCCACCAGAATAACGTACTAAAGATACTATACTAAAGATACGATTGAGGGAATCTATCAACCGCCGCCATCACCTTTATTATAGCCTCACAATGTCGCCGATAAAATATAGTCTTCTCGAAAAAATTCGACTTATTATCCAACCATCAATATTCAATTGTCAAGGTACAAATCTCTTAAGCAAATCTCAGCTGCTCTTCACTGTCATCGATCCTCAGATTCGGTACTCGTTCCCCGACTTTCAAATACGGGCAGTTCGCTTCTACCAGCTTCTGCGCCATGATCGGCACCACACTGTTCCCGATCCGCGCCACCTGCTTTGCAATCGGATACGGTTTCCAGTTATAATCCCGGTCAATTATGTAGTCTTTCGGGAAGCCCTGCATCAGCTTCAGTTCTTCCGGCTTCAGCATCCGCAGGAAGATATCTTTCAAGATGTACCGCTCTCCTGCAATCTCTATGATTACATTCACCAGCCCGAACCGATCCTTCGTAGTAATGGTCCCAAGCGGATCATTTAAACTGCTACAGTTTTCGCCAGTCCCATAATATTTGATCAGGAATGCCGATATCAGTCCGAAATGCCCCGAAGAAGTAGTAATCGTATGCAGCGGTTCGTTGCACCCCTGTCCGATGCCACTCTTATAGAACTTCGTCACGAACGCTGTCACAAGCCCGTACCGGTTGCTGGTGTCTATCGTCTTGATCGGCTCTGTTAGGAACTGTCCCCTGGACTCTCCCGCTTTCGTCTCGCCATGGTACTGGATCAGAAAGGCAACCGCTTCTTTGCTTCTCACGATATAAGGAGACGGATTATCAATGATATATTTCCGGGTTCCGTTCGCAATCCGCTTCATGGTCGCATCTGCCAGTGCCTTTTTCCGGGTAAATATGGACCGCCCCAAGTCTGACCAGTCTATGTAATCCCCGCAGGCTTTCCACCGTGGCTCATGATCCTTAAAGTGTGTCGGTACCGGCCAGACAATCTCCATGCCGTCCCGCCGGAATATTGCATACCAGCGTTTCCGTGTTGTCGGTGCTCCATAATCTGCCGCTACAAGTTCCCGGCACTCGAAAATATATCCCAGGCTCTTCATAGCTGTGATAAACTTCTGATAATCCTCTCCGCAGCGTTCTCTTATCGGATGACCATTTGCATCCAGAGGACCCCACTGCTGGATCTCCTCAGAGGTCAAGACCTTCGCCGCATCTTCACACCCCCTCTCAGATCGGTCCCGCCTGCAGCACGTAGATGATCACCGCAAAAATCACATTCAGCGCGATCGACACGCCCGCCGTGATCTCGATCCCAGCGCCGCCAGGTCACGCCTCTTCCTGATCGGCCGCGGATCCATGTGGACCGGCACCAGGCTTGTCCTCTTCGAATCGATCACGCGGATCACCGGCGGCTCATACACCTTAGTTTCTGTAATTTCTTCCATGCTTGTCCTCCTCTCTCCCGCTTACGCGGGTTTATCTTCTGTTATTTCTGTGATAGTGCACTCCCCGTATTGATGCCGATATGTCTCAAACAGGGCCAACATAAACTGCTCTTCATCAAACTTCTCTTTGCTGTCTGTTCTTTTCTCTTCATCTCTCACGGGGTACCCCTCCTTTCCTTAGAATGTATGCGGAACTGATTGTCCGAGTTTCCGGTATCTGGTATAATCTTCCTATCAAATGATGAAAGGAATGATTTGCCATGAGACGACTCAAACAAATTACCAGGAATAATGTTAATGAATTTGACTCATATATTGATTATGAAGAAGTAAATGAATGTCCCATTTGCAAAGCAAAAATCGCGCCAATATTTATTGCAAGTTCCTTGGATACAAACAATTCTGCCAGTATATTTAACTTTTGCAGAAACTGCAAAGATACCTTTGTATCAAAGTATTCCATTTGCAAAGATGGACGTACAACGCCTAGAACACAGTATTATAAGACAGACTCACTAATATATTCTGAACCCAATCGATTTGCAAAACAGGAATTTGATCAAAAAATATCTGATCTTTCTTCACAATTTGTTAAAATATATAATCAAGCTCTTGCTGCTGAATCTTCTGGCCTCGATGAGATTGCAGGTCTTGGATATCGAAAAGCTCTCGAATTCCTTATCAAAGATTATGCTATTCATGAGTATCCCGATGAAGCTGAATCAATTAAATCCAAACCATTGGCACAATGCATTAAAAATTATATTTCTGCCGATAATATAAAAACTTTGGCTGAGCGTTCTACATGGATCGGGAATGATGAAGCGCATTACATTCGCAAGCAAGAAGATCGGGATGTTTCCGACATGAAAGCTTTCATCCAAGCAATCGTATACTTCACCGGAATGATCCTCATTACAGAAGATGCTGCATCTATGGCTCCGAAGAAGTAGGTCCGCTACTGAAATCAATATTCAATTCAAAATACTGGAGCTGATCAATTGTTTTTTTCAGATGGTCAGCTTCCTGTTTTGCCTGTTCCACTAACTTTCGGAACTCAGGCATATTTTTCACCTCAATACTCAATCTGCCAGTCGGTACTTCTAAGCCTGTACCGCTCTGCACTGGGTCGTAATATCCTTTCACTTCTATTTCACCTCCTCGTCTTTATCTGCACTTCCTTTTTCTTCATCCTGCATCTCACTTCACCATTCCATGGTATCTTTTAAAGTTACTTCTTAGCAAAAAAAATTGCCATCGGATCTCGAATATTTAACTCTTCAATCATGATTTCGATTTCATCACTTCCAAAAACACCGTTTTTCATTTTTTCATAAAACGTTTTTGGAGTAACACCAATCATTTTTGCAACATCCGACTGGTAAAGTCCATTTTTAGCAATTTCTCCCCTCAATTCATCTGTTTTGATCAAAACTTTCCTTCACCTCCGTGTCTTTTTAAGTTACTCTTAGTGTAGCACATTTTGTAACTTGTCAAGATATTTATTATTGATTTTATAACTTTTTGCGCTATCATTAAGTTACTCAAAAGGAGGAATTAACATGACAGTAGGTGAAAGGATAAAAGAAATCCGAACGAAACTAGGAATGAGTCAAGTTGCTTTCGCAGACAAAATAAATGTATCCAAACAGACGTTATATAAATATGAAAATAATATAATCACTAATATTCCATCCGATAAAATAGAAGCAGCCGCAAAACTCGGAAATGTTTCCCCTGCCTACCTCATGGGCTGGGAAAATGAGGAAGAAATGAAATGGGCGGAAGAAGCCTATATGGTTACAGCGTCCACTGCTATAGAAGGACTTTATGCAGCCTTTAAAGATAAAGAAGTTAATCACTTTAAAGACTATGCCAAATTAACTGACAATCATAAAAATATGGTAGATAACTATACCAAAAAACTTTTGTCAATCCAGGACATGGAACATGAAGCGGAACTCAACGCCGCCCACGCTCGTACTGATATAGACGTACCTGAAGGCACAGACACATCTGACAATGACATTATGGATGATGATGACTTCTAAGTTCGGTTTATAGGACAGATTTTATACTACACTATAGACTGGAGGTGTTGACCTATGAAGTATGAAGCACTTTGGGATGAAGCCCATCAGGAGGGGCTTATCGCAAAGTAAAAGCCCCTGAGGTACAATAACGGAAGAATCAAAGGAAGGCGGATTGCTATACGGCAAGGAATTGATACTTTTACCGAAAAAGGATGCGTCCTTGCAGAAGAGCTCGGACACCATCATACATCCGTCGGAAATATCCTTGATATGAATGATGTCTG
>DWXI01000015.1 GCA_019119265.1 Candidatus Mediterraneibacter intestinigallinarum | reverse complement strand
GATTAAAGATGAGTGGGAGGGGCATCGCCCCGCCAATACCACAAGGAGGTAATTGAAAATGGCAAAAAAAGTAGAAGGTTATATCAAATTACAGATTCCTGCCGGCAAGGCAACTCCGGCACCACCGGTTGGTCCTGCACTTGGACAGCACGGTGTAAACATCGTTGAATTTACAAAGCAGTTCAACGCAAGAACAGCAGATCAGGGTGATCTGATCATCCCGGTTGTAATCACTGTATACAATGACAGAAGCTTCAGCTTCATCACAAAGACACCGCCGGCAGCAGTTCTGATAAAGAAAGCATGCAAGATCCAGTCTGGTTCAGGCGTGCCGAACAAGAACAAAGTTGCAACAATTACAAAAGCTCAGCTTCAGGAGATCGCAGAGATGAAGATGCCTGACCTGAACGCAGCATCCGTAGAGGCTGCTATGAGCATGGTAGCAGGAACATGCCGTTCCATGGGTGTAGTTGTAGAAGAGTAGAGCACTTGGCGATGCACTGAACACTTAGCGAGGTGTTTTCGAGCTTAGTGTGAAGGCAGATATCCCGAGCGGAGCGAGAGGATATCCTCATTAGACCTTAACACTTGGCGATGCGCCAGATTTTAGAAGCTATGAAACAGAAGTGGGAGGGGAACGTTCCCGCCAATACCACAAGGAGGTTATTGTAAAATGAAACGAGGAAAGAAATATATCGAAGCTGCGAAACTGATCGAGAGAGGAAACCTCTACGACAAAGAAGAAGCAGTAGCGCTTGTTAAGAAAGCGGCAGTAGCAAAGTTTGACGAGACGATCGAGGCTCACATCAGAACAGGCTGTGACGGACGTCACGCAGATCAGCAGATCCGTGGTGCGGTTGTACTTCCGCACGGAACAGGTAAGAAAGTCCGCATCCTTGTGTTCGCTAAGGACGCAAAGGCTGAGGAAGCAAAAGCAGCAGGAGCTGATTTTGTAGGCGGAGATGACTTGATCCCGAGAATCCAGAATGAAGGATGGCTTGATTTCGACGTAGTTGTTGCAACACCGGATATGATGGGCGTTGTAGGACGTCTCGGACGTGTGCTCGGACCCAAAGGTCTCATGCCGAACCCGAAAGCCGGAACAGTTACAATGGATGTAACAAAGGCTATCAATGAGATCAAAGCAGGTAAGATCGAGTACAGACTTGATAAGACAAACATTATCCATGTACCGATCGGTAAAGCTTCCTTTACCGAGGAGCAGTTAGCGGACAACTTCCAGACGCTTATCGATGCAATCAACAAGGCTAGACCGGCAGCGGTTAAGGGCCAGTATCTGAAGAGTATCACTCTTACATCTACAATGGGTCCTGGCGTAAAGGTTAATCCTCTGAAGCTTGCATAATTAAAAGATATAAGAAAACGGCTCAGGCTTTGCCTGGGCTCAATGGCATCAACCAGTTCGCGCATTAAAGCGAACTGGTTCTTTTCGTTCAAAAAAGCGCAAAATCCTCCCTTGGTTGATATTTTATTTTTTTAATTTGAGATTCTATACTACAGTGTATCATCCCTGTATTGTTACGTATCCATTAGTCTTAAAGCATTTTTGTATAGGGGGATTGCGTCTTCCATCAATCCGGAACTTCGCAGTAGGTATGGAGCTCATCCACCTTCCCCATCGTTTATAATGTCGTCCCGGACGAACCGGGACTGTGTTCCTTGAACAATCGTCCTCCAGTCGAGACAGGTATGCAGTAGACTCTTCCGGATTTTTGGATTTCCCTGTCAGAAATTGAATGAATTGATGTTCCATCCTGACGGTATCACATATATATTTCATGTTGGGGATATAATCATACAAAGTACTGGGCTGTCCGGCTTCCGCTTTTCTCACCTTTTCAAGATGGAGTTCTTCCGCTCTGTCATAAATGATTCCACATACCGAATAACACAAAATCTTTCCATATAGCTCACAAACTACAATGTTATATTTTCCAGAGTTGAACTTCTCTGCTTCCAGATGATCCTTTATGTCGAAATACGCAGTTTCATTATCCCATCTTCGGACATGGTACAGTTCGATAATGTCTTTGGACGGGAAGCTTTCCTCCCAGAGATCCGTCATGTAAATGGAATCAACATGGACTGGCTCCCGCTTGTACCCATCAAGAGTATATTCATAATGACCTTTAACAACTCTTATATCTAAATATGGGTTCTCCTGCGCATGAGCCTTGCAGTCTTCTCTTTTAAGCCTCCTCAGCCATGCATTGTCAAAAGACAGGTGGATCCACCCATCATCCTCGATATTGGCAACCTGCTTTTTGTACATATAGGATTTGGCTCTTACAAGCAGCTTATATCCGTATAATCTACAGTAAAGGAATAATTCTGCAGATCCATAATACCGGTCGCAGAGCAGCATCACCTTTTTCCCTTTCAATAGTTCTCGGCAATTTTCCAGATGTTCGTACAGCATCGGGATCTCTGATGTCTTGCAAGGCTTGATTAAGGCATCTAGAACGACATGGTTCAAAACATCGATAAGGATGGAACAATTCGCTTGTGGTTTCCTTACTTTGCTTTCATCCGTAATTGTCTGGTTCAGGTACCCTCCAAATTTCTCCTTCATTTCCTGTGAGGGAGGAAGATCCATTTTTGTTCCGTCACAGGCAAGTACAACCCACCCATCCAGCGTCTCATAGTCCTGATGTTCATAGAAGTCTTTGGCAAACCGCCGGATAATGAGCGGGAACATATTCGGATTTGTTTTATCTAGTGCCTTGAACATTGCCTGTTTAGAGACCTTGGGCTTTTCTACTTTTGAAAAATAAGAAATGATGTCCTTGTTGGTTGTCTCACCGTGTCGGAAGGTGTAATATAGTATTACATCCTGCAGGGTGATTTTTCTGGATTGTGTGAATCCCCTCGCAGTAGTTCTTGCAGCGCTGGAGATCTCATCGGAGTTGATAATTTGGGTTAAATCTTCCAGCGCTGTTTTTATAACAGCCTTGGTTCTATACTACATAGTCTCGTCATCGTAAACGAGACGAGGTTTCTTCTTGGCATACATGGCTTTGAGAAATGGTACCTGATCTTCCTCAAGGAGGCCAAAGTTACGTAGTGTGCGGTGCTTAATTCTTCCATTTTCCCGGTACGATTCAACAAGATAGCAAAAATATGTACCTTTTTTCCCTTTTGAGTTAGGAACTATTTTAATAAACATATGACTCTCCTTTCTATACTACATTATATATTTTAATATAGCATAAATATGGGATTTATAAAATAGATTCCTATACTACAATTTGTTCATTATTATAGGCATCTGATATGATTTACAATCAGATGCCTATAACTGGTTGATGCCATTGGGCTCAGGCTTTGCCTGGGCTTTTTCTTTTTTGGCACGCGTGGTATAATGATTGCGCAAAGCGCAATCCAGACCGACATGGTCGGTCTGCCCTGCTGTGCAGGGACTATACCAACAAGCTACGGCTTGAAAAGCAAATGGCGCTAAAGCGCCGCTTCCTTTTCTGCGCACGTAGTATAATGATTGCGCAAAGCGCAATCCAGACCGACATGGTCGGTCTGCCCTGCTGTGCAGGAACTATACCAACAAGCTACGGCTTGAAATGACAGGAGGACAGGATGAGTCTGTTTAGCAGAATTCCTAATGAGTTCTATAAATTATTTACAAGTAAATATACAGAATATTACATGGCTTTCCTCGTGGCGATTTATAATGCCATGGAGCAGTCTTACTCCGTGCTTGGACTGACAGAGAAAGAATGCCGTGCCGTAATGAACGAGAGGATCGCGTCCGCAGCCATCTTGTGGGACGATGAAACCTACGATGAGGACGGCGTTTTTCTTACCCGGTCCAATATGGCATCTGTCTGCCTGAAGCATTTTGAGGAGTGGGGATGGCTTAAACAGGATTATGATGAAACGCTGAACAGTCATGTTGTTACATTTCCGGAGTACAGCCAGATGTACGTGGAGCTGTTCGCGAGACTGATGGATGAGGGCGACAGTCAGGAACGTGAGAGTGTATTAGCTATTTACAGCCATCTCTATACATACAGTGTGGATACAGAGAAGAATAACCAAATTCTGAAAAGTGCATTGAATGCATCGAAAAGACTGGTCCGGATGCTTGTCAATATGCAGGATGGTATGAGAGGATATTTTGACGAACTTTCCAGACAAAAGAAGTTTAAAGGGATTCAGGATGTCCTTGTCAAAGAGATTAATAACAGCGACAGCCGGAAGTATGCGATCCTTACGACGACCGACAGCTTTTATCGGTACAAGGAAGCGGTTAAGGAGCTGATAGTGAAGAATCTGGATGAAAATGAAGCGCGCAGAAGGAAGAAAGAGCGTGAATTGACGACTCTTGAACCTGGTACGCCTGCGTTTGTACGGTGCAGCCGTGTCATCGAGCTCTGCGACGAGGCGGCGGATATTATGTTCCGGATCGAGAGACAGGCTGATGTGATCGAACGCCGGTATAATAAGCTGATCGAACAGAAGACGGTTTTTGCAAGGCGTGCTGCGGCTCGTATCCGGTATATCATGCTGGAGGGGGCCGATGGAGACGACCGGACGGCGGCTTTTGTCAGCCTTCTGAACAGGAGCGGCAGAAAAGAGAATATCATAGAATCTCTTTCGGAACGTATCAGATTGAGCAGATCTTACCAACTCATGTCTCCCGGAAGTCTCTATCATAGAAAAACCACAGAAAAGGATGTGTTTGAGCCTCAGGCTGTGGAGCAGCAGAAACAGGCGGAAGAACAGATGGCTTCCTTTGTGCTGAAACCGCTTTATACCCATAGAGAAATCGAACGCTTCCGAAGGAAGAATGAAAAAGACGGGGTGTTCCGTGTGACGGAAGATACTGTGCGGAGTATGGAGGACCTTGAGAAACTGTTCTTTGTATGGCAGGAAGCTACAGAAACAGCCGGTGGGAACGGAGAGATCGTACTCGGGGAAGAGTGGGAAAACAGTGCGGGATTCCGCTATTCCGGGCTGGAGATCCGCGGCGGGCGAGAGGAGCAGAGAAATAAACGGCAAGGAGACGGAGCGAAAGCTTAGTAGTACAGGAAGGATGAATCTATGTTTACATATCTGGAAGAACAGACAGTGACAGAAGCAGAGCAGATAAAAAAGACTATACAGGCGCTGTTTAGGCAGACCTGCATCCTGCAGGTGAAATATGATCCGGCCACGCTGACGCCGAGAGACAACCCTCAGTATGAGATGTGTGCAAGGCATCGGAATTTTATTGCGGATTATATTGAAGTGTTGGGGTGTGAGCTGGTACATGATGCGCAGGAGCACATTTTTCGTCTGAGCGGCGAGCACGTGCCTCAGGAAAAGCTTAGCCTTACAAGTACGGTGATCCTTCTCCTTGTCAAGCTGATCTACAGGGATAGGATCATGGGAGAAGGGTTGAATGCGCCCCTCACGACCTTAAAGGAAATCAGGGAATACGGGAAAAATACTAATCTGATTACGGAGAAGCTGACCCAGACCCAGTGGAGAGAGGCTCTTTATCTGATGAAGATGCACCAGATCATTGATGTGCCCGGGGCGGTGAAAGATATGGAAGATGATACGCCGATCTATATCTACAGCACGGTCAATCTTTTTGTGACGGCGGCGGATATTAATACGTTGATTGATGAATACAGAGAAGAGGAGGAAGAGCATGAGACAGCCGAAGAAGTTGTTTACCCGGATTCTGATCAATAACTGGGGAGGAATCAGCCACAAGATCCTGGCCCTGCACGAGCATGTAAACCTCTTCAGCGGAAAAAGCGGTTCCGGGAAATCTACGGTAATGGATGCGATCCAGGTGGTTCTCTACGGAAGTGTATCTTCGAATTTCCTGAACAAGGCGGCGGATGATTCGAAAAATAAGAGAACTGTGTTCAGCTATCTGCGGGGATCCCAGAAAGACGGAAGCGCCAATAGAGCAGGGATGGATTTCTGTTCCCAGATCGTGATGGAGATCGAGGATACGGGCAACCATATTACAACATGTATCGGCGTGGTTTTTGAAGTGGGCAGAAGTGATACGGAACTGAGACGCTACAATTTCTTTAGTCATTCTGGTCGGATACCGGAAGATGAATATCTGATGAATGGTGTGCCGTACACGATAGACCAGATCAAGAAGCTGGCGAAAGAGAGATCTGTCAGTGTGGATAACCGGGGGCATGGAGATGTGAACCGGGTTTATCCGTCAAAGGAAGCCTATCTGAATACGCTCTACGATGTAATCTTCGGCTATGTAGAAGCGGGACGGATGATCACCATGGAGAAGAGTGCCATTGCGCTTCGGATGACGAGCGGAACAGGTCAGTTTATCCGCGATTATATGTTCCCGAGAAGCAGGGAAAATACAGTCGCTGTGATCAGTGAACAGCTGGGAGCTTACAGAGAGATCCGGGAGAGAGTGGACGACCTGGAAAAACGGATCCGGATGCTGGACGATATCCGTAAGGCAGATCGGGAGCTGACCGACATCAGGGCAGATAAGCTTCATGCGGAGACGATACTGAAATATATTGATATCGAGGGATGCAGAGCAAAGCTTGCCTCTCGCAGGGATGATCTGGAACGGGCGAAAGAAGCGTCCGGGCAGGCACAGGAGAGACAAAGCGATGTGCAGGAGGAGCTTACATCTCTCAGGAATCGTCTGATCGATGTTAAGGCGGAACTCAAGAACAGTGATTACGGACAGAAGCAGCAAGAGCTTCAGGAAACGGAACACACGATCCGGCTTCTCGCGGACAGTTCCGCCGACTGGCGCAGGATCATAAACGGCCTGAAACGCTGGGAGGACGACGAGATTGCCACGGATTATGTGAGTAACCGAGCCTTGCAGCTGATAGATGATTTTGCTCGCGGAGAGGTGACGGAAGCATCCTGCGGCGAACTGCGGACACATCTGAAAGCCGCCATGGATAATATTTCTGAGGAACTGGCTGAGACGGCTGTATCGATCCGGGAGATGACGAAAGAACTCAGGGAGAAAGAGGACGCCCTGGAGGATATGAACAATGACAGAAAACCATATCCGAAAGAGCTCAAGGAGGCCAGACGGCAGCTTCAGAGCGCTCTGAGCGACCGGTATGGAAGAACGATACAGGTTCATATTTTTGCGGACCTTTTTGATATTACAGATGAAAAGTGGAAGAATGCGGTTGAAGGAAGACTGGGGCGCCTGAAAAAGAGTATGATCACCGAGCCGGCCTATGCTCTGGATGCGGCGAAGATCTTCCGGAAGATGAAGCGGTTTGAAGAGGCGGATCTGATAAACAGTGCTGCGATAAAAAGGGAATCTCCTGCGGCGGATCAGAATTCATTATACGAGGCGGTGCACACGGATCTGGATTATGTGGACTGGTGTCTGAAAAGGTATCTCGGCAGGATTCAGAAGTGTGAGACAGTGGAAGAGCTGGACAGTGTGCGCGATGGCGTGACGCCGGATTGTTATTCCTACAGCAATTATATTTTCCGTCATCTGCGCAACAGAGATTATACAAAGGGGGCCTGCATCGGAACAAAGATATCGAAAGCTCGTTTGAAAGAGCTGGCTGATGAAATAGAGAGCCTTCAGGAAGGTCTGATCGGTGAGCGCCAGACAGAGGCAGCTCTCAAAGATGCTCAGAAGTACGAAACTTTGATTTACGAGACAGGGCAGCTCCTTCGACTTTCCGCAGCGGCGGATGAACTGGAGGAATATTACAAGAAACAGGAAAGACTGCAGAAAGAACTGCGGGAACTGGAGGACGGATCACGTGCTGCGGAGCTCAGAAATGAACAAAACAGCCTTGAAACGGCTGTGTCAGAAAAAGAGACAGCAGCTCAGGAGATCCAGAAAGAGCAGATTCGCTTGGGCGGAGTGATCCAGACAGCGGAGAGGGATATCCGGGATCTGCAGACCAGATTTGACGAGCTTACTACGGGATTTGTACAGAATGAGACGCTGACCGAAGAGGTGACTGTTCAGATTGCAAAACGGACGGAAGCGGCTTACCGTCAGTCAGTAAGAGCCCGGCTTGATGAGCTTTCCGGAAAGGAAGAAGAGCTTACCGATGAGCGGGCGATAGCGAGAAATCAGTTCAACAGAGAGTATCCGTCATATGGTTTTACCGGTGTGGAGCACACAAATGATGTTTACGATCAGGTGCTGGAGCGTTGCCGGGAAGATTTCGAGCCGAAATATAAAGAGGAATTCAGAAAGCAGTATGAGCTTGTCTACCATTCCCTGAGGGACAACGTGATTGCTACGATACATGGAGAGATCAAAGCGGCTTACCGACACAGGAGAGATATCAATCGGATGCTTTCAAAGATCCGTTTCTCCGACAGCATTTATCAGATTGATATCCTGCCGGCGAAGAATGAGAATGGACAGTTCTATGATATGCTGATGGCAGAGGAACTGGACAGCAAGGTGGTCAATACCGGCGGAATAGACGGGCAGCTGAGTCTGATGGAGGACGATTTCTTTCAGAAATACGAGCAGAAGATCCGTCTTCTCACCGAGAAGTTTATGCCTTTGCGCGAGGAGGACAGTCAGAATCGGGAGAAACACCGGCAAGAAATGGAGAAATTCGCCGATTACCGCAACTATTTGACTTTCAGTATGTACGAGCAGGTGATCGACGAAAACGGAATAGAGAAAAAGAACTATGTAGACGATATGGCGGGTGTGGATTCTGGAGGAGAAGGGCAGAACCCGAAGTATGTTGCCCTGCTGGCAGGATTTGCCATGTTGTATATGCAGCAGACAAATCGGGATTCCAAGATCCGTCTTGTGCTTCTTGACGAGGCGTTTTCTAAGATGGACAAAGAGCGAAGCGAGGTCTGCCTGCGGTATGCACGGGAACTGGAGCTCCAGCTTATCGTCTGTGTGCCGGACGAGCGTCTTCAGTCACTGATCCGGAATGTGGACAGCGTCTATGGATTCCGTCGGTTTAAGAACCAGATCAGTATGATGCATATTGATAAAGGACATTATCTGGAAATGATAGAGGGAGATGATGCGGATGAATCGTCTGGCGGAATATCTGATACAGACAGCTGACGGGCCGGCCTACCGGTCGGGAAATCTGGACGGTATGCGTCATCCTGCAGTGGATGGGAGAATGATTCGGGCGGCGGAGGGAATGAGAAAGCTGTTGGAAGAGGCGGATGAACTGGAACAAGCAGGGTTGATCTGCACAGAACGTAAAAATCTGGGGGCGGATATCGCACGTATCCATTTTCCGGTCAGTGTGATACCGGAGCTCTGTATACGTGCCGGAGTGGAAGACCCCAGAGCGAAACAGCTGAGATGGATCCGGGCTGCAGAGAAGTGGGCGGATGAAGCAAAGGCAACCTTTCTTGAACCGTATTACGAAATTTTGCTTCAGCGGCTGGAGTCCGGGCAGGATGTAAAGAAACCGGATATGGAGGATGAAGATTTCTTTCACTGCCTGAATCGGACGGCGGCAATAGACACTCCGGTCTGGAGAAGACAGTTTAGCAGTGAAGTGCTGCGCGATTCTAAATTGTTTGAGAAGAAATACCAGGATAAAGTTGTGACTGTGCTGGAGAAGTATTCGCCCCTGAGTGAAGAGGGAATGACAGCGGATGATATTCTGAGAGTGCACGGAATCAAGACTTACTCGCAGACTCTGGAATGGAAAGGCTCGTTGGTCTACCGGATCGGGAGCGGAAATCCGATCGACAGCTCTGTGAATCTTTTCGGAACTGTGATCAATGCACAGACGCTGGAACAGGCAGCGCCGACGGCAGTTCCGGGGATCCGGAGGGTCATGCTCATTGAGAATAAGGCAAATTATGAGTCCATGGACTTCCGGGCGGATACTCTCTACATATACTGTCATGGCTTCTTTTCCCCGAAAGAATTACAGTTCCTCAGCGCATTGACGGCTATTGCAGATAACGACACGGAATATCTGCATTGGGGAGACATGGATCTGGGCGGTATCAGAATTTTCCTGTATAATCAGAGAAAATTGTTCCCTGCACTGAAGCCGTATCGGATGGATACGGACGACTATGAAGCGGCCGTGGCAGGCGGCGCGGGGATCCCTTTGAAAAAGGAGAAGAGGGAAAAGCTTCAGAAGCTGGATGCGGGAGACTTGGAAGATCTTAAGACATGTATTCTGAAAAAAGGGATAGAAATCGAACAGGAGAGCCTGATGTCAGGGGAAGACCTTTGAAAAAAACAGAAGTTATTCGGAAAATGAAGAAAGTACTTGACAAAATGAAGTTTAGATGTTAATGTAATACAGCAACTGCCGAAGACAGTAGGTGCTGTAAAGCGTAAGGATCAAAACGCCTACCGAGGAGAGTCAGATTTATTACGAGAGTATGAATTTACAAACCTCTGTGTCTTTGCGGCACAGAGGTTTTTTATTATCTTACTTTGGCAGTACACGCACAATGTGACAGCTCAGCCCGCGCCATTCGTAAAACCGCACTTCGTGCCTATTGCGGCTGTCGCCGCTGTTTTACTCATTGACGGGCGCTCAGCTCATCCGACCGCCAGCCGACGGATTCTTATGCGAGCATAAATCCGTCTCCTGTCATCAGATGGCTGAACTGTTACAGCAAAATATACAAGGAGGTGTACCAGAAAGTGGCAAAAGTTGAATTAAAACAGCCGATCGTAGAGGCAATCGCAGAAGAGATCAAAGACGCTCAGTCAGTTGTGCTTGTTGATTACCGCGGACTTACAGTTGCTCAGGATACAGAGCTTCGTAAACAGCTCAGAGAAGCTGGTGTGGTATACAAGGTATACAAGAACACAATGATGAAGAGAGCTTTTGAAGGAACTGAGTTTGAAGGCCTTGAGAGCTGTCTGGAAGGACCGAGCGCTATTGCAGTATCCAAGGATGATGCGACTGCACCGGCAAGGATCCTGTGCAATTTCGCAAAGGACGCTCCGGCACTTGAGCTGAAAGGCGGCGTTGTAGAGGGTAGTGTTTACGACGTTGCAGGACTGACAGAACTGTCCAAGATTCCGTCAAGAGAAGTGCTTCTCTCCAGACTGCTTGGAAGTATGCAGTCACCGATTGCAAACTTTGCTCGTGTTATTAAGCAGATCGCTGAAAAGGGCGGTGCAGACGCAGCAGAGGCAGCAGCACCGGCTGAGGAAACAGCGGAGGCACCGGCCGAAGCTCCTGCAGAGGCAGTTGAGGCACCGGCAACAGAAGAGTAGGAATTGCCCTCTCTTTACGTTTGAATTAGAAAATATCTAAAACAAGAATAGGAAAATGGAGGATATCAAAAATGGCTAAATTGACAACAGCTGAAATGATCGAAGCGATCAAAGAGTTATCAGTATTAGAGTTAAACGAGCTTGTAAAAGCTTGCGAAGAAGAGTTCGGCGTATCTGCAGCAGCAGGCGTTGTAGTTGCAGCAGCAGGCGGAGACGGAGCTGCAGCAGCAGAGGAGAAAGATGAGTTTGATGTAGAGCTTGTATCTGCAGGCGCTTCCAAGGTTAAAGTTATCAAGGCTGTACGTGAGATCACAGGTCTTGGACTGAAAGAGGCTAAAGAGCTCGTAGACAACGCTCCGAAGGTAGTGAAAGAGGCTGTTTCCAAGGCAGAGGCTGAGGAGATCAAGGCAAAACTTGAGGAGCAGGGTGCAGAGGTTAACCTCAAATAATCACTCTGGAAAATTTTCGGGCGCATCCGCCCGGGATGAGCGGAATATGCGGGGCTGTGGAAGCGAGTGAACTTCTGCTGCCCCGCATCTTATTAAAAGGGCGTATGATACCACATGTGCCGAAAAATGTCAAGAAAAATAGAAAAATAGTTGTTGACAATGAAAAGAGCTTTGTGATATAGTAAAAAATGCACTATTATGGAAAGGTATGCCATAGCAGACGTATATATGCTGTCACAGGGCTCTTTTCATATTTGTATAGATTAACAAGAGGAGTGAAACGTCAATGGAGAAAAACAGGATCCGTCCCATTAAAACCGGAAACAGCTTCCGCATGAGCTATTCCAGGCAGAAGGAAGTATTGGAGATGCCCAATCTCATTGAAGTTCAGAAAGATTCCTATCAGTGGTTTCTTGACGAAGGTCTCAAAGAGGTATTCGACGATATTTCCCCCATCTCAGATTTCAGTGGACATCTGAGTCTGGAATTTGTGGATTTCACACTCTGCGAAGATGATGTGAAATACACGATCGACGAGTGCAAAGAGCGCGATGCGACTTATGCGGCGCCCTTGAAAGTAAGGGTAAGGCTCCACAACAAAGAGACTGATGAGATCAACGAGCATGAGATCTTTATGGGTGATCTCCCGCTGATGACGAAGACAGGTACGTTTGTCATCAACGGGGCAGAACGTGTTATCGTCAGCCAGCTTGTGCGTTCGCCGGGAATCTATTATGGCATTGCTCATGATAAGCTCGGTAAAAAACTCTATTCGGCGACCGTCATCCCGAACAGAGGTGCATGGCTTGAGTATGAGACTGACTCCAATGACGTTTTTTACGTGCGCGTTGACCGTACGAGAAAAGTGCCGATCACAGTGCTGATCCGTGCACTTGGTATCGGTACGAACGCTGAGATCATTGACCTGTTCGGTGAGGAACCGAAGATCCTTGCAAGCTTTGGAAAGGACACTGCTGAGAACTATCAGGAGGGTCTGTTAGAGCTGTACAAAAAGATCCGCCCGGGCGAGCCGCTCGCAGTAGACAGTGCGGAGAGTCTGATCAACAGCATGTTCTTTGATCCGAGACGCTATGATCTGGCGAAAGTAGGACGCTATAAATTCAATAAGAAACTGATGCTCAGAAATCGTGTGAAAGGCTGTGTTCTGGCAGAAGATGTAGTCAGCCCGTTGACAGGGGAAGTTGTAGTCGAAAAGGGAACAAAGCTTACACGGGAACTCGCAGATGCCATCCAGAACTCTGCTGCTGAGTATCTGTGGGTAGAAGGAGAGGATACTTCAAGAAATATCAAGATTCTTTCAAATATGATGGTGGATCTTCAGGCGGTTGTCGACATTGATCCGAAAGAGGTCGGTGTGACAGAGCAGGTATACTATCCGGTATTGGCAGGTATTATCGAGGAGTCTGCGGGAGACATCGATGAGATGAAGCGTATGATCAGACGAGACATCCACGACCTGATTCCGAAGCATATCACGAAGGAAGATATTCTTGCTTCTATTAACTATAATATTCATCTTGAGTATGGAATTGGAAATGACGATGATATCGATCACTTGGGTAACCGTCGTATCCGTGCGGTGGGCGAGCTGCTCCAGAACCAGTACAGGATCGGACTGTCCAGACTGGAGAGAGTTGTGCGCGAGCGTATGACAACACAGGATCAGGAGGGAATTTCTCCGCAGTCACTGATCAATATCAAACCGGTGACAGCGGCGGTGAAAGAGTTCTTTGGATCTTCACAGTTGTCACAGTTCATGGATCAGAACAACCCGCTGGGCGAGTTGACACACAAGAGACGTCTCTCCGCTCTCGGACCGGGAGGTCTTTCCAGAGATCGTGCAGGTTTCGAGGTGCGTGACGTACACTATTCTCATTACGGAAGAATGTGCCCGATCGAGACTCCCGAGGGTCCGAATATCGGTCTGATCAACTCTCTTGCATGTTATGCAAGGATCAACCAGTACGGATTCATCGAGGCTCCGTACCGCAAGGTCGACAAGTCCGATCCGACGAATCCTCGAGTAACGGATGAAGTAGTCTACATGACTGCCGATGAAGAGGACAACTATCATGTGGCTCAGGCAAATACGCCTCTCGATGAGGAAGGACATTTTGTAAATAAGAATGTGTCTGGTCGTTATCGCGAGGAGACACAGGAATATGAGAGAAATAAGTTTGACTACATGGACGTATCCCCGAAGATGGTATTCTCTGTGGCTACGGCTCTGATCCCGTTCCTGCAGAACGACGATGCGAACCGCGCTCTCATGGGATCCAACATGCAGCGTCAGGCAGTGCCGCTTCTTACGACAGAGGCTCCGGTAGTCGGTACGGGAATGGAAGTAAAAGCAGCGGTAGACTCCGGCGTATGTATTGTTGCAGAACAGGCCGGAACGGTAGAAAGCTCCACTTCTAAAGAAATTGTGATCCGTCATGAAGACGGAACGAAGAAGTCATATAAACTGACAAAGTTCCAGAGAAGTAACCAGAGCAACTGTTATAACCAGAGGCCGATTGTGAATAAGGGCGATGTCGTTGAAGAAGGACAGGTGATCGCAGACGGTCCGTCCACTTCAGGCGGCGAGATGGCGCTGGGCAAGAACCCGCTGATCGGTTTCATGACATGGGAAGGTTACAACTACGAGGATGCCGTTCTCTTAAGTGAGAGACTGGTGCAGGATGATGTTTATACTTCTGTCCACATCGAAGAGTATGAGGCAGAGGCCAGAGATACAAAGCTCGGACCTGAAGAGATTACAAGAGATATTCCGGGCGTGGGTGACGACGCTCTGAAAGATCTGGATGAGAGAGGTATCATCCGTATCGGAGCAGAGGTGCGTGCAGGCGATATCCTTGTTGGAAAGGTGACTCCGAAGGGAGAAACAGAGCTGACGGCGGAGGAGAGACTGCTCCGTGCGATCTTCGGTGAGAAGGCGCGCGAGGTAAGGGATACTTCCCTGAAAGTGCCGCATGGTGAATATGGTATTGTTGTGGATGCAAAGGTATTTACAAGAGAGAACGGTGATGAGCTTTCACCGGGAGTAAATCAGGCGGTTCGCATCTACATTGCACAGAAGAGAAAGATTTCCGTTGGAGATAAGATGGCCGGACGTCACGGTAACAAGGGTGTTGTTTCCCGTGTGCTTCCGGTTGAGGATATGCCGTTCCTGCCGAACGGACGTCCGCTTGATATCGTGCTCAATCCGCTGGGTGTGCCGTCGCGTATGAATATCGGACAGGTACTTGAGATCCATCTGAGTCTTGCGGCGAAAGCACTTGGATTTAACATTTCCACACCGGTGTTTGACGGCGCGAACGAGGTTGATATCATGGATACTCTGGACCTCGCAAATGATTATGTAAATCTTGAGTGGGATGAATTTGAGAAGAAACACGGAGAAGAACTTCTTCCGGAAGTGCTCCAGTATCTTTCTGATAACAGAGAGCACAGGAAATTGTGGAAGGGCGTACCGCTTTCCAGAGACGGTAAGGTGCGCTTAAGAGACGGTCGTACAGGAGAGTTTTTCGACAGCCCGGTTACGATCGGACACATGCACTATCTGAAGCTGCATCACCTTGTTGACGATAAGATCCATGCACGTTCTACCGGCCCGTACTCACTTGTCACACAGCAGCCTCTGGGCGGTAAGGCACAGTTCGGAGGACAGCGTTTCGGAGAGATGGAGGTGTGGGCCCTTGAAGCTTACGGTGCATCGTATACACTGCAGGAGATCCTGACCGTGAAATCTGACGATGTTGTCGGACGTGTGAAGACTTATGAGGCAATCATCAAGGGCGAAAATATCCCTGAACCGGGTATTCCGGAGTCCTTCAAAGTACTCTTAAAAGAGCTGCAGTCACTGGCGCTTGACGTCCGCGTGCTGCGCGATGATAATACAGAAGTTGAGATCATGGAGGATGTTGACTACGGCGAGACAGATCTGCGTCATATTATCGAGGGAGACAGAAAGTACCGCGATGAAAATGAATCTTTTGGCGACCACGGATTTACCGAACAGGAATTTGTAGGTGAAGAGCTGGAGGATGTTGAGCCGGAGGAAGAGCCGGACGACAGTGATCTGGAAGGGATTGAATTCGACGAGTATTCCGGATATGATGAAAACTAATGGGAGGAGCCATATCTATGCCAAATAACAATGAACAACAATATCAACCGTTAACATTTGATGCGATCAGGATCGGGCTGGCTTCACCGGAAAAGATCCTGGAATGGTCCAGAGGCGAGGTTACAAAACCGGAGACGATCAACTACAGGACATTAAAGCCTGAGAAGGACGGTCTGTTCTGTGAGAGAATCTTCGGACCGAGCAAGGACTGGGAGTGTCACTGCGGTAAGTATAAGAAAATCCGTTACAAGGGCGTTGTGTGCGACCGGTGCGGAGTTGAGGTTACAAAGTCAAGCGTGCGCCGTGAACGTATGGGCCATATCGCCCTTGCGGCTCCGGTATCCCATATCTGGTACTTTAAAGGAATTCCAAGCCGTATGGGTCTGATACTGGACATTTCTCCGAGAACACTGGAGAGAGTGCTCTATTTTGCTTCTTATATTGTCCTTGATAAAGGAGAGACAGACCTTCAGAACAAGCAGATCCTTTCTGAGGCTGAGTATCAGGAAATGAGAGAAAAGTGGGGCGGCGGCTCATTCCGTGTAGGTATGGGCGCTGAGGCTATTAAAGAGCTTCTTGAGAACATTGATCTGGAAAAAGAGTGTGATGAACTTCAGAAAGCACTGGAGAATGCTACGGGCCAGAAACGTGCAAGAATTGTGAAGAGACTGGAGGTTGTAGAGGCATTCCTTGAGTCAGGCAACCGTCCGGAGTGGATGATCCTGACAGCAATCCCGGTCATTCCGCCGGATCTGCGTCCTATGGTGCAGCTGGACGGAGGGCGTTTCGCTACATCTGATTTAAACGATCTTTACAGAAGAATTATCAATAGAAATAACCGTCTGAAGAGACTGCTTGAGCTGGGCGCTCCGGACATTATCGTGCGCAATGAGAAACGTATGCTTCAGGAGGCGGTAGACGCGCTGATCGACAATGGACGCCGCGGCCGTCCGGTTACAGGTCCGGGGAACAGAGCCCTTAAGTCTCTGTCCGACATGCTGAAAGGTAAGTCAGGACGTTTCCGTCAGAATCTGCTTGGAAAACGTGTTGACTATTCCGGACGTTCCGTTATCGTCGTAGGACCTGAACTTAAGATTTATCAGTGCGGTCTCCCTAAAGAGATGGCGATTGAACTGTTCAAGCCGTTTGTTATGAAAGAGCTTGTTGCAAACGGTACCGCACACAATATTAAGAATGCAAAGAAGATGGTGGAGAGACTCCAGCCGGAGGTATGGGATGTGCTTGAGGAAGTAATCAAAGAGCATCCGGTTATGCTTAACCGTGCCCCTACGCTTCACAGACTTGGTATCCAGGCGTTTGAGCCGATCCTGGTAGAGGGTAAGGCGATCAAGCTCCATCCGCTTGTTTGTACCGCTTACAATGCAGACTTCGACGGAGACCAGATGGCTGTTCACGTACCGCTGTCGCAGGAGGCTCAGGCTGAGTGTCGTTTTCTTCTCCTGTCTCCTAACAACCTGTTGAAACCGTCAGACGGCGGTCCGGTGGCCGTTCCTTCGCAGGATATGGTTCTTGGTATCTACTATCTGACACAGGTCAGGCCGGGCGCCAAGGGAGAGGGGATGTTCTTCCGCAGTGTGAGCGAGGCAATCCTTGCATATGAGAATGGATATATTACCCTGCATTCACAGATAAAAGTTCGTGTGTCCAAGACAATGCCGGACGGAACTGTAAAGACAGGAACCATCGATGCGACGCTGGGACGTCTGCTCTTCAACGAGATCATTCCTCAGGATCTTGGTTTCGTCGACAGAGAAGTTCCTGGCAATGAACTGAAGATGGAGATTGATTTCCATGTAGGAAAGAAACAGTTAAAGCAGATCCTCGAAAAAGTCATCAATACACACGGAGCTACGCAGACAGCGGAAGTACTCGATGATGTAAAGTCTATTGGATATAAATATTCCACAAGAGCCGCCATGACCGTATCTATTTCTGATATGACAGTGCCGCCGCAGAAACCGCAGATGATCGAGGAAGCTCAGAATACGGTAGATCGGATTACAAAGAACTACAAGCGTGGTCTTATCACAGAGGAAGAGCGTTACAAAGAAGTTGTAGATACATGGAAGGCAACTGACGATAAATTGACAGACGCGCTGCTTTCCGGCCTTGATAAATACAATAATATCTTCATGATGGCGGATTCCGGAGCCCGTGGTTCCGATAAGCAGATCAAACAGCTTGCCGGTATGCGCGGTCTTATGGCCGATACGACAGGACGTACGATCGAGCTGCCTATCAAATCAAACTTCCGTGAAGGTCTGGACGTACTGGAATACTTCATGTCTGCCCACGGAGCGCGTAAAGGTTTGTCCGATACAGCTCTGCGTACAGCCGATTCCGGTTATCTGACAAGGCGTCTGGTTGACGTTTCTCAGCAGCTGATCATTCATGATACAGACTGTGTGGGTCCGGATGAGGAGATTCCGGGAATGTATGTACATGCATTCACAGATGGAAACGAAGAGATCGAGAGTCTGCAGGATCGTATCACAGGACGTTTCTCTTGCGAAGACATCAAGGACAAAGACGGCAATGTGCTTGTGAAGAAGAACCACATGATCACACCGCGCCGTGCAGAGCGTGTGATCAAGAAAGGTGTGGATGAGAGCGGAGAACCGATCAGCAAGGTCAAGATCCGTACGATTCTTACCTGCCGTTGCAAGGACGGCGTGTGTGCGAAGTGCTACGGCGCCAACATGGCGACCGGCGAAGTCGTACAGGTCGGAGAGGCTGTCGGTATCGTGGCGGCCCAGTCTATCGGTGAGCCGGGTACACAGCTTACCATGCGTACGTTCCATACCGGTGGAGTTGCCGGCGATGATATCACACAGGGTCTTCCCCGTGTCGAGGAGCTTTTCGAGGCAAGAAAGCCGAAAGGACTTGCAATCATCACAGAGTTTGCCGGAAAGGCGACGATCAGTGATACAAAGAAGAAACGCGAGGTCATCGTCACAAACGACGAGACAGGCGAATCCAAAGCTTATCTCATTCCGTATGGATCACGTATCAAGATCCAGGATGGCGCTATGCTTGAGGCAGGAGACGAGCTTACAGAAGGTAGTGTAAATCCGCATGATATCCTGAAGATCAAAGGTCTTCGTGCAGCACAGGACTACATGCTACGTGAGGTACAGCGTGTATACCGTCTGCAGGGTGTTGATATCAACGATAAGCATATCGAGGTTATCGTGCGTCAGATGCTGAAGAAAGTCCGCGTGGAGGAGAAGGGTGATTCTGAATTCCTTCCGGGCACAATGGTTGACGTGCTTGAGTTTGAGGACGTGAATAAGCAGCTTGAAGCTGAGGGTAAAGAGCCGGCAGTGGGCGAGCAGATCATGCTCGGTATCACAAAGGCATCCCTTGCAACAGATTCCTTCCTGTCTGCAGCATCCTTCCAGGAGACGACTAAGGTGTTGACAGAAGCTGCAATTAAGGGCAAAGTGGATCATCTTGTGGGTCTTAAAGAAAATGTTATTATCGGTAAACATATCCCGGCAGGCACGGGTATGAAAAAGTATCGTGACGTTGCTCTGAATACAGATGTTCATGTGGAACAGGAGCTGGATCTGGATGACGATCTGGAGCTGGATCTGGAATCGGAGGACAGTGAGGTTGAAGCATCAACAGAAGAAGAGACAGCAGTGGAAGAAGAGACAACTCAGACAGTGTCAGAAGAAGATTTAACAGATGAACCGGACACTGATGAGGAAGAATAAGGAATATAAATGAAAAAGAACCTGTCAGATAAAACTGGCAGGTTCGCTTTATTTTTCTTCATCTTCAGCCATACGGTATCCGACTCCTACTTCTGTAAAAATATATTTGGGCTGCGCAGGGTCATCCTCAATCTTGCGGCGGATATTCGCCATATTTACACGAAGGATCTTATTATCTCCATCCGCGTATGGCCCCCACACATTAGAGAGGATAGAGGAGTAGGTGATCACTTTACCGGAATTTTGCGCCAGGTAAGCTACGATCTTGTATTCGATTGGAGTCAGGTGGACGTCCTCATTGTTTACCTTGAGACTTCTCTTTGAAAAATCCAGCGTCATTCCCTTATGCTTGTATGGACGGATATAAAGAGTGCTGTCTGTACGCAGACGATTGCTGTGACGCAGGGAAGCGCGGATGCGCGCAAGGAGCTCTGATGTACCAAAGGGCTTTGTGATATAATCATCAGCTCCAAGATCTAGAGCCAGTACCTTTTCTCTCTCCGCGGTGCGGGCAGAGATCACAATAATGGGGGTGCTGCTCCAGGTACGCACCTCACGGATAAGATCGTCTCCATTCATATCGGGTAGACCAAGATCCAGGAGGATGATGTCAGGACACTGAGAGCGGATTACTTCCAGACCCTGTGTTCCTGTATTGGCATACAGTACGCGGTATTCATGACGTTTGAGCATTTTCCCCATAAAAGTCTGTATATTTTTTTCGTCCTCGATGATTAGAACCGAACATTTAGTCATTGTCATAATCCTCCTTTTCTTTGGGAAGAGTAAAAGTAAATTCTGCTCCCTGGGAATGGTTCGAGGCAGTAATCTCACCGTTGTGAGCCTGTATGATCGTCTTGCATATAGACAGGCCGATTCCTATCCCTTTGTGGCCATCAGACGTTTCCGACATCGTCTGCTGACCTTCAAAGATATAAGGAAGCTGTTTTTCGTTGATTCCTCTGCCATAATCCCGTACTGTGAATGAAATGTGATCTGATCCTTCCCTTATGATCAGGTTAATAGGTTCTTTGCTCCCGGAATGGAGATGAGCATTTTCCATCAGGTTGATAAGTACTTGTTCAATAAGAGTGGGATCCATGGACAGGATCAGAAAATTATTGGGCATATCCACCTGTATTTTTATGTCCGGAAGTCTCTTCCGAAGGCGCTGTATCGCTTCCGAAACTACTTCTTCCACGACTTCCGGAGATTTTTTTACTTTGTCTGTCTCATTATCCTTGATGCGTGTTACAGTGAGCAGATTTTCTACCATGTTCAGAAGCCATTGCGCGTCTTCTTTTATGTTTGCGATTAGTTCTGTGCGCTCCTCTTCCGGGAGCTCCGGATAATTTTCAAGATAAGAAGAAGACGAACCGATAATACCCGTAAGAGGCGTCCTCAGATCGTGGGATATGGCTCTCAGGAGGTTGGCTCTCAGTTTTTCCTTGTCCGCTTCGACAAGCTCTTTTTCACGCTCGGCAATGGCCTTTCTCTGACGTTTCAGGGCAGTGGTGGTTGTACTTGTAATCAGAGAGATCGCAAGCATTCCGATAAAAGTAACCGGATATCCGTTCAGAGAAAAATTAAATCTGAAATACGGATAGG
>DWXI01000014.1 GCA_019119265.1 Candidatus Mediterraneibacter intestinigallinarum | reverse complement strand
AGACCGGCAGACGGTTCTAAACAGAGTGATAATTTCAGAAGAGGCCGCGGACATGGTTCAGGAAACGGCAAGACAGCCGGCAAAGGCCACAAAGGACAGAAAGCCCGTTCAGGTGCGACAAGACCTGGATTTGAAGGTGGTCAGATGCCTTTATACAGAAGAATTCCGAAACGGGGATTCACAAACAGAAACTCTAAGACGATCGTTGCGATCAATCTTGGCGCGCTTGAGAGATTTGAGGACGGCGCTACAGTATCAGTTGATACACTGATAGAGAGCGGTATCGTGAAAAACCCGAGAGACGGGGTCAAAATTCTTGGAAATGGAGAGTTAACTAAGAAGCTTACAGTTCAGGCTAATGCATTCAGTGCGGCGGCTGCTGAGAAGATTGAAGCACTTGGTGGAAAAGCAGAGGTGATCTAATGCTTAAAACAGTACGGAGAGCATTTCAGATTGAAGACATCAGAAAACGTATTTTCTATACATTTGTAATGCTTATCGTTGTAAGACTTGGATCACAGCTCCCCACGCCGGGCGTAGATCCAACTTTCATTCAGGAATTTTTTGAACAGCAGACCGGTGACGCATTCAATTTTTTTGAAGCGTTCACCGGCGGTTCCTTTACAAATTTTTCTGTTTTTGCGTTGAGTATTACACCGTACATCACATCTTCTATCATTATGCAGCTCCTCACGATCGCTATTCCGAAGCTTGAGGAAATGCAGAAAGAAGGGGAAGAGGGCAGAAAGAAGATTGCCGCTATTACAAGATATGTAACGGTAGGACTTGCGTTGATCGAATCCACTGCACTCGCAGTAGGACTTGGTCGCCAGGGGCTTCTTGAAGACTATAATTTTGTGGACTGTGCGATTGTTGTATGCACACTGACGGCGGGAAGCGCATTCCTGATGTGGATTGGTGAGCGTATTACGGAAAACGGTGTGGGAAACGGTATCTCTATTGTACTTCTGATCAATATCCTTTCTCGTCTGCCGCAGGATTTCACGACACTGTACACACAGTTTGTGGCAGGAAAGAAGCTTGCCCAGGCAGGTCTTGCAGCCCTGATTATTCTGGCTGTTATACTGGTGGTTGTGATCTTTGTTGTTCTGCTTCAGAGCGGTGAGAGAAGGATTGCAGTGCAGTACTCCAAGAAAGTACAGGGCAGGAAGATGTATGGGGGCCAATCTACACATATTCCGCTTCGCGTAAATACAGCCGGAGTTATCCCGGTCATTTTTGCATCTTCACTGATGCAGACGCCTATCGTTATTGCGCAGTTCGTTGGAGCCGGAAATGGAACCGGAATCGGAAGCCAGATACTTGCAGGCATGAACTCCAACAACTGGTGTGACCCGGAACATCCGGTTTACTCGATCGGCCTTGTAATTTACATTCTGCTCACTATATTCTTTGCATATTTCTATACGTCGATTACATTTAATCCGTTGGAAATCGCAAACAATATGAAGAAGAGCGGCGGTTTTATACCGGGTATCCGTCCGGGCAAACCTACTGTAGAGTATCTGCAGAAGATATTGAATTACATTATTTTCATAGGTGCATGCGGCCTGATCATCGTGCAGGTGATTCCGTTTTTCTTCAACGGTGTGTTCGGCGCCAATGTTTCTTTCGGAGGAACATCGCTGATCATTATCGTCGGCGTTGTGCTTGACACGATAAAGAAGATTGAGTCACAGATGCTTGTGAGAAATTATACTGGATTTTTGAATAACAAGGGAAGTAACATGTCAAACAGCTTCCTGGGATATTAAGCCATTCCAAGCTCGCCTTGTTTTACTCGCAACAGAGTGAAATATCGCGGGCTTATGTGGCTCTAATATACAAACTTATAAAAACAAAAAGATCGGAGGTAAGATTATGAAGATTATCATGCTTGGAGCACCGGGGGCAGGAAAAGGAACCCAGGCTAAGAAGATTGCGGAGAAATATTCAATCCCACACATCTCCACAGGCGACATTTTCCGTGCCAACATTAAAAATGGTACAGAGCTTGGTAAAAAGGCTAAGACCTACATGGATCAGGGTCTGCTCGTACCGGATGAACTGGTTGTTGATCTGGTCGTAGACAGAGTACAGCAGGACGACTGTGCGAACGGATATGTGCTCGACGGATTTCCGCGCACGATCCCGCAGGCAGAGGCTCTTGACAAAGCGCTTGCAGAGATGGGGCAGAAGATGGATTATGCGATCAATGTGGAGGTGCCGGACGAGAATATCGTAAACCGTATGTCAGGGAGAAGAGCCTGTGTTGACTGTGGAGCTACTTATCACATCGTATATGCGCCTACAAAAGAGGAAGGCGTCTGCGATAAATGCGGCGGCAGCCTTATCCTCAGAGATGACGACAAGCCGGAGACAGTACTTAAGAGACTGGGTGTATATCACGAGCAGACACAGCCTCTGATCGATTATTATACACAGGCAGGCATACTCAAAGAGGTTGACGGTACGGTTGATATCAACGATGTGTTTGCATCGATCGTTGATATTTTGGGAGAGTAGTCCGGAATGCAGCTGAGACCGGGAATGCTCGTGAAGTCAAAAGCAGGACATGACAAAGACCGGATCTATGTCATAATCCGAGCAGAAGATGAATATGTATATGTGGCGGACGGGGATTTAAGACCTCTCCGCCATATGAAACGAAAGAACGTCAGACATCTTCAGCCGATATTGAAGATGTGTCTGGAACAGGAGCCGGATGATACGGCAGTCAGAAATTTAATTAAGAGATTCACCCGGCAGGGGGATCAAGTTTAGGAACCGGAACTTAGAAGTTCCAATTGCAGGAGGAGCAAACATGTCAAAAGCTGACGTAATCGAAATCGAGGGAGTTGTAGTTGAAAAACTTCCGAACGCAATGTTTAAGGTAGAACTGGAAAATGGTCATATTGTCCTTGCCCATATCAGCGGTAAGCTGAGAATGAATTTTATCAAGATTCTTCCGGGCGATAAGGTTACACTGGAGATGTCACCGTATGACCTCAGCAAGGGCAGAATTATCTGGAGAGATAAATGACCGGAAGCACTGGCATTGAACACATGATGAGCGCAAAGCGCGAATTTAGTGAGAAAGCCCATCCCGGAACTTTGAGAGGTCCTTTCGAGCTTAGTAGAGGGATGTTACGATACAAGGAACGGCCTTAATATTTATCAGAAAAAAATAAAATTAGTTATTGACTTGATAAAACATTTGATGCTATACTATGAAATGGTCACTTTTGGGGTGGTGTGCCCAAAAATGACCGGAATATGTAGGCAAAGCACATAAGGGAAGGAGGATTTGACATGAAAGTTAGATCATCAGTAAAACCAATTTGTGAAAAATGCAAGATCATTAAAAGAAAAGGAAGCATCAGAGTAATCTGTGAGAATCCGAAACACAAACAGCGTCAAGGCTGACACTGAACACTGGCATTGAACACTTAATGAGGGCGAGCTGAAAGCGAAGCACGAATTTAGTGAGAAAGCCCATCCGGAAACTTAGCGAGGTTTTATCGAGCTTAGTTGAGGGATGTTTCATTATTTAGTGTTGGCGCACGGACGAGCACCGATTGGTTACGAATAGATCAATCGATGTCAGAATTCGGATTTTAATTTAGGCGGCTGACAGCGTGACACACTCGGCAGTGTGTAGAGCTGTTTAATATACAGTAAGGATACACCGCATCTGTACACAGGTACCGCAGAGCGGGTGGTCTGGCATTTTCGCGGCAGCATGAGGTTAGACATAACATGGAGAAAATGCAATTGTATATTGCTTCTAATACCCGGCGTTTGCATTGGCGGAACTAAAAAAGGTCCGTGCCGGGAAAGGGCGTGGGTAACTGACGCGCCTGGGCTGGGATATCGGGACGATGATACCCCGGTAGGATGCACAAACACCAAGCGACAGAAATGATTTCTGTACCGCATCCGCAGCCTCAGTTAAAGTAGATATCAACAAAGAAAATGGAGGAAAGACACATGGCTCGTATTGCAGGTGTAGACTTACCAAGAGACAAACGTGTAGAAATCGGTCTGACTTATATCTATGGAATCGGTAGAACAAGCTCAAACCGTATCTTAGCAGAGGCAGGAGTAGATCCTAATACTCGCGTAAGAGAT
>DWXI01000202.1 GCA_019119265.1 Candidatus Mediterraneibacter intestinigallinarum | reverse complement strand
ACAGTTCCCGGATTAAGGACGCTTCCACATCCTACTTCCACTTCGTCACCCAGCATTGCACCGAATTTCTTCATGCCTGTCTCGATATTTCCCCAAGGGGTCTTCACGATTACCAGCTTCTTGTCGGATTTAACATTCGATGTAATGGAACCCGCTCCCATATGGGATTTGTAGCCCAGGATGGAATCCCCGACATAGTTGTAATGCGGTACCTGTACTTTATTAAACAAGATCACATTCTTCAGCTCCGTAGAATTCCCCACGACAGCTCCTTCGCCCACGATGGCATTTCCTCGGATAAATGCACAATGACGTACTTCGGCGTCTTTTCCAATGATAGCCGGCCCGTTTATGTATGCTGTCGGAGCTACCTTTGCAGACTTTGCAACCCACACATTATCCCCGCGTTTCTCATATTCTTCCTCACTCAGAGTATTGCCAAGCTCTACGATAAAAGCGCTGATCTTCGGAAGTACCTCCCACGGATATGTCACGCCCTCAAAAATATCCTTTGCAATCGTCTCGTCAAGTGTATAAAGTTCCTTTACTGTCAATGCTTCCATTTGTTATTCTTCCTTTCCGCCGGTTTTCCGACCCTTTTTATAAAAACCTGCCGCCTTGTCATAGCAGGCCCTTAACTGATATTGATTATTCAGCCCCTTGACTCCAATAGTCCTTCTCGTGATAAAATCATCCAGCTTTTTCATATACTCATCCGATGTGATGCTGCCCTCCGCCACATAGGTAAGTCCCTTCTCCCAGCTTGCCGTAAGCTCCGGATTCAAAAGAGAACGGATAGAATTGTCAACCACATCATATACCATCTCTCCCTGAAGTGTAGGAGTAATGATCTGAGTCTTCTTATTTAGTCCCAGATATTTAATATGTATCAGTTTCTTTAAGATTTCAGCCCTTGTGGCGCTTGTTCCGATTCCGCTTCCCTTGATCTGCGCGCGCAGCTCCTCATCCTCAATAAGCTGTCCTGCATTCTCCATGGCAAGGATGATCGAACCGGAATTATAACGTTTCGGAGGTGAAGTCTCGCCCTCCTTTATATCCAACGATCTTACCGGGAGAACCGCCCCTTTCTTCATCTTTTTGACTACTTCGAAAAGCACAGTATCCAGAGTCTGATCCAGTCCGCTGTCATGACTTTGATCTTCACTCCCGCCGTTTTCTCCATTCTGCCCGTCCGGTCGGGTACCGTTATTCCCTGAACGTTTTGTCTGAGGTATTCCTGCAGCTTTCAGGTAGCCTTCTTCCGCCAGCACCTTGAAATTGGAAAAGAAACTCTCTCCGCGTATCTTCGAGACAATGGACACTTTCTGATACACCGCAGCCGGATAAAAAATGCTCAGGAATCTCCGTACGATCAGATCATAGACTTTGTGTGCGGTGGCCGAAACAGATTTCAACGCCGCCAGCCCCTGCCCCGTAGGGATGATCGCATAATGGTCTGTGATCTGTTTATCGTTGACATATCTCGTCTTTGCCAGATTCTTATAACTTCCGAATCCGAGAATATCCTGCAGATACGGAGCCGCCATCGGATATTTGGACAGACCGTTTAAGTTTCTGCTTATCTCCTTTGCAACAGCCGTAGAAAGAACACGGGCGTCGGTCCTTGGATATGTTACCAGTTTCTTTTCGTACAATTCCTGTACGATGCGGAGCGTTTCATCAGGACTGATCTTAAAACGTTTGGAACAGTCGTTCTGTAGTTCCGCCAGATTATATAAAAGGGGCGGATTCTTCTTTTCCCGCTTCTTTTCCACAGACTCTATCACACAGGAAAGCGGCTGTTCGTCGGACAGCCATGTGATCAGCTCCTCCGCCTTTTCCTTTTCTTTAAACCCGTTTTCCTTATAGAGCTCGCGGGAATAGATCACATCATCTCCCTCTGAACCGGCGCTTTTATTCCCGTTTTCTTCCTTTCCCGGCTCTTTTATCTCTACGTAACGGGAACCTTTCACTGCTCTCCACTCTCCTTCAAACGTATGCCCCGACGCATCTATCGTACTGAGCACCCGGTAAAAAGGCGTCTTGACAAACCCCCGGATTTCTCTCTCCCGGCGTACTACCATCCCGAGCACACATGTCATGACCCGCCCAACCGAAATAACTGAATATTTTGTATGCAGATAACTGGAAATGCTGTTTCCGTATTTCAAAGTCAGAAGCCGGGAAAAATTAATCCCCATCAGGTAATCCGCTTTTGCCCTCAGATAGGCAGAATCACTCAGATTGTCATACTCTGAAAGATCTTTTGCCTCGCGAATCCCCCTTAATATTTCTTCCTCCGTCTGTGAATCAATCCATACTCTTTTCCGTTTTTTTCCGGTTACGTGTGCCTCCTGTTCGACAAGACGGTAGATATACTCTCCTTCCCGCCCCGAGTCTGTACACACATAGATCGTGTCCACGTCTTCCCTATTCAGGATATCGCTGACGATACGGAACTGTTTCGCCACCGAAGGAATAACTTCGTATTTAAAATCAACGGGAATGAACGGCAAAGTCTGGAGATTCCATTTTTTCAACGCCGTATCATAAGCTTCCGGATAACTCATTGTCACAAGATGCCCGACGCACCATGTAACAATCGCTTCATCAGATTCCAGGTATCCGTCTCCCCGTCTCGTTTTTAGTTTTAGTGCTTTTGCGAATTCCTGTGCCACACTCGGCTTCTCCGCAATATATACTGATTTCCCCATAGATGTCCTTTTTCGTTTATTCTGTCAGAAAGCGGTATGCAGTATGGGTATCATATTTTTCCCCTTTTCTGCAGATCGGCGATGGAAAATTATCATGGTGTACCGCATCCGGGAAATACTGCGTCTCAAGACACACAGCGTCGCGCTTTTCATAGACAGCTCCGTTTTTTCCCTGTAAATGATCCAGGAAATTAGCCGTGTACATCTGTACTCCCGGAAGATCAGTATACACTTCCATTCTGATTCCACTCTTATCTGATACTACTTCTGCTACTTTAGCAAATCTGCCTTCGTTTTTCAATACCCAGTTGTGGTCATAGCCGCCGCCGAAACGAAGCGGTTCGTAGTCTGCGTCGATTTCCTCTCCCAGCACTTTTCCTCCGCGGAAGTCCATAGGGGTTCCCTCCACGCTCCGGATCTCGCCTGTTGGAATAGACTCTGCGTCCGCCGGAGTAAAGCAGTCAGCGTTCAGAGTCACTTTATGTCCGAGCACAGTGCCGCTGTCATGGCCATTCAGGTTAAAATAGCTGTGATTTGTCATATTGATCACTGTATCCTGATCCGGCACCGCCTCATAATGTATATTCAGTCCATTATCATCATCCAGCATATAGGTCACGTGCATTTCCAGCGCCCCCGGATATCCCTGATCTCCGTCCGGACTGTAAAGAAGAAATGTAATCTCATTTTCCGACTGTTTCTCCACTTTCCATATCCTCTTCTGATAATAGTCCTCTCCGCTGTGCAGATTATTTCCGTTATCATTTTTTTCCAGCTCATAGATCACACCGCCGATTTCAATCCGGGCTCCGCCGATGCGGTTTGCGCTCCTTCCCACGGTTGCTCCAAGGGCGCCGCCTCTGTTCTCGTATTCTGCTGCATCGTCATAGCCCAGAACCACATCAACTGGTTTGCCGTCTTTATCAAATGCAAACAGACGGACAAGAGTCGCTCCGAAATCTGTCACATACGCCTTCATACCGTTTCCGTTAGTCAGTTCGTACAGATATGTCTCTCTTCCATCTTTCGTTTTTCCAAATATTGTTTTGTTTCCCATGTTTTTTCTCCTTATTTTTATATTTATCTGCAGGATTATTTCCTGCGGAATATCCTTATTATCCGGTCAATGAACGGCTGCTTTTCTTTCTTATGTACCGGAGACGACGGTCTTCTTGCATTCAAGGCTTCCTTCATAAATGTTTCCTGCGCGTTTACCTTTTTCTCCCCCTGCATCTTTTTTCTGTATGTACCGTCACTCAACATCTTTCTGGCCTTCACATTGTCAGAGAGCATTACATTTAAATCATGCATCAGTCTCTTTCTTATCTTCGGATCAAAGATCGGACATGCCACCTCTACACGTTTTTCCGTGTTTCTCGTCATCATATCTGCAGAGCCGATATAGACCTTTGCATCATCTCCCGTGCCGAAAACAAATACTCTTGGATGCTCCAGATATCTCCCCACAATGCTCGTCACCCTCACATGCTCTGTCCTTCCCTGGATCTCCGGAAGTATACAGCAGATTCCCCGCACGATCAGATCAATCTTTACCCCCGCCTGAGATGCCTCGGATACCTTTCGTATGAAATCCATGTCTGTCAGGGAATTCATCTTCATAACAATCCGTCCACGCTCTCCTTTCCGGATTTCCTCATCCATCAGAGCCAGCACTCCCGGCTTCAGACTTGTAGGAGATACG
>DWXI01000201.1 GCA_019119265.1 Candidatus Mediterraneibacter intestinigallinarum | reverse complement strand
ATTTAAAAGAAAAGAATCCGGATGTTGAAGTGATTGCAGTGGAACCGTCGGGATCCCCAGTGCTTTCGGGAGGAAAAGCAGGGCCTCACGGTCTGCAGGGAATCGGAGCCGGATTTATTCCTCAAATCCTTGATACAGGAATATATGATAAAGTAAACCCGGTAAAAGAAGAAGAGGCATATGCTGCTGCAAGGCTTTTGGCGGCCAGGGAAGGTATTCTTGTCGGCATTACATCAGGCGCCGCTCTTTATACTGCGCTTCAGGAGGCGAGAAAGATGGAAAACGAGGAAAAAGTGATAGTTGCGTTGCTTCCGGATACAGGAGAACGCTATCTTTCCACACCCCTGTTTGCATAATATATTTACTTTGAAGTTTTGTGCAGAAACACAAAACAAGGATAATCAGGAATTGAAAATTTATCTAATCTGTTATATACTAATACAAGGATTAAAAATCAAAGGAGGATATACAAAATGAAAGAATTTAAATATGTGATCACGGATCCGGAAGGGATCCATGCAAGACCGGCAGGCATCCTTGTAAAGCAGGCTGCAGGCTATCAGTCAACTGTTAAGATTACGAAAGGTGAGAAGAGTGCAGACGCAAAGAGAATTTTCGGAGTTATGGGCCTTGGCGTAAAGACTGGTGAAGAGGTTACTATTACTGTAGAAGGCGCTGACGAGGATACAGCAGCAGCAGAACTGGAGACATTCTTCAAGGAGAATTTATAAATCAAGTAAGGAGAATTTATAAATCATGATTACGATTAGCGGTAAAAGTGTGTTTGGCGGTGTGTCGATCGGAAAGCTTTTATTCTACCAGAGAAATAGTAAAGTGATCAAGCGGACACACATTGATGATGTTGATGCAGAGTGGAAAAGATTCCAGGAAGCAAAAGATACTGCTGTTGATCAGTTGAAAGGTCTGTATGAGAAAGCGCTTGCGGATGTTGGAGAGGCTAATGCCATGATCTTTGAGATCCATCAGATGATGCTCGAGGATCTGGATTATCTTGAATCAATTGAGAATATCATCCGTACTCAGGAAGTGAATGCTGAGTATGCAGTTGCTACCACCGCGGACAATTTTGCCCAGATGTTTGCTGCTATGGACGACGCTTATATGCAGGGGCGTGCGGCTGATGTAAAGGATGTTTCTGAGCGCGTGCTTGATATACTCAGCGGAGCGGATACGGGGCTTAAGGAGATGAAAGAGCCGTGTATCATTGCGGCAGATGATCTGGCGCCCAGTGAAACAGTGCAGCTTGACAAGAGTAAAGTGCTTGGGTTTGCAACACAGTATGGATCTTCTAATTCTCACACTGCAATTCTTGCGCGTACTATGAACATTCCGGCTATCATTGGAATGGGAGAGGAGCTTCTTAAGGAATATAGCGGCAGAGATGCGATTATAGACGGATTTACAGGAACTCTGTACATCGACCCTGATGAAGAGACGCTGAAAGCGATGCAGGAGAAGCGTGAGAAAGATCTGGAACAGAAAGCGCTTCTTGAGCAGCTCAAGGGCAAGGAGAA
This sequence comes from Candidatus Mediterraneibacter intestinigallinarum, assembly GCA_019119265.1. Classification (GTDB taxonomy): domain Bacteria; phylum Bacillota; class Clostridia; order Lachnospirales; family Lachnospiraceae; genus Mediterraneibacter; species Mediterraneibacter intestinigallinarum. The sequence continues at coordinate 1,496 of DWXI01000201.1, read as the reverse complement.
TGTTACGAAGAGCGGTCAGAAGATCAATGTCTATGCAAATATTGGAAATGTATCGGATTTAGGGGCTGTACTTAAGAATGATGCCGGCGGGATAGGGCTCTTCAGAAGCGAGTTCCTCTATCTTGAAAATACAGATTTTCCGACAGAAGAGCAGCAGTTCTCAGTGTACAAACAGGTGGCGGAGAGCATGGCTGGAAAGAAAGTCATCATTCGTACACTTGATATAGGCGCAGATAAACAGGTTGATTATTTCGGGCTGGATAAAGAAGATAATCCGGCGCTCGGCTACCGCGCGATCCGCATCTGTCTTACGAGGCCTGAGATTTTCAAGACACAGCTGCGCGCGCTTTACCGTGCAGCCATGTTTGGCAATATTTCCATTATGTTCCCGATGATCATTTCCGTGAATGAAGTGCTCAGGATCAAGGAAATCATCGCAGAAGTGAAGGAAGAGCTGAAGAACGAGGGTATTCCTTATAAAGAAGATGTGGAACTCGGCATTATGATCGAGACGCCCGCGTCTGTCATGGTCAGCCGTGAACTCGCAAAAGAAGTGGATTTCTTCAGTGTAGGCACAAATGATCTCACTCAGTATACGCTGGCTATTGACCGTCAGAACTCTAAACTGGATGAATTCTATGACCCGCACCATCCGGCTGTCCTTGCGATGATAAAGATGGCGGCTGAGAATGCACACGCAGAGGGTGCATGGATCGGCATTTGCGGCGAGTTGGGAGCTGACCTCGAGCTTACGGAAGAGTTCCTTAAGATGGGGCTGGACGAGCTGTCTGTATCACCATCCATGGTTCTTCCTTTGAGAAAGCGGATCAGGGAATGTGAGTAAGACTGCAGGACTTTCAGAAAATTTATAAATCATATACATTAACGATATAAGAACGTTCCGGGAGACCAGAGAAGGTTTCCTGGAACGTTTATTTTATTTGCCATAATCTGTTGCAATAAAAATTGCATTGTAGTTGAAATATCCGAACGTATGTGCTATTATTTAAAAAAGAACAAATGTTCGAAAGTGGAGGGCGATATGCCGGATAGAATACAGAAAGAAATGACATTAAATGAGAAATTAAATATATTGTCTGATGCAGCAAAATATGATGTTTCCTGTACATCCAGTGGTGTTGAGAGAAAAGGGGATGGAACAGGGATGGGAAACTGCAGTAAGGCGGGGATTTGTCATAGTTTTTCGGCGGATGGACGATGTATTTCTCTGCTGAAGATTCTATTTACCAATGAATGTATCTATGATTGCAAATATTGCATAAACCGTTCTTCAAATGATGTGAGAAGAGCTTCTTTCACACCGGATGAAATATGCACGCTTACGATGGAATTTTACAGGAGAAATTATATTGAAGGTCTTTTTTTGAGTTCCGGTATTTTAAAAAGTCCGAATTATACAATGGAACTGATTTATTCGGCTCTGTACCGACTCAGACATGTCTGTAATTTCCAGGGCTATATCCATGTAAAGGCAA
>DWXI01000200.1 GCA_019119265.1 Candidatus Mediterraneibacter intestinigallinarum | reverse complement strand
AGGAAGATATACAGTATATTCTGGGGAATTGCTATACAGCAGAGACAATTCTGGAGGAATTCCATTTCCTGATAGATGAGAAATTCGGCCGGGCGGTCAGGGGGGAAAAGGATAAGGAAACATTAGCCAGGGAAGTGAAGTTTTTTCTGGACGAGAATTACAAAAGGCGCATTTCAAATCAAGACTTGACAGAAGAATTTGGATTTGTCTCCTCCTATATCAGCAGCATTTTTAAAACGTATTATGGGAAAACGCCTATGGATTATGTAGTTGAGTGCCGAATGGAGGAGGGCAAGAGGCTTTTGCGGCGTGGTGATATGAAGATCAAAGCGATAGCTGACCGATTAGGGTATGAAGATTCCTTATATTTTTCTAAGGTATTTAAAAAGATTGAGGGGATGAGTCCAAAACAATATATGAATAAAAGAGATTTATAACATTTCTCAGCTGATATCTGCAAACAACATCTGTATAAACTTGACCTGTGAAGCAATCCAATCGGTTACCTTACTCTTATAACTTTTGTTTTGGAACTCGGTTCCAAGCATTAATAAAGATTTCGATGCTTAAAAAAGCACTCAGTCGACCAACGGTTCTCGTAAATGTCCATAATTTCAGCACTGGACTACAGTCTGTGGTTAATAAATACAGATACTCACTTTTCTTGTTGCGATTGCGAACAAGAACAATCTTGATATGTTAAATCCTGCCGGAACAAAGCTGTATCCGTCAGATCAGCCAAGGGTGAGCATAGTAAATCCCTTCTTGTATTTATGGGTCACATGAGTATAAAACCGTGCCAGAAGTTTCACGGTTTTGCTCCAGTTCCGGAAAATGACAGAATCATCCAGAATCAGAACTTTGATCCGCTCTGGTTGGATCAGGGAACTGAAAGCAACCGTTACTTTAGCGGCAAGGAGCAAAATGAACTTTTTTCGCGTTAGAACGTGTGATAATATTTAGATATCATTTCGGCATATAAGAAAACGGCGAAAAGAGATAAAGGTATTTCGCTGAAAGAGTACAAAAATGCTGACAGGAGGTAAAATGATGAAAAAAGTAACACTTGGAAAGAGCGGTCAGCAGATGCCTGCCGTGGTCGTAGGCTGTATGAGACTCGGAGAAAAGGATAAGGCGTCCATGAATCATTTTATTCATGCGGCGGTCGAGCAGGGGGCATATTATTTCGACCACGCGGATATCTACGCGGGAGGAATGAGCGAAGAAATCTTCGGTGAAGCATGGAGCGATGATCCGTCGCTTCGGCGGGAGGAGATGTTCCTGCAGTCCAAGTGCGGGATCCGTAAAGGATATTACGATCTTTCGAAAGACTATATCCTGGAATCAGTGGACGGGATCCTGAAACGTTTGCGGACGGAATATCTGGACATGCTGCTCCTTCACCGACCGGACGCGCTGGTGGATCCGGAGGAGGTCGCAGAGGCCTTCGACATTCTGGAGAAAAGTGGGAAAGTGCGGATGTTTGGAGTGTCCAATCACAAACCGATGCAGATTGAGCTGCTGAAAAAATATGTCCGCCAGGAAATCATGACAGACCAGCTCCAATTCAGTATACCGGTGTCTAATATGGTGGCAAACGGGATGGAAGTAAACATGGAGACTGACGGCTCCGCAGACCGCGACGGAAGTGTTCTGGATTACTGCCGCTTGAACGATATCACGATACAGTCTTGGTCGCCGTTCCAGATGCCGGCATGGAAAGGATGCTTTCTCGGAAATGAGGAATATGCAGATCTTAATAAGGAGATCGACCAGTTTGCAGAACAGTACATCGTGAGTCCGACAACGATCGCGGCCGCGTGGATCCTGCGGCATCCCGCCCATATGCAGATCGTGACGGGAACGGCCAGTGAAGAACGGCTGACAGAGATCATCGAGGCAGGAAAGATCAGCCTGAGCCGGGAAGAATGGTATCGGCTGTATCTTGCGGCCGGGCATATTCTGCCTTAATCATTCGGTATTGTTTCCGGATGAGAGGACGATATTTGTATTGCGTTACGCAGGGAACGGGGATATAATAGGTCTGTTTGTTCTGCCGGTCAGGTATTGCCGGCAGGCCGCTTTCCAGCGGCAGAATGGAGTCTGTTATGAAGTTATTTAAGTTGTTCCTTAAAAATGAAACCGTATTATGCATCTCGTTTTTGCTGGCAGTACTGTCTGCATTTGTCATAAAGCCGGATATCCTGTATCTGACTTATCCAGATTACAGGACAATTGCGCTTCTTTTCTGTCTGATGATCATTGTGGCAGGATTTCAGTCACTTGGAATTTTTAGCATGCTCGGGCATTTTTTGATAACGCGAGCGGGAAGTGTCAGAGGTCTTTCGGTTGTGATGGTCCTGCTCTGCTTTTTTAGCAGTATGGTGATCACGAATGATGTGACACTGATTACATTTGTGCCGTTTACAATTCTTGTATTGCGAATGAGCGGGAGAGTGGAGCGTATTTTAAAATTGATCGTGCTGGAGACGATTGCCGCCAATTTGGGGAGTATGGCGACGCCTATCGGAAATCCGCAGAATTTGTATCTGTATTCTATATCTGATCTGACTGCAGGTGAGTTTATGCAGGCGGTTATCCCCTATGCAGGACTGTCGTTTGTATTACTTGTGGTTGTGGTATTTGTTGGGAAGGATGAACCTCTTCTTGACGTATCTGTAAAGGATGAGCAGGAGAAGAGAGCAGGGAGAAAAGCAGGACGGGTGCTCGGACATGCAGTGCCTTTATTGATCCTGCTGATTTTGTGCCTGCTGGTAGTTTTTCGCATTCTGCCATATCAGCCGGTTTTGATCTGTGTTATATTAGTTATATTGGTGATAAACAGGAAACTTTATTTATCCGTGGATTATTTTCTGCTGCTGACATTTTTATGCTTCTTTGTATTTATCGGAAATATGAAGCGGATTCCGCAGGTTAGTGAACTTTTAGTGTCTGTTGTGCAGGGGAGAGAACTTCTGACCGGAATCCTTACAAGCCAGATTATCAGTAATGTGCCGGCTGCGATTCTGTTGTCGGGATTTAGCAGTGACTTTTCCGCTCTGCTCACCGGTGTGAATCTGGGCGGACTTGGAACGTTGATTGCATCGCTGGCCAGCCTGATTTCATTTAAATTTTTTGTGAAGGAGTATCCCCATCAGAAGGGAACTTTTATGAAAGTATTTACGATATGGAATCTGTTGTTTCTGCTTGCGCTTATCGCAGAAGCGGCTTTGATCCGGATGACTGCTGGATGATCCGGGTGTCAGACAGGGTAGTTTGAGACGAGAAAGGAGTGGCTCAATGAATATATTGGTTGTCGTACGCGAAAATGCGGAGAGCGGAGAAATTGAAAATATGCTGCAGCGTATAGCGCCAATGGTTGAGGCGGGGCAGAAAGGCAGCGGAAACTTCTGTTGTAAAGTGATCGGTACTGCAGGCGATGGAAAGAAAGGATATGAGGCGATACGAAGGCTGTGTCCGGATCTTGTTATAGCGGATGTCGAGCTGCCGGAGACGGACGGATTGAAAATGCTGGAGAAAATACGAGAAGATCAGAGTGAGGTGAAAGTGATTCTTCTGGCAGAAAAAGAGAATTTCAGTCAGGCAAAGCGTGCCATTGAACTAGAAGCAGAAGGATATCTGATCAAACCGGTGAAAGAGGATGAGCTGTGCCAGGCGGTAGTACGGGTTGAAAAAAAGTTAAAGAAAGAGCATGTGGCGGAAAGTGTATTATCCATCGACAATATTTTTATGGCATGTTTGAACGGACAGCTTAGTTCGGACTGTGATTTTCATCTGATGACGAAGTATATGTACGGCTTTACGATTGAGGAGCCGGGAGCTGTATTCGCCGTATGGCTTGGTGAAGGATATGAGGAACAAAAGGAGTATGCAAAAAATGTAATCAGACAGTCAGAAATATACAGAACAAGCCGTGCGTCTTCTGTATTTGAAGCGAGAGTATGGAAAATCGTGTTTGTGGTTTTGTATCAGATGGAGGATGAAAGACAGGAATACATATATTTTCAAAAGCAAATTGTACCAAAATTATGTCAGCAGCTGAGAGGAACAGTGGTCTGTATCTGGGCAAAGGCACATCAAATTGTAGAATTACCGGATGTGCTGAAACACATGAATTCTATGAAGGACTGGAATCTGCTGTTCGACAGAGGCGAGCTGATCCGTCAGGAAGCGATAGACTGCCAGAAAACAGTGCCGCTGAAATATCCTGCGGAAATCGAAAGTCAGGCACGTCAGGCGGTGAAGGCGAAAGATGGCGAGGAAATAAAGAGAGCCTATTACAGACTTTATGACCATATCCGGCGTGAACCGCATAGTCCTGAAGAAATGAAAGAATGCCTGATCCGGTTCAATATGGCTTTGCTCAATGTCTATAAAACACAGTGGGAGGTCGAATCAGAACTGGAAATCCAGAGATGTATGCAGGCTATTTCTACTGCGATGAGCTGGAGCGAAGTGCGTGCTGTAATGGAAAGCTTTCTGATGATGCTGAATTTCAATGCATTTGAGGAGCAAGAGGACGTCAGGCTCAGCCCTCTTGTGCGTAAGGCGGTACAGATCGTGAGAAAATATTATGATCAGGGGATCACACTGGAAGAAGTAGCTGGCAGACTTTTTGTTTCTGAAGAATATCTGAGCAGCCAGTTTAAAAAAGAAACCGGGGCCGGATTTACAGAAACTATAAGAAAATATCGTATTGACCGGATTAAGGGGCTGCTGATCGGCACAAAACTTAAGATAAACCAGATCGCGGAACTGACCGGTTATGCGGACTCAAAGTATATGAGCAGAGTGTTTAAGGAAGAAACAGGAATGCTTCCGACGGAATTTCGAAAGGCAGCTCATTAAAAAAATCGACTTTTATAAAGAATTTCAGCCTTTTCTCAATGGAAAAATATGGTATGATACGTTCGTCTGGAGACGGGCGCATATAATCAGATCATTGTAAAGAGAGGTGAGATGAATAATGAGTGAAATGAAGATTACATTTAAGCATCCGGAAGAGATCCGAGAGTTCGTGAATATGGTTTCAAAATACGATTTTGATATAGACGTGAGAAGAGGCCGTGTCGTGGTAGATGCAAAATCTTTACTTGGAATTATGCATCTTGGACTTAACAATGTAATGGAGCTTAAGCTGCATTCTGATGACTGCGAAGAACTTCAGAAAAAGATTTTGAAATATGCGGCGTAAACGACGGAATAAATGAGTTGGATCGAATCCCTGGAGCATGGTTATTGCTTCCGGGGATTTTTATATGCTGTGATTATGTGACATAATAATATTTCGGATGGCTGTATACAGGGGGAAGTGAGATCAGAACATTTTGGGTTGTAAAAAAGGGGATGCTCTACTATAATTAATTTATATATAAAAAACGGAAATATACCGTATTTACAGGAGGACAATCTTGAAGAACGAATTAGTGATCGTCCTTGACTTCGGCGGACAGTATAATCAGCTTGTCGCAAGACGTGTCAGGGAATGTAATGTGTACTGTGAGATTTATTCTTACAAAACAGATATCGAGAAGATCAAAGCCATGAATCCGAAAGGAATCATACTTACCGGCGGTCCGAACAGCTGCTACCTGCCGGATTCACCTACATATTCGGATGAGCTGTTTAAACTGGGGATACCGGTGCTCGGCCTCTGCTACGGTGCGCAGCTCATGATGCACGTGCTTGGTGGAAAAGTAGAGAAGGCAGACGTAAGAGAATATGGGAAAACGGAAGTCCTGATCGACAAGACTTCTTCCAAAGTGTTTGCAGATGTCTCCAGTCCGACAGTCTGCTGGATGAGCCATTTTGATTATATTTCAAAAGTTGCGCCGGGATTCGAGATTTCCGCACACACTGCAGACTGCCCGGTGGCAGCGGCGGAAAATGAAGCAGAAAAACTTTACGCGATCCAGTTCCATCCGGAAGTGCTCCACACGCAGGAAGGAACAAAAATGATCAACAATTTCGTAAAGAACGTCTGCGAGTGCAGCGGCGACTGGAGAATGGACTCCTTTGTGGAACATTCCATCGAAGCAATACGTGAAAAAGTTGGAGACGGTAAAGTGCTGCTTGCATTATCCGGTGGCGTAGATTCTTCCGTGGCAGCAGGACTTCTTTCCAGAGCAATCGGCAAACAACTGACTTGTGTATTTGTAGACCATGGCCTTCTCCGCAAAAACGAAGGAGACGAAGTAGAAGCAGTATTCGGTCCGGAGGGTGATTTCGACCTGAACTTTATCCGCGTAAATGCACAGGAGAGATATTACAATAAACTGGCCGGCGTGACCGAGCCGGAACAGAAGCGTAAGATCATCGGCGAAGAATTCATCCGAGTATTTGAGGAAGAGGCGAAAAAGATCGGAGCTGTAGACTTCCTTGCACAGGGAACGATTTATCCGGACGTGGTGGAAAGCGGTCTGGGCGGAGAATCCGCAGTGATTAAGTCCCACCACAATGTAGGCGGACTGCCGGATTACGTAGATTTCAAAGAAATCATCGAGCCGCTTCGCGATCTGTTCAAAGATGAAGTCCGCAAGGCAGGTCTGGAGCTGGGAATTCCGGAGGAACTGGTGTATCGCCAGCCATTCCCGGGACCGGGACTAGGAATCCGCATCATCGGAGAAGTTACAGCAGAGAAAGTGCGGATTGTACAGGATGCAGACGCAATCTACAGAGAAGAGATCGCGAAAGCCGGACTGGACAGAGAAATCAACCAGTACTTTGCGGCGTTGACAAATATGCGTTCCGTCGGAGTTATGGGAGATGAGAGAACATATGACTATGCCGTGGCGCTGAGAGCTGTGAAGACGATTGACTTCATGACGGCTGAGGCGGCGGAGATCCCGTATGAGGTGCTCAATAAAGTTATGAGCAGGATTATAAATGAAGTGCGGGGGGTTAACAGAGTGTTCTATGATCTGACCAGTAAGCCGCCGGGAACGATAGAGTTCGAATAATTACATTTTTACTCAGATTACATCAAATGGCAGATATTCTACGGGTATCTGCCATTTGATATATTGCATATGGTTATAGTTTTAAAAAGATTTTTTGTTGCCAGTGCGGATAAATTATAATACATATTATTGACACCAAATATGACACCACATATAATGTAAACAGGAGGTATTCAAATGTCAGAATCGTCCGGAATACTCAGTCAAAATGGGATAAACTATTAATGCGTATCTGCACTTTATCGAGAGACCTCCGGTTTGATGAGCTGCGGAAAGTATTAGAAAGTTATGGTTACAAGATGAATGCTCCGAGAAGTGGTAGTAGTCATTATACATTTCGAAAATCTGGATGCCATCCAATTACGATACCAAAGCATGAACCAATTAAGAAGGTTTATGTGGAACTTGTGAGACAGGTTGTAGAAAGTGAGGCGAGAAATGATGAAGACGCTGAGTGATTATATGAGGATGGCTTATCGAATGGAAATCGTAGAAGATAAAGAAGAAGGCGGATACGTGGTTTCTTATCCTGATCTGCCGGGCTGTATTACCTGTGGGAAAACGATTGAAGATGCGGTTGTAAATGCGGTAGACGCCAAGAAGGCATGGATTGAAGCTGCACTGGAAGAAGGAATTGAGATACACGAACCGGATAATTTAGAAGATTATTCCGGACAATTTAAACTAAGAATTCCCCGGAGTCTGCACCGGTCTCTGGCAGAGCATTCTAAAAGAGAAGGGATCAGTATGAATCAGTACTGTGTGTACCTCCTTTCTAAGAATGACGCAGTTTATTCAAAATAGAGAAGACTACTGCAGTGAAACATATAAGATGAGTGGCAACATTTTGGCAACAGAAAATAAGTAAACCAAAATAATTGATGTAATTGAAGTAAATACCGGCGTGAATTCATACACAACCTAAACAAATACAGTTAATAATCCCAGAGAGCACGCCGAGTTTGAGTAATTATATAAATAATTTGAGGATTTTGACATATAATTTTAGAGGGAAGTTCTATTGACTTTCCGGTTTGTGCTTGCTAGAATATAAGCACAAAGAAAGTTTACCACTGACCGATATGTGGTATATAAATGGTCGGGTTGAAAGTTTACCGCTGACCAATATGCGGTATATAAATGGTTGGGTCGAAAGTATAGTCCTTCGCCGAAAGGCGAGGGACTTTTTCCATAATGAGGACAAGTAAATGAAGAAAACTGGATTTTATATTATCAAAGATAAATTTTTTGAAGACATGCCAGATCCGTATCTTAAAGGAAATAAGGCGGGAAACAGACCGCATTATTACTGCTTTGAGGATACAAGTATAGGAATATACTGGATGATACCATTGTCCAGTCGTATTGACAAATACAGACGTATTATGGAGAAAAAAGAAAAAGCCGGAAAGCCCTGCGATATTCTCCATATCGCTAAACTGGACAACAGTCGAGAAAGCGCATTT
>DWXI01000199.1 GCA_019119265.1 Candidatus Mediterraneibacter intestinigallinarum | reverse complement strand
TCTCCTGCTTCCTGGTCGGATAGATCCGAAACTTGTATGCTCTGTTCATCCTTTTCCCCCTTTCTTTCTATGTAAGACCTTATTACTTCAATCGGTGCTCCTCCCGCAGTCATCAGACAAAAGCTCTGGCTCCAGAATGCTTCTTTTCACAATCTCTCACGGATCTGTGGATATTCCTTCTTGAGCAGACGACTGCTCGCACTTTTATAACCAGAAAAAATCAAAACATTCAAATAATAATAGCAATTCATCCCGCCACCTGCAGAGGTTAGGGGAATTCTTGCTTAACATCAGGTAAAAGGTTCTGCTTTGGGGAAAGGGATGGACTGAATGATTCTGAGAAGCTGTTCTGTATTCGCTACATCTGTCATCCTCTTTTTCCCGTCCGGTGCTGTCATTTTCAACCCGTTACAATTTGTAACGGGTTCATTCCCTTCATCCTTAAGACGCTTTTTTAATACTCTCCAATAAGTTTGAGGATTCGGGCTTTCCGTCAAAACAGCCACTACATCCACTATGGAAAAGAACCATTCCTGTTTTTCCTGTTCTCATAATGATTCAACCTGCTGTGTTCAGTACCCTTCCACCACCTCTCCAAACCGAAGCTCAAGACCCTCTAAAACACCAGATGGCACGGGTTCCCCATAGTTGTACTCCCCGCTTTTCTTTGCATCTTCAAAATTGAATACAGAGATCAGCTCCTGGAACGGATCTACGATCCAGTACTCTCTCACCCCGGCTTTCTGATACTGCATCAGCTTCCGGACATAATCATGGGATGAATTGCTCTTTGAAACGATCTCGATCACCCAGTCCGGGGCACCGGAGCATCCCTTTTCCGTCAAGATATCTTTATTGCATACAACCAGAAGGTCAGGCTGTACAATGGTTGAGTCATCTCCGAAGAGACGAACATCAAAGGGCGATGCATAGACATCACATTTTCCGTTCTTCTTTCGGATATAGCTCTTAATTTCAAAGAGAAGCTCTGCCACAAAATACTGGTGCAGCCTGTTCGGTGCAGAGAGCATATACAATTTTCCGTTGATCAATTCTGCCCGCGACCATTCCGACAGTTTTTCAATATCCTCTCCGTCATACTCTCTGGCTGAATACATATAGGGCGCTGACGCATCCCTGACAATAGCCGGTTCTTCTTTCAATTTGTCATAAGTAAACGGAATCTTTTCCTTTGTCGTAAGCACCTGCTCGATCGCGAGCAGGGTCGCATAGCGGGGATTCTTTGTTGCACCTGAGAAGATCTTGTTGACCGTACTCACCGGAATCCCGGAGAGTTCTGCTATCTCCGCGTTTGTGAGTTCCGCTTCTTTTTTCAGCTTTTTCAGATCAGATATATCCATATTTTCCGCTCCCCTCTTTCTATTCTGCACTCATACCAGTTTCATACTTTCCTATTCAATACCGGTTCATCCTCTTTTGGATATTATATGCTATATTTTGGATATTTACAACTATATTTTTCCATATTTTATGATTATTTCTCTCCCATATCCATATATGGATATTTTGATTGTATACTCAAAATCTCTGCAAAATACTGGTACATATCTAACATCTGCGTTATAATACATGGGCGAAATTTCATAAGAAAGAAGTGAACGATTTGACAGAGACACCAAAGAATCCAAATGCACCGCAAAATCAGGATGCTGGCACAAAACAGAATACGCCTGATAACCCTCTAAGATACAAAAGTATCCCATCCCTCCTGAGAAGTTTTGCCATCCCTAGCATTATCGCCATGCTGGTCAGCTCCTTATATAATATAGTAGACCAGATTTTTATCGGTCAGGGCGTCGGCTATCTCGGGAACGCTGCTACAAATGTATCTTATCCCCTGACAACAATCTGTCTTGCCATCGCGCTGCTGATCGGAATCGGAAGCGCCTCCAGATTTTCTCTCCATCTTGGAGCAGGTGAAACAGATATTGCACAGAGGGTTGTCGGAAACGGTATCTGCATGATGCTGGTGTTCGGCGTTATCTATGCGCTGCTTACTGAGATTTTCATGTTTCCTCTGCTGACTGCTTTCGGCGCCACCCCGGAAGTTATGCCCTATGCAGAAACTTACTCCCGCATCATAGCTCTGGGAATGCCTTTTCTCATAGTCACCAACGGCATGAGCAATCTGGCCCGCGCTGACGGCAGTCCGAAATATTCCATGGTGTGTATGCTGATCGGAGCAATCGTCAATACAATCCTTGATCCGGTATTCATTTTTATCTTCCATCTGGGAGTTGCCGGAGCTGCATGGGCTACTATTATCGGCCAGTTCTGCTCTTTTATATTTGCAGTGCTGTACATAAGGAAATTTAAGAATATCTGCCTGACAGGAAAAGATCTCAGACTTTCGGTAAGCGAATGTATCCAGACTGCATCTCTGGGAATGAGCAACAGTCTGAATCAGGTTGCCATTACATTTGTCCAGATCGTGCTGAACAACTCGCTGACCTATTACGGCTCCATGTCCGTATACGGAAAAGAGATACCTCTCGCTGCATGCGGCATTGTAATGAAGACGAATGCTATCCTTCTGGCAGTCATCATCGGAATCTCTCAGGGTTCGCAGCCGATCATCGGCTTCAATTACGGCGCCCGGCAGTATGAAAGAGTAAGGAAGACTTATAAGCTGGCTATCGCGGCAAATCTGGTCGTCTCCGCAATCGGATTTATCCTCTTTCAGTTTTTCCCGTATCAGATTATTTCACTGTTCGGCACAGGCGATGCGGCGTATTTTGAATTTTCGGTAAGATTTATGAGGATCTTCCTTTTTATGGTTATTTTCAACGGAGTGCAGCTTATTTCATCCAACTTCTTCGCCGCTATAGGAAAACCGGTAAAGGGGCTCCTGCTCTCCATGACGCGACAGGTCATCTTCCTCATTCCACTGGTGCTTATCCTGCCCCTGTTTTTCGGACTTGACGGCATCCTCTTCGCAGGACCTGCAGCAGACAGTATCGCATTCATCGTAACGATCTGCCTGATTGCAGCAGAGATGCGTAAAATGAAATAGATGGCTTGTGCTTATTTATTTTACATAATATAATGATAAAAGTTGTTAAGGAAAATAATTTTATTTAAACGGAGCATAACGGATGGATTTAGGACAGATCTTTACAGGCGATATCACAGCCGATTTCATGGTATCGCTTTTTACCCTGAAAAATGACGCCAAAGTGCTTGACCCGTGCTTTGGAGACGGGGCTTTTTTGCGTGCTCTTGAGAAAAGGCAACAATACCGCATTTACGGTTATGAAATCGATCAAAAACTTTATGAAGATACTCACAAAAATTTTAACAATTGCGTACTGCGTAACAAAGACTTTCTCAAAGTTTCTTCTAAAGTCAAATATGACGGCATTATTATGAACCCGCCGTATATAAGGCACGAAAAGATAGACGACCTGTCCTGCTTTGGCATAAACAAAGAGGAACTTATGCAGGATCCCTTATTTCATGCGCTTCCGTCTACGGCCAATCTGTATATGTATTTCATTATAAAGGCTGTGTCTCTGCTGAAAAGAAACGGGGAAATGATCGTTATATTCCCGGGAAGCTGGCTGAATGCCCAGAACGGGAACCGGTTCCAAACCGCGCTTTACGCTTCATGCGGTCTGGAGAGACAGATACATATAACCGGAAATGTATTCCGGAAAAACCCATTAGTCGATGTTGTCATACTAAAACTCATAAAGGGGCGGAAAGGACGGCCTGTAGCTCCTGAATATATCAAACTCTCAGATGGCGTTCTTACAAATATCAACAGGGAATATGCAGTAACGGACACTGGTTTTCAAAAAAACTTTTCTTCCGTCTGTACTGCAAGACGGGGGCTGACTACCGGCTGCAATAAGTTTTTTATCAATCCGCAGCTATCGGGAAATATTTCCTGTACAAGGCCGATCATCTCCACTCCTAAACAGATAACAGGATATTCCACGAAAGGCGCTGCCATCGACAGACTCCTTGTTATCGATCAGAATAACAAAAATGAAAAGGCCGTCTGTGAATATCTCATGAAATGGGAAAAGAATATTCTGAGAGAAGGAAGATCAAAAACTCTGATCAGCAAGATCAAAGATCACAAAGAATGGTATCACCTTCCACTGTTTGACTGCAGAGGTATCATTTTCAGTTATATTATCCGCAGCGACATGAAGTTTATCCTCAACGACTCCGACTATATTATCCGGGATAATTTTTACATCTGTCAGCCGCTTATAGACAAGTGGCTGTGCTTCGCTCTGTTAAACAATTACTACACATATTATCAGTTGGAGTGCATGGGGAAAAAATACGGCGCCGGGCTTCTGAAGATCCAGCGCTATGACATCGAAAAACTCATGTTTCCCGACACAGACGAGTTCTCGGATGACAACCGGGAATATCTGCGAAAGCTTGCCCGCAGATTAGCTGAAACCGGAGACCGCAGAATCATCAAAGAGATCACCCTCGTTATTTCAGGATATGCTTCTATTCCATATGATCGTATCGAATATATATATGAAACTACTGTTGCAAATAGATTGGAGGAAAAATAATGCCTACTGTTGTCAGCCTGTTTTCCGGCGGCGGAGGTCTTGACCTGGGATTTATCAACGCAGGATATGATATCATCTGGGCTATTGATAACAACAAAAATGCTGTCGAAACATACAAAGCGAATATAGGCGGACATATCATATGTGCAGATATAACGGAGGCAGATGTGTCCGCTATCCCCCATTCTGATATTGTCATAGGCGGACCGCCCTGTCAGTCTTTCTCTCTGGCAGGCATGCGCCATGTGGAAGACGCCCGCGGGAAGCTTGTGTGGCAGTATATGCGGATCATCAAGCATATAAAGCCGAAGGCGTTTGTATTTGAGAATGTCACCGGACTTCTTTCAGCGAAGAATAAAGACGGTGAGAAGATCGTTGATCTCCTGAAAAAAGCGTTCCAGGATATCGGATACACTGTGGAAATGCAGACGATGAACGCGGCTGATTACGGAGTACCGCAAAGAAGGAAACGGGTATTCATCGTAGGACTGCAGGGAAATAAAAAATTCACATTTCCCGCCCCCACTCACAATGAAGATGGAATCGGTCTGAAGAAATACGTATCCGTTTATGAGGCTCTGGGGGATCTGCCGGAAGCTGTCAATGACGAAAACGGCAGAGTTTTCTGTTCCACGCCGCCCCAGAACGAATATCAGAGGAAAATGCGGACCGGCAGTCCTGAAAGTATCTCCGAACATTTCACACCTACGCTCAGCGAGCTGGACCGATACATTATTTCTCATGTAAAACCGGGCGGAAATTATATGGATATCCCAAAAGACGTCAACTCAAAAAGAATCCGGCGGCTTCAGCGCGACGGAGGCCATACGACCTGTTATGGAAGAATGGATCCTGATAAGCCTTCATATACCATCAATACTTATTTTAACAGACCTAATGTGGGCTGCAATATTCACTATTCAGCCGACAGACTGATCACCGTGCGGGAGGCGCTGCGACTGCAGAGTTTTCCCGACAGTTACGAGATCATATCCACAAGCAGACAGGGTCGGAACCTGATCGTAGGAAACGCTGTTCCCCCTATGCTCGCAGAAATACTGGCGGATTCTTTAAAAAATTATATTGAGCAGCCCTGTGTCAAACTGTCATCAGATAAGGAGGATCACATGATTACATATTCTGATTCTGAAGTCAAGGTATTCCATCCCCTGTGTAAACAAGCCCTGGAGAACGCGCTCTCCAGTCTTGGAAAGAATTCCGATTACGAAGTGCTCCATCACCACCGTACCAAAACTCTTGAGATGGACTTTGTCATCCGAAACAAGAAAACTTTAAAATATTTCTGTGTCATTGAAGTAAAGCGTACTCCGAGCAATGTCCAGAGTGTAAGATGCCAGTTGCAGGCACAGTCCTATGTACAGATGAATTCCGGCCAGAATGAAGCGTCTTTCTATATACTCACAAACCTGGAAACGCTGATCAGTTTCCGCTACGACGCTTCCAAACCAAATGTATATCAGCAGATACTGAAACCCGGAACCGAACATATCTGCGACTTCACAACAGACACAGAAACCGTGGTCACAGATAAACTCTCAGCTGCATTTGAAAGGATACTCGGAGACTTCTTTGCCCGCCGCTACGACTATCTGACAACACTTGATGATTTTATCTCATATATGGGATCAGCGGCTTCTGACGACAAAAAATGGAAAAGCAGCCTGGCCGTCCTTTTCTATGAATTTATCAGAGGCTCCTTTCACGCAGTAAAAAGATCGGATCTGAAATATGACATAAGGAAGTTTCATGATGATGTTGAACAGATCTGCCAGGAAGGAGCGCTCGTGGATTTCGAAGGTATATTCGATTATGATCCGGCAAAATATCTGCCGCATCTGTCCGTTTCTTCTTCATTGCTAAACGAAATGTACTCCCTGGGAGACTCCAACGTTTCCGGCGATATCATCGCCGACGCACTACACAGTAAACTCTCAGATGGCAAAGAGCATGACGGCGAAGTCGCTACCGACTCCGAACTTGCCCAGCTCGCCTCCGTTCTGGCCCGACTGTCCAACGGCCCGCTTAGAAACGGCAGGAAAATATGCGATCCGGCGGCCGGAAGCGGAAATCTGATCTGCTCTGCGATCAATGCATTCCAAGCACCGGCCTCTTCTTTAAAGGTGAACGATATCAACCCAAAGCTCATCCAGCTGCTGTCACTGAGGATCGGGCTGAGTTTCCCCGGATCCATCTGCCGGACCGATGCGCCGCAGATAGACATAACTGATCTGACAGATCTGACTCCCGGGTATTTTGACGACGTGGATGTGGTCCTCCTGAATCCTCCTTTTGTAGCAGGTATCAACTGCGTATCAAGGAAGAGGCCGTTTTACGATAAGATCAGGTCGCTCAAGGGTTCAGACGCGGCATCGTCTGTCGGACAGACAAATCTGGGCGCGGTATTTTTAGAAACTCTCTGCTATCTGGTAAATCCGGGAACAACGATCGTATGTATTTTCCCGAAAACACATCTGACCGCCCGTGGAGAGGAAGCCGTAGCTTTCAGACGAATGCTTTTGTCACTGTTTGGTCTTCACACGATCTTCAGCTATCCGGCTGAGGGTCTCTTCGACGGTGTGACAGAGGCAACATGTATCTTCGTCGGGAAAGCGCATATCAAGTCCGGAGATATATCTGTATACTCCAGCGATGAAAAAGTGGCGGATCTTGATCTCCACGCATTTGAATCATCTGCGGGAAGTCTTTCTACGACAGGCTTTGATGTTGTGAGCCCCGGTATCGAAGGAAGACGCTTTACATGGAATGAATTAAGTGACGAAGCGGAAAACGGGTGGCGTTTTGTCTCCAGCGAAATGACAGACTCCATAGATTTTGTATCCCGCGGTATCTTCGCCAACCCAAAGTTGACGCCTCTTTCCGGAACTACCTCCGTAATGAGAAGAGGCAATATTGCCGGCAGCGGAGGCTCCGATCTGCTGTTCTTTGATTCTATCAAAGAGCTGTATGACAAATATTCTTCCATACCGCTGCGGGAAGGACTGCGCAACGCCAAATCAGACAAATTCGTGTTGTATGCCGGAGATTCCAAGTTCTGGAATATTAATGATGTGCCTTCCTCGACAGCAGCAGACATCATCCGGGATTATATCCCGCTGCAGCGAAATAAGGGCAGGCAGCAGAAAAAGAGCAAATCTGTAGCAGAATGGGAAAAAATCGCCCGTAGAAATGCAAAGACAGTGTTTGAAGGAAATTCCGTTCTCGTTCCGACAAAAATCCGAAAGGATGGACGGATCCATGTGACAAAAATACCTATGTATATCTCTACGAACTTTTCCGTCTTTACATACAAGACTCCGGAGGAGGCAGAGATCATCGGTTCTTATATGACTACATTGTTCTATCTGTTGGAGTGTGAAGTAGAATCCAAAGATGAATCTGGCGTAAGAAAACTGGAATTAGGAGATGCGAAAAAGACACATGTTCCGGACATAAACGTCCTGACCCCCGATGAGAAATCCGAGATACTGGCAGAAGTTCCCAATATAAGATTTCTGGAGCTGAACCGGCCTGTCATAAGAGAAATCGACCGGATATGGGCAAGGATCTTATTTGGTAAGGAAGCTTCCGATCAACTGAAAGAAGCTCAGAGGCTGCTGCGTTTTCTTCTTAATCGCCGCAATCCGCCCAAACATTAGAGCATGCATTAAAATAAGCCCGGGAAAAGACATACGCTTGAACACTTTCCCGGGCTTAAACTTTCTCAATTTTCACTTCGCGCCGCGCGGCATCATCACGCACGCTTTAAACTGATCGCAGTCGATCTTTATGTCAAACTCCCCTCCAAGCGCTTTTGCATATGTGCTGACAATTGCAAGCCCCAGTCCGTTGCCGTCGCTGGAGCGCGCCTTGTCTCCCCGTGCAAACCGCTCCACGATATCGTCTTTCGTAAAATCCATAGGATATGCCGATGTATTCGTGATCTCCACGCACAGATTTTCCTTCAGCGGGCCTCCATTTGAATCTTTCCTGCTGATATAAGTTGTGACAAAAACCCTTGTTCCTTTCGCGGAATATTTCAGGGCGTTTTCCATAAGATTCTGGCAGATTCTGTAAAAATAGGAATTATCTGAGACCAGCTCTGTATTTTCATCTGTCAGACGGGTCACAAATTCCAGCCCGCTGTTCTTGATCTGATCGTCCATATCCGCAAAGATCTGCTCGATCATGCGGTTCAGTTCGAATTTTTCCGGATGAAGCTCTATGTTTCCGCTGCTCGCCTTTGCGAGGCTGAAGAGGCTGTTTACCATTTCTTTCAGCTTCTCTGCCCTCTCTGATATAACGTCCACATAATCTCTGACTGTATCGCTTAATTCCTCTTTCCGGATCAACTCGATATATCCGACCATGGAAGTCAGAGGCGTCTTAAGATCGTGGGATACATTTGTAATGAGATCCACACGAAGCTGGTCGCTTCGGGAAACTTTCTCCAGACTCTTCTTCTCGATCTCCAGCGCGACATCCAGCCTGCGCCGGTTAAGATTCTCAATCTGTTCCATCATATAATCGAGCTGCCTTCTCTGAGATCTCTGCATCGCCGTTTCTGCTAATATAAACTGCAACAGAACAGAAATGACCAGCATATATCCCGATGCATAATTGTAATACCAGCCGCCTTGGTAGCTGCCGCCGCCCATGAGATATGAGAGATACCAGGCCGAGAGCAGGAACGCCGCTGCACCGGCTATCCGTATCCATCGTTCCATAAGTCTCCCGCGTTCTTTCCACTCCGCATAACTGTTGTCCTCATCCGGCAGCCAGTCGCTGAACTTTTTGTCCAGCAGGTCATTTATGCCAAACCATATTCCAATCCCCAGCAGAAGATTTCCCAAGACGCCCAAAAATATAGACTCACCGGTAGGATGCCACCCGCGATAAGCGATTATGCTGTAGAAAAAAACAATCCCGCCAATGATCGTCACCACTTCTGCCAGCCGCCTGTAATACCTCTTAAAAAAAATAATTGTATTTTCTTTAATATTTTTCCATTTTGTATCCAATTCCCCACACCACCTTTACATATCTTGGTTTCTTCGTATCGATCTCGATCTTCTCGCGGATATGGCGGATATGTACCATGACCGTGTTCTCCACTACGTACGTCGCCGTCTCCTGCCACACATTCTCGTAAATCTGCTCCGCTGAAAAGACCTGCCCGGGATGTTCCATGAGGAGCTCCAGTATCTTATACTCTGTCGCCGTCAGCCGGACCTCTTCACCTTCTACCTCGATAATGCGCTGTTTCTTATCAAGAATGAGTCCGCCGTTTACAATACGATCCTCATCCTCCTTCGGCGTTTCGCCTCCCCACGCCCGGTATCTCCGCAGGTGCGCCTTCACTCGCGCTATCAGCTCCGCAGGGTTGTACGGTTTTTCCACATAATCGTCCGCTCCCATGATCAGGCCGGACACTTTGTCGCTCTCCTCCGTTTTTGCCGACAGGATGATAACAGGTATCTTATGCTTCTCACGCAGCTTCATGAGCGTGGACAGTCCATTCAGCCTTGGCATCATCACATCCAGAAGGATCAGGTCGATCTTGTTCTGCTCCAGCACATCAAGAGCCTGCATGCCGTCATAGGCGCCCAGCGCCTGATATCCTTCGTATTTCAATAATTCGCTGATTGAATAGACGATTTCTTTGTTATCGTCCACAACCAGTATCGTTTCTTGTTCCATAACTTTCTCCCTCTGTTTTCGTTTCTATACTGACTATAAATCCACAGGCTTAAAAAAACCCGGATGTAAATCTTAAAAATATCTTATCTTTCATGTTTGTACCCCAAAGATTTTTTTGCTAATCCCATTGTAAAAGAAACATAAAAAAAGTAAAGCCATTTCTGAAACAGCTTTACTTTCTGTTTTTATTCCACCGCCATCTTTTTTACCCTTGCCAGCGCTTTTGACACGGCCGGAATGGAAATAACGATCACTGTGATCACACCCTCGACCAGCAGATAACTGTAATTATAAAGGATCGGGTACAGACTTGCCAGCGCTTTCGGAAAGTTGTCGGGCATATAGTCCATCCAGTACAGATATCCTCCCAAGGCATGAAACACACCTCTTGCTATTACTGCGATTATGTATCCCTTTACAAGTCCGTATTTGCTTCTTGCGAAAAATCCTGCCACGCCCAGGGCAGCAAATGCAAGAATATAATCACAACATACCTGGAAGAATGACAGCACATACGGCTCCTGGATAAACTGAATGATTCCGTAGGCAAGACCTACAAGCAATCCCGTCTTCGATCCGTACCAGTTCCCGATCAACACAACAAAGAGCATACTGAACAGTGTCACACTGCCGCCCCACGGCATCTCAAAAAGCTTAATGTAAGACGTAAGATACGCCAGCGCCAGAGCCGCAGCACAGAATACAAGCTGTTTCGTGCTCATCCTTTTTTTGGAAGACGCTTTTGCCGCGAAAAACGCCGCTGCAAGGAACAGTATGATTCCCGCTATGATGGTGACAGCATACCCCGCCGCAGTCAGGCCTCCCTCTGCATTTACAAGTAATTCAGACATAATAAAAACCCTCCTGTTCTCAGATTGAAAACAAAAGGGCCTAAAGGCACACATAACACAATCCCTACGTTGGCATTATCCAAATCAGGTTATGGGTCGAAGTTTACAACTTCCTCTCAGCCTGTACTACAAGCTCCCCTTGTCATCAATCTTATGTAATTTTTCCGAATTCTATCGTACACGTACCGCGTGGAAATGTCAAGTCCTCGAAGCATCCATTAATTTCTGTGCTTCTGCAATCATTCTATCCTCGACGCCTGATATGTTTCCATATCTACTCTGGTAAAATATTCTTTGTTCGCATTCATATAATCCTGCAGCTCGTTTTTATTTTTCCTATATTTTAGCACACTGAATATCTGCTGTAAATCCGTGTGGAATATCCCCGTTCAATCCATGCTATTCGCTGTTTCCAAACGCTTTTTGAAATTCCTGTTTTACTTCACCTGTATCTGCAAATCTCTCCTCCGGCTCCATCAGCTTCTTAAGGAACTCTTTCTGACCATCTAAAAACGGCAATTCCTTATACCACGGCCGGTCACCTTTTCCCTCATAGCCGGAATACGACAGATACAGAAGCACATCCGCCGTGCGTGCATAATCCAGGCTGAACCGGATATTCTGCCCGTCTGCGTAGCGGGCAAGACCGAAATCCAGCAGAGAAACTTTCTCCCCGTCATACGTCACATTAGACACGCTTATATCGCCGTGTACAACATTCCGCCTGTGGAGATACTCTAAAACCTCAAATAGCTGTAACCCGATCCGATATATTTCTTCGGATGTAAATATTTTCTTTTTCTCAAACAGCCAGCGCTCCAGTGTGATTCCTTCTTTATATTCAAGTACGAAGTAATAACCATGCCGGTTATTTATCACTCCCAGGAGTTCCGGAACCGCGGGATGCTTTAATCCGGACAGTATCACCGCTTCATAGTGATTCGCATTTTTATTCTTTCTCCACATGCGCGGGCGGAATCTTTTCAGCACCACCTGCTTTCCATCCTGATCATACGCAAGAAAACATACACCGTAGCGCCCCTTTCCAATACAGGACGCTACGGTGTAATCTCCAATTCTTTTCTTACTTTTTACAGAGCGCATCATTGTACTTTGCTTCCGCACTCAGAGCAGAATTTCGCCCCCGGCGGCAGCGGTTTACCGCAATTCGGACAGAATGACGCATTTGAAGCCAGCTTCTCACCGCAGGACAGACAGAACTTTGCTCCTGCCGGAACAGACGCACCGCATTTCGGGCATACTGTCTGCCCGGCCGCTGCCGGCGTGTTTGGCTGAAACGTTCCCTGATCCCTGTAATTCGGATTCGGGTAGCCCTGATTCGGATATCCCTGGTTGGAATAGCCCTGATTCGGATATCCGTATCCGCTGTAACTGCCTGAACCGGAAAAACTCCCCATGCCCGGGATCATCCCAAACAGACCTTTTTTTCTGTAATGTTTTCCACCCATATTGGGATTCGGATAGCGTCTTCTGCTGCTGGAGCCTGAAAAAAATCCACTCATAAACAGTATCCTCCTGTCTGTTGATTCGTTACGACTAATATATCGTAACTGCATAACTCCTGGCAAGAGTGGTTAAGGAAATAACAGAATTTTCACAGTTTCTTTACACAATGCTCTTCTTTCTGAACTTCTCCACTGCCATCAGCGCCGCGCCTTTCACAGGCGTCATCAATGGCTTGATATACTGTCCGTCAAACCGGCCGACCCATTCTAAAAAGCGATCCAAAAAGAATTTCTCAGCATGCATAAGACCGCCTGATACAGATACGCTCAACCGTTCTCCCGGTATCTGTATCTTCCGGGCGGCTGTAAGTACCATCAGCCCCAGTTCATCCGCAGCTTCCCGGTAAAGAGCCATAGCGGAATCATCTCCCTGTTCTGCCTCAAGCAGCAGATATTTCTGGATTCCTGCCACCTGGCTTCGATCAAGAGCCTGCATTTCCATCTGATCGATAAATTCCTGAGGATGCGCCGCGCCCTTTTCTTTATGATTATGATTTTGAACTCCGCCTGTTCACCTGATTCCTGAACTCTTTCGGACTAATACATCGCATTAAAATGTGTAATGTTATTATATCCCACCAGAGTGGCAATCTCCGTGTTCAGCATATCCGTATCCCTCAGAAGTGTCCTGCCTCTCTGATCCACATAACTTAAGACCTCTGAAATGATCTTTTTATGTTTGACCTTTTCCCCTACTGTAAAATACAGTTCATTTTCATCTTCTACTCTGTACTGTCTGTTCAGTTCCAGCAAAAGCCATGTCAGCAATGATTTCACTTTTATGCAGCTCCCCGTTATTGATCACAAAGACATCTCCAGTCTCAAAAGTATACCGCTTTTCCCCAATCTGATACTTTCCTCTCCCGGCAATGCAGATAAATATAACATAAAGGGGCTTTCTTCACTTTAAAATCTCTTGATCTTCCTCGTGGTCGTCTTCTCAAACTCCTGATCTCTGACGATCAAGCTGTAGATTCTCTTCTGCGGAGCCGCAGTTTTATTATACTCGTCGATAATCTCCTGAAGTTTTGCTCTCACATCTTTGATACGTTTCTTCTTCACATAATCCTGATCCGGATATATTTCCGCCTCGATCACGCCTTCTTTCTCACGGACAAGTATTTCGCCCACAAGACGGTTTGTGCTCAGAGCATTCTCAAGTTCCTCCGGCGATACGTTTTCACCGTTCTTTGTGATGATCAGGTTCTTCTTTCGGCCGGTCAGATAGACGAATCCCTCCTCGTCCACATAGCCCAGGTCGCCGGTTTTCAGCCAGCCGTCTTCCAGAGTCTCGGCAGTCTCTTCCGGCATCTTATAGTACCCCTGCATGACGCTGCTTCCTTTTACCCAGAGCTCGCCGTCCACAGTCTTTGCCTCGCAGTTCGGCAGGAGCTGTCCCACAGAATCCGAGCGGATATTCCAACTCTGGTTGACGCTGATGACAGGAGCGCACTCCGTCATGCCGTATCCCTGCTGGATAACGATATCGTATTTTTTGAACAGATCGATATAACTCGGATCCAGATAAGCGCCGCCGCTGCAGATAGTGTGGAACTGTTTTCCGAACACCTGGCTCTTTACGATTTTTGCCGGAAGCAAAGAAGCCTCCTCCAGCTTCTTCGCCATTGTCTCGATCATCAGCGGCACCATCAGGATCATTTCCGGCTTAAAAAGCTTGATATTCTTTGCCACGCGCATCAGGGAATCATTAATGCAGATCACCGCTCCCAGTGATGTTCCCTTCAGGATGTCCATACTCAGGCAGTATGCATGATGGATCGGCAGCACTGTCATGATCACGGTACGCTCCGGGATTCTCATATCCAGACAAGTCGCATTCTCCGCTACATTTCTGTGCGTCAGCATAACGCCTTTGCTTTTTCCCGTTGTACCGGATGTAAACATGATCGTGCAAAGCTGATCCGGATCCGGATCATAGTCAAATCTTCCCCTGTTTTCTTCCAGCAGCTTCCAGAAGGAAAACACATGATCGTCGTTTTCCTTCTGCTGCATGGAAATCATTGTTTTAAGCTGCGGGCAGCGCTCTTTTGCAATAGCCGCCACATCTTTTCTCACCTCATCATATACAAGTATCGTAGAATCCGATCTGGCGATCAGGTCGCATACATCTTCCGCCGGGAGGTTTACATCAAGCGGAACCACAACACTGCCGCTGTTAACTGTTCCGAAATATGTCACCAGCCACTCATAAGACGTCATACCGATTACAGAAATATGGCTTCCCTGCTCTCCCAGGCTCTTGAGCACATTGGAAAAGCTCTCGCTGTCATCTTTCAGCTGTGTATATGATTTTGATTCAATCTCGTTTTTACTGATCTTATAACGTACTGCATCCTCCGGCCCGTATTTTTTCTCCGTATTCACCAGAATCTGACGCACTGTGCTGCAAAGCATATTTATTCCCCAATCCTTTCTGACATTTATGACTCTGAAGTCAGTTTCTCAAGATAATCAACAGCTTCCTGTACCGTACGGATGTTTACCACTTCAGACTGCTCCACTTCCACATCGAACTCGTCCTCGATCTCACCCAGCATACTCATAAAATCGAAGGAAGTAAATCCCAGATCCTCCATAAATCGTGACTCCGGATGAATGTTTTCCGGCTCTACTTCAACATAATTGCAGATGATATTAACTAATCTTTCAAACATGATTATTCTCCTTTTCTAATTATATTAATGATGCAGAGGGCAAAAGCCCCCGCCTGTGATGCCGTAGCGCCCCGGCGTCATACTAATTTAATAATCTCTCCGATTGTCAGATCCGGGTTCTCCGCGCCTTTGAACATGATCTTGCAAAGATAATAGTACAGGTACTCCAGTTCTTCTCTGGATACCGCCTTGATCTGATGCTCGAAGTTGAAGTCCAGTCCATTATCCTCCGGACGGTGCATTACGGTCAGATACATTCCCTGCGGACAGATGCCATTGGGATACCACTTTGTCTTGTAGCGGATATCTCCGAGCTGATCCAACCCTTTCTCTTTCAGGGTCAGCGGCTGATATGTCAATGAAATCGGCTCGTATCCGAGACCCGGGTTCGGCTGCGGATAAGTCTTTGCGCGATATGCAAAATATGCCGTCGGGTCATAGTTTGCATGCCGGAAATATTCATTTTGTTTGTCACGGATCGCATAAACACCGTCAATAAACTTCATGTCCTGCGGGAAGATCGTGCGGAACGGGAAGGAATGAATCCTTGTTCCGCCGGATTTCTTTTCTTTCAAAGTAGCGCGTCTTGCGATTGTCGTGGTAAGAGAGACATCGTCAAAACCATTCATCTTCTGATAATAAGTACGAAGTCCCATAAGCAGAAGGCAGGCAAGAGAGACGTGGTACTTCTCGCAGAAATCCATCAGACGTTTCGTCGGTTCCTCCTCAAGGTGGAAGATGTCAAGCGCAGACTTTGTATCATCTGTAACGCAGAATGCCGATCTGAGCTCAGGATTCTTAAACATCTCACGCATGGACTCCAGTTTTGCCGTACCGTGAAGGTCATTATAAATCGGCTCGCCTTTCTCAATTTCTTTCTGAAAATATTCGATGTCTCTTAACTGAGCCTTGCTTCCGGCTTCATAGGCAAAATCACGCTCAAGCTGTTCAATGTATGAAGCCATATCTTTCGGATACGGAACTCCTTCATATTTAGCGTTACAGTAAAGTTCTATGATATCTTTCAGAAAACAGATCAGCGACTGCGCGTCCACAATCATATGATTTCCTAAGAAGTACACACCGTTAAATCCGTCCGGCATTTTAATCATGACAATTCTTGTCAGAGGCGCGTCAAACATCTTGAATGGCACAGTAGTCCACTTCTGCATCTCTGCTTCAGCTTCTTCCATCGTGCGACCTGAAAAATCGACAAATTCTATATCTTTTTCTTCCGGATCCATCACATACTGATACCATGTTCCTTCTTTGTCTTTTGCGAAGCGGACACGCATTCCCTCATTTCTCGCATAAGCCTCATTAATTGATTTTTTCAGTTGATCCCAATCCAGTTCCACCTCGATAGTCAGGCTCGTTCCAATGTTGAGAACTGCCATATTCGGACAATGCGGCGCATAGTAGAGATGGAATTTCTGTGCTACAGTAAGCGGATAGACTTTATGTCCTTTTCTTGTCTTCATCATTTCATTATTCCTCCGATAAATGAATCCAGGGCTCCTTCATAGGCTTCTGTATCTTTGTAATAGCTCTCGCCGTGGCCCGCATCTTTGACAATGAGTTTCGTTTTCTGCGAAGCGCAGTTCTTGTATATTTCATCGCACATCCAACAGGGAACGAAGATATCTTTTTCGCCGTGGATAAACAGGAAAGGTACTTCTGACTTTCTTACTTCCCTGGCCGCGTTACACTCGTCCAGACCATATCCGGCATTTCTCTTATTCAGCTTATCTGCAATCTGTATCATCGGAAATGCAGGAAGGTGATACATGCTGTGAAGCACATGTGTAAATACATCTTTTGCGGATGTAAATGCACAATCCGAAACGATCCCTTTTACCTGAGGCGGCAGTTTCAGACCGCTCATCATGCAGACCGTAGCTCCGCCCATAGAATTGCCGTGGAGCAGTATCTGTGCGTCTTCACCTATCTTGCCGATCATCCATTTGATCCATTCCATTCCGTCCAGACGATCCATCGTGCCGAAACCGATATAAGTTCCCTCACTCTCGCCATGAGCGCGCTCATCTATGAGAAGCACTCTGAAACCATGATTGAGATAGTAATAAGAAAGGCTGCTGTAATCATTTGTTCCCTGGCTTGTATAGCCGTGAAAACAGATTACTGCCTTGTCTCCGCCGTCTCCCTCAAAGTATGTACCGTGAAGTCTGAGGCCGTCATGAGATGAAATCCACACATCTTCATGCGGTTGTTCCATCATCCAGTCATGTCGTTTGTGCATAAGCGGAAAATATTTTTCCCAGTCTACACCCGACATCTTTATAGTACGCTCTGTTTTTGCATTGTAACGTTTCATGGTTCTCCTGTAGAAATATGCCGTTCCGCCGGCTTCCGCCACGGTCAGCAAGCCCAGGACAGCCGTTGCTCCTTTTAAAAACTTTCCCATTTTTATCACCTGCTTTTATTTTCTCTTGCTGTTGATAAGATCTTTCAGTCTAAGCGCTTTATCAATATTTCCTTCCACCTTCAGTTTTCCCAGCGTCACCGCCAGAATCGGATCTGTTTTCCCGTCGGCAAGCTTAAACAATGTCTCTGCCGTACAGGTAAACATCGCGTCGCGGTCGAAATACTCATAGGGCTCCACATAGAGCTGGCCGTCTTTTACTTCAGCATAGAAGATTCCTTCCGCCTCACCGGTAATATTAAACTGATATGCCAGATGTTCATTGATGTCACTCACATCAGCATCCATCAGCATCCCCTTTACTTTTGAAAACATATCTGCGTAGGTCATAGTATCCTCCTTTTCGACCGGTTATGTCATTTTTCGACCAACGGTCATATTCTTTCTTCTGTTAGATTATCACCTTTTCGACTAGCGGTCAACATGCGTCTCTATCAAAATACAAAAGCATTTCCTAATTATTTTTGTGCGTTTTTCTTGCTGGTTCTTTTCCGGATGATGTGCTATACTGAATTGAAACCTATCCGTAAGATATATCTGTGCAGGACAGAAGAGACACATTTCAGAAAGGCAAAAACTATGGCGGATTCTAAAAAATACAATCTCATACTTGACTCATTACAGACTCTTTTGGAAAATAGGAAGCTGCAGACCATCTCTGTAAGTGAGATTGCCCAGACAGCCGGGATAGGAAAAGGTAGTATCTATTACTATTTTCCGTCCAAAGACGCTATTCTTGAGGCTCTGGTAGAGCGCAATTATGAAAAGCCTCTGACCACTGCCAAGACATTGTCTTCACAGACTGACATACCGCCGTTCACGCGTATGGCCATGATATTTCAGGCCTGCCGCAACGCCTCCACCGAATATCTGAAGTCAGGAGAACAAAATGGTGTAGGCGCTCCGGAAAAAGCGCTGCTGCACCAGAAATATATGAGCCATCTGATCAGTGAATTCAAACCTGTACTGGCTGAAATTATACAGCAGGGTATAGACGCGGGAGAGATACATTTTGACAAACCGGAAGTACTGGCCGAAATTGTCCTGATCGTTCTGACCGTGAAAATGGACAATACGATTGTTCCCTCTTCCCGGGAAGAAATTGAAGAAACTATCGCCGGTCTTGTGTCGCTTGTGGAAAAAGGCACTGATAACCCTCCCGGCTCTCTGAATTTCCTTATGGCATAAGATACATTTATTTTAAGATAAAATAAGCCGCAGCTATCGCCAGAAATTTTTCTGATGATATCTGCGGCTTTATCTGACCGAAGAATCAGTTTCCTGCCACTATTGTATATTCTTTTTGGAAACTCTCACCCGGCGCCACTTTATTGACATTCGGTTTCTCCGAGAGTTCTTTGTCAAATCCCACATCGTCGCATCTTCCCATCCAGGGTTCCAGACAGACAAACGGCGCGTCTTTCACTGACCAGATGCCGAAATTCGGGAATCCTTCACATTTTAACCCGACATAAGGCGTACCGTCCTTATGGCAGAGCCAGACCTCTTCAATCTGCCCGTTATCAAAGATCAGCGCATCATTCTCAAACATCTCTTCCGTGATCGCAGTATATCCTCCGTCCAGTGCCAGTTTATGTATCTTTTTCGGATCAGCAGCCAGTTCGGCCGGGTCGATCAGTATATAATCCAGAGATGTTTTCCCCGGAAATTTCAAAATATAATCCGTCTTCTTCTCATCCGGCTTTGCAACTCGGAATGCCGGATGTCCGCCGATCGTAAAATACATATCCTCATCCCCCGGATTGCGCACTTCCCAGATTACCCGAAGAGTCCTTTCCTCTAACACATAAGTAATAAGCAGTTCAAAATCAAACGGATAAACTTCTTTTGTCTCCTCTCCGGATCTGAACAGAAATGATACCGAGTGATCTTTCTGACAGATGCATTTGAATTCATTATCTCTTGCAAATCCGTGCTGAGAAGTCGGATACTGTGTTCCGTTGATGAGCACCTTATTGTGCCACGTCTTCCCTACATTCGGAAACAGGATCGGTGAATGTCTTTTCCAGAATTCTGGATCAGCTTCCCACAGAATCTCCGCATTATTCTTTTTGTCATAGATCCTTGTTACTTCAGCACCCATTTCTGAAATTTCCACACATAACCTTTGATTCTCCAGTCTCATGACACAACCTCCTATTCCTGATCGTCTGTCTGCTCCACCTGTATGCACTCATCCACCAGATAATCGGTCACTACTTCACGAAGTATGGCGGTCTTAAGTGTATCTTCTCCCACCTGCTCGATATATGCATCCACATCGTCTGTGCCGGCATCTTCCGCATACTCGCTCATCTTCTCTTTGTACTCTTCGTCTGTCGGTTCCAGGCGCTGTTTCTCTGCAATCAGTTTCATCGCTTCGTCCAGTGCAACACTCTGACGTGCAGACTCTTCAAGCTGTGCAGTAAAGTCCTCCTCTGTCACCTGCATATACGTCTCAAGGAATTCGTTCAGCTCAGCGCCGTACATGGACGCCAGCTGCGTGTAATAGTCTGTCATTTGCTGAACCAGCGCATCCACTTCCTCTTGGGGATACTCTTTCACCTCTGTCTTGTCCAGCAGCGCACTCTGAACTGAACTTTCAAGCTCAGACTGTACGGTAGCCTCCGTATTTTCCTCAAGCTGCGAACGGACTTCCTCCCGATATTCATCCACAGTCTCAGACTCGTCGCTGTTTTCCTGTACCCATTCATCAGTCAGTTCAGGTTTCACCATTTCCGAGACAGAGTTAAGAACGATATGAAATTCCGCAACCGCACCGGACATTTCTGTATTACGGCTGTACGGATCCGGAAACTGTACTGTAATATCGAATTCTTCTCCTGCCTTGTGTCCTTCGATCTGTTCCTCAAAACCTGCATAGTCGTCAGTCGCAGCAATAAATGTACCGCTTCCCAGCTGTACATCTGTTCCTTCCGCCGAGCCTCCGTCAAATGCTTCACCGTCCATATATCCTGTATAATCAATATTAACGACATCACCGTTCTGGGCTTCGCGGGTGACAAATTCCTGTGTAGATGCGGCAGACAGATTTCCCTCTATAGCCTGTTCTACCTGAGCGTCCGTCACGTCCTCCGCCTGGGTCGGCTGAGGCACTTCAAGCCCTTTGTACTGTGTCACCGTCACATATTCATTGGAAAGCTCTCCGCTGCACCCCGCAAGTGATGCGGCCACGACCGCAGCAAACATTACATTCAACAGTTTCTTTTTCATCTTTTTTCTCCTTTAGTCATTGTTATTATTTATAAAAGTGGTGACAAAAGCCTTGAAAACTGCTCTTTTGCTTTGATGACAAGGCTTCTCTCATCATATACTTTTCTTGTGACATGAGTACACTGAGTCATGTCATTTTCAAATGCTCTTTCCAGTTTCTGTACTGTCCTCTCACTGTAGATGACTGCATTGACTTCAAAATTGAGTCCGAAACTTCGGATATCCATATTGGCCGTTCCTACACATGCGACCATCCCGTCTATACACAGTGTCTTCGCGTGTAGAAAGCCATTGTTGTACACATAACACTTTGCGCCTGCTGCAACCATATCTCCGATATAAGAGTATGTCGCCCAGTAAACAAACGGATGATCCGGTTTGCAGGGAACCATAATACGCACGTCTATCCCTGAACGGCTCGCAATCTTCAGAGCGTCCAGAATAGACTCGTCCGGTATGAAATAAGGAGTCTGAATATACACATGGTCCTTTGCACTGTGAATCAGCCTCAGATAATTGTCATGAATCGTCTTTATCTGTGAATCAGGTCCGCTTGAGATAATCTGCACCGGATCCCTTCCCCGCCTTACATATTGCGGAATTTCAAACAAAGCATCTTCAAGAAACAGATTTTCCTTTGCAGCATAATTCCAGTCCAGAACAAATCGCACTGCAAGAGAGGTCACTGCAGCGCCCTCAATGCACAGATGTGTATCTCGCCAGTATCCGAACTTCTTATCCCGACCGAGGTACTCTCTTCCAACATTAAACCCGCCGACGAATCCGATCCTTCCGTCTATAACTACGATCTTCCGGTGATTGCGGTAATTCACACGCAGCTGAAGTTTACCTAATAACGCCGGGAAAAATTCAGCTACCTGGACTCCTTCTTTCTCAAGGCGTTCCCAGTCTTTATTTTTCATCGTACGGCATCCCATACTGTCAAACAGGACACGGACTTCCACGCCCTCCCTCGACTTCTGTATAAGGACTTTCTCAATCTCCTGCCACAGCTCATCATTGCGGATAATATAATACTGCAGATGGATATATCTCTTTGCCTGTTTCATTTCCTCTATCAGAGCACGAAACTTCGCCTTACCGTCCGTGTATATCCTGACATCATTGTTGTCCGTCAGGACAGCTTCCCCCGCCTCCAGGTTATAAAGGATAAGATCCTTGAACCTTGCCATCTCCGGATTCGCAAGCCGAAGACGTTTGTGATAGATCGTCTCTTCCTGCCGCCTCACGGCATATTTCAGTTCTCCTTCTATCTCTTTGGCCTTGAACATCCGGCTCTTATGGAAATCCTGGCCAATGACCAGATAAAGGATAAATCCAAGTATTGGTATAAAATACAGCAGAAGCAGCCATGTCCATACCGTCTGCGGAGATCTCCTCTGAAAGAACACAATGATCAGTGCGAAGAGAATATTGATGATGACAATGTTATCCATGATAAAATCATAGACCATCACCGCTCCGTTCCAAATCATTTCTGCCATTAATAAAACTCCTTCTCATTTACAGCACCGTTACAGCGCTACTATACCAGTATACTCGTTCCCTCTTTGAAAAGCAAACCCTAAACTGCCAAAATGGTAACAGTTCATCTTGCACTAACCTTGAAACAATGTTAAAATACTATGAGCGTAAGCGCGAAAAACTAAGGATTAGGAGGGTTCTATCGTGAGTACATTCACCATTGTGATGATTGTCATTATCGTAGTACTGCTCGCCGCCTGTATCGCCCTGTATTTCTTTGGAAAAAAAGCTCAGAAGAAACAGGCAGAACAGCAGGAACAGATGGAAGCAGCAGCACAGACAGTCAGCATGCTTATCATTGATAAAAAGAAAATGAAACTAAAAGAAGCAGGTCTCCCTGCAGTTGTTCTCGAAAACACGCCGAAATACCTGAGACGTACCAAAGTACCGGTCGTGAAAGCCAAAGTCGGACCGAAGATCATGACTCTTATGTGTGAAAACAAAGTATTCGAGGTCATTCCGGTAAAGAAAGAAGTAAAAGCCGTAGTCAGCGGTCTTTACATAACCGGTATCAAAAGTGTTCGCGGCGGTTCCATCGAGCAGCCACAGAAGAAGAAAGGATTCTTCGGCCGGAATAAATCGTGATCATATGGTTTTAAAACTTTTCGTTTACGGGCCGGATAGCCTAATCCAGAACCGTTCCGCTCTACCTCAAAGATTTGAATGGATGTAACGTCGGTATCAAATGTTCGTTCATTGGAACTCCATTTGTACCGCCTAACATCCAGAACAAATGCTTTTCG
>DWXI01000198.1 GCA_019119265.1 Candidatus Mediterraneibacter intestinigallinarum | reverse complement strand
ATAATAGTTATAGAACTTGGCTGGGAAATCTTTTGATCCGTTTCGGTATTCAGGATTACTCCTTGCCCTCTGCAATATACTGTTTGCCTCTGCAAGTTTCGCTTCTGCCGGTTTAATATGGTGCGTAATTTTACGGTAGATCAGAAAAACGGCAATTCCGCCAAAAAACAGGAAACCTAAAATACTCAAAAAATCTCCCCATGGTTTGTTAACCCCATAGATCTCAAGCAACGCAAAAATCAAAAGAATTATTATGCCGGGTCTCCACTTTTTTTTCGCTTTCATATAAGTCTGTTGAGCCTGATCTGCTTGTTCTTCGGCTGCTGCAACTGGTGCTGTAATTCTTTTCTTTTCGGATAAATAGTTTAAAATTTCTTGCTTATTCATACTATGCCTCCTGTACTTTTTTTGTTTTATCCTGTCGTTTTAATTAAATTTAACCCGAACTTAATTATACCGATTATTATCGGTACATTCAAGCATATTTTTTACACTTAGAATAGAGGAACAGAGAAAGGCGGCGTGATATGGTTTCTTATGAACCTCTATGGAAAACAATGAAAGAAAAGGGCATTACAACATACGCGTTGATTGAAAAGCATCATGTGCAATCAAAAACGGTTTATAATTTAAAGCATAACAAACATATTACTACTGCTACATTAGAAAGATTGTGTGAAATACTGAAGTGTACACCGAATGATATTTTAGAATTTTTAGCGGATGAAGATTAGCCAAGGGGATAATTCCGAAATAATGGTATTATCCCCTTCAATTTTGGCATTTTTATTTATCGAAAATCCGCGTCATGGATGTTCGATATAGGACGGCTGCACGGATCTACCTGCGGAGGATCCGAACTGGGATGCGCCGTGGCGATGAAAGTGCTTGAGATCACGACGCGCCCTGAGACAGTGCAGAGAGTGGAGCGCAACACGGAACTGCTGAAAGAGCATGTGGAGAAATTAAAGAGCAAATACGACGGATCCCTGACAGGTTATAAGCAGCGGGGCGTTATTATGGGGCTGGACTTTGCATGTGAGGATGCGAGCAGGTCAGTTGCGAAGCCTTTGTTCGACTGCGGCGTATGGGCGCACAATGCCAGACTCCATCCGAATACACTGCAGTTAAAGCTGGGGCTTTTGTGCGACGATGCATTTATCGAAGAATTGTTTGAAAAGATGGATAAAGGACTGGCACTGGCGGTGAGCAGGCTGTGACAGTATATGAAATGGAAGAAGAGCTGAAAAAGCTATGGAGTTGATTGGAAAATACATATGACGATTTGTAGCCGACAGAACAGATGTGGAAGCGGCAGAAGGAATGCTTATTGGGTCCATGTTTGCAGGAATTGCATTTTCCTTTGCACGGCTTGGCAATGTACACGCCATGAGCCATCCTGTAAGCGCATATTATAATGTACCCCACGGGGTGGCGAATGCCGTGCTCCTTCCGGTGGTCATGGAGTATAACGCTCTGGCTGATCATGGAAGATACAGGAAGATATATAATTATATCAGTGACATCGTATCTGACGATGGAGAATTCAGACCACAGATGCTTCCATACGCAGTGCGCAGACTGTGCGGTGAGATAGGCATCCCTGCAGATATGATGACTGCGATCCGTCAGAGCGCCGGCAGTGGGATCGAAAGATCCGATGTAGAAAAGAAGATCAGCGCTATGGCGGAAGATGCAATGAAGAGCGGCAACATTGCCGTGAATCCGAGAACATCGCGTCAATGCGATATTGAAGAACTGTATCGAAGAGCATTGTAAACAGATACATAAAAGCATTCTCTAAAAAGCGACCTGATTGAATCGGTGATTGACAACCGTCTGCAAATAGACTACCATTTTACTGAACAGGCGGTAAGGGAGAATCAGATATGACACTGACACAGCTTCGGTATGTAATAGCAATCGCAGAGACAAAATCCATAAACAAGGCGGCTGAGCAACTCTATGTTTCTCAGCCGTCTTTGACCAGCGCCGTGCAGGAGCTGGAGAAGGAACTGGGCATCATACTGTTTAACCGCAGCGGCAGGGGAGTGACCCTGACCAATGACGGGGCGGAGTTCCTTCTGTATGCAAGGCAGCTCTACGGACAGTATGAGACGCTCCTTGAGAAATATGGAGAGAACGGTTCTCTGAAGAAAAAGTTCGGCGTCTCCACCCAGCACTATTCCTTTGCCGTGAAAGCATTTGTGGATATGGCGAAACAGTTCGATATGTCCAAATACGAGTTTGCTATCCGGGAGACAAAGACTGCGGAAGTGATCAGCGATGTCAGCACTATGAAAAGCGAGATTGGAGTTCTCTATCTCAGCGATTTTAACAGGAAGAGCATGGAGAAGCTGCTTCGCTCAGCAGGTCTGGAATTTCATCATCTGATCGACTGTCAGGCGTATGTGTATCTATGGAAAAATCACCCGCTGGCGAAAGAAGAGTCTATCAGCTTCAGCCAGCTTTTCGATTACCCCTGCCTTGCGTTTGAGCAGGGTGACAACAGCTCTTTTTATCTTGCGGAAGAGATTCTTTCTACTAACGAATATCCAAGGATTATCCGGGCAAATGACAGGGCGACCATGCTGAACCTGATGGTCGGCCTGAACGGCTATACGCTCTGCTCCGGGATCATCTGCGAGGAACTCAATGGAAATGAATTCACAGCTGTTCCATTCCGGGATGATGAGGAAAATCACAACAGCGTTATGGAGATCGGTTATGTTGTGAGAAAAAATACGATGCCCGGAAAAGTGGGAGAGATGTATATTGGGGCGTTGAAGAAGTATCTGGGGATTATTGATAACTGATGCCCCCTCTGGATCGTATTTTTTCTTTTAAGTTATGCGCATGGACAAATCCTTGCAGTTCAAGATCGATCACGGCTTTATTGAGTGCCTCATGGAAATGAGATACCATTGAATCAAATCGTTTCATCGCCAGATTAGTACCTAATCCGATATGTTTTGCTTCCGTTTCAAATGACTGTCTTGTTATTTTATTGAGTTTATATATACCGCCAATGCTCAGAGACATATTGTCTGTGCCGCTTTTTTTGTCTGTTCCGGAGAAAAGGGTGTTCCGGTTAGTGGCAAACTTATAGAAATGGGGCAGCTTTCCGGATTTGACAGATATTCAGGGGAATACATGAAACTCGCACTTGCCGGAGTATCCCCAATGATATCTCCGACATAAATGCTCGTTCCGTTGATCTCTATAAATACAGTTAACTTATTATTCATATTATCCTCGCTTTTCTATCAGTATGTCTAATCCGAGTATATTAATGATTTTTAACGTTTTTTCTAATTCGACCGTAGGTTTTCCACGTTCTAGGTCAGAAATAAAGCTGACACTGAATCCCGTGAATTCGGATAAATATGTCTGAGTATAGTGGAGCTCTTTTCTACGGTCGCGTATTGCTTTGCCAAGCGATTTTGCATCAATTACTTTCATTTCAACTTCCTTTTTAGCCGAACGGCTTGATTTTTAAAGTTAATAAATAATTTAGCCGTTCGGCATTATTTTTGAGTGTTTTTGAAAACTTAGCCGAACGGCTAAATTTAGATATAGTATAATTTAAATTTAGCTCTTTTGCAATAAAAGAATTATCATCTCAGGCAGTTCCGCCTTTTATCGACCAACCCATTGTGAAAATCCTTGCAGGTATTCGACGGAGTTCTTCTGCAACCATTTTCGAAATGCTTGCAGAAGAACTCCGGAACAGATCCAGGGAAAAGGGCGCTATTGAAATTTGTATATGAATGAAAATAATGCAATCCAGTTGTTTGAAGATCAGGCTATTCGTAAGCACCTATTGGGCGGTTCTGCATATATAGTCAACTCAGCCTGTACGGAAGAAAATAGAACCAACCAGACCTATACGCTTACCGCGGGAGATGTCTCGGGAGAA
>DWXI01000197.1 GCA_019119265.1 Candidatus Mediterraneibacter intestinigallinarum | reverse complement strand
CGTTTCTTTTGATGTAAGAGATTTCCATCCTTCTGTCATTACGCGGTCGAGAAGTCCGAGCTCTTCAGCCACTTCATACTTCATTTTTTCCTCAGGTTCCAGACTATTAAGATCAATCTTCTTCTCTTTTTTCTTCGACACAGTACCCCTTCTTTCCGTTTTTCAGGAGTATTGCCCTGATCATACCGGATTATTCAATAAGAATAGCAGAATATTCCTTTCCCTGTCCGGCATATATCTATAGAATCTTTACAGTTTTACGCCCCCGGACCATCCGGTATAATGATTGCGGCTATAATGTACGCAAGTATTCCGCCTCCTGTGCATCCGAACAACACGAACGCCAGCCGGATCAGTGTCGGATCTATATTAAAATACTCCCCGATGCCGCCGCATACTCCGCAGAGCATCCTACTGTTTCTTGATCGATATAATTTCTTTTCTGACATAGTCTGATTTCCTCTCTTTCTCTGATATTCAAATATATTTTCTGAATCCTCTCTGTATTATTCAAATGCGATTTCTATCCTGCCTATTTTACACTCAGCCTCTAACAGACAGCCACTGCTGTTGTCTATCTTTGTTTTATTGTGAATTCCGCTGTAAGTTTCATCGCCCACAATCAGTTCGCCCGCGCTACAGGAAAGCTCATAATTATACGTCTCCATATTGCCCGGCAGCGTAAAGAGTATCTCGCCAACATCGCAGTTAAGGTCTGCGTTCTGCAACGTCTCTCCCTGAAGCGAGATCTGACCTGCCCCGCAGTCTGCCTCAAGCACATCTGCACAGAACCCTTCCGCAATGATCTGTCCAGCTCCTACTTCAAGAGAAATCTCTCCCGCCGAAACACCTTCCATCTCAAGAAGTCCGGCTCCCACGTCGGCAGTGAACGAACTGTAATACTCCCCCCGCGGGATACTGATATACAGCATACCCGGATCACCTGCATTCCAGTGAAATCTGTGGTGGCTGCCCGTCTCCACCTCCAGTTCTCCGCCGTCCTGTGAAACAGTGACTTTATCCCGGATATCGGACCTAAGCTGTGTCGTATCTATCAGCACCTTATCACCGTCATAAGGCGATACGCTCACTCCAAGGCTGGACAGATCCAGCGATATTTCATCAATTCCTTCATACTCCGTGATCATATTGCCATCTGGTTCTCCCGGCACATATCCGTCATCATAATCCCCATTGTCTGTCATAATATCAGGCAGATCTTCCGATTCATCCAAAGCTGTATTATCTGTCGCCACTCTTCTGCCAATCCGCTGCAGCCACTCATGTACGGAACCTGTTTCATCTGTATTACTTAACATTGCAAGGCCGCCCAGTGCGATACCGGACACCGTCATCACAATGCCGACTGACGCCATGACCGCACATACGATCCAGAACACTTTCCACCCTTTTTTCATTCCTTACACCGCCTTTCCGTAAAACGGTCTTCTGCACAGATTCACAAATCCTCTTAACATTGCCGGATATACTATGGTGCAGAGCTTCACAGTTCCCACCGTAGTGATCATCCCGAGCACAAGCAGGAGAATTCCGATTCCTACCGTTACAAGAGCCGCCGGGGGAACTGCAATCGCTGCAACAAGCCCTACAACAACTGTGACGCCTCCGGCTATCAAAATTGATACTGCTGCTATCACGAGAACTGCAAAAAAGCATACTATCCCCACAACAATGCCAAAAACCATGAGAGCAATTCCCAGAGTCACCGGCCACAGTACGACCGCAATTGCAATAATCAGAATAAGTTTCAGCGTGTTACTAGTCCAAGGTCTGCTTTTTTCCTCCTCACCTGCTCTGTTTCCGGCGCCATTTCCTGACGTATCCTGTCCGCAGTTCTTCCCGTAATCCGCACGGCTTCTGTCTCTTTCATCAGAAGAGCGCTGCCTGTATTTTTCCATGTAATCCTTATATTCATAATCGGCTTCGTTAAATTCTGTTCCATAATAATCCGCCTTAATCGATTCGGCTACCTTCTCCGGACTTCCCAGTTCTCGAATCACGTCTGCCTCGTTTGCTTCACCGGCATCCGCAAAATAGTCTGCATAATACTGAACCGCCGCCTGCCGTTCCTCTTCCGGCATATCAGCGAGCAGCCGTTCAAGCTCAGTCATAAATTCCATACGGTTCATGCAGTCACACCTCCCTCAAATATCTCATTGATCTTCTGAATATAAATCTTCCACTCAGCCTTATACAGACCAAGCTGCGCCATCCCTCTTGATGTCACCTTATAATATCTTCTGTTTCTTCCGTCAAACTGTCTGTCATACACTTCCAGACACTCATCTTTCTGCAGGCGCCGCAGAACCGGATACAATGTCGATTCTGACACATCTATGACTCTGCGTACATCCTGAGTGATCTTATAGCCGTACGTTCCCTCGTCCTCCCTGGAGACAACGGCAAGCACGATCGCGTCCAGAAGTGCTGCACCTGTATTAAATACCATGCAATCACCCTTTCTGATCCGGAGCTGATTTCAATATCACGCCTCTTTTCTTTTTCTCTACTCCATAATACTATGTTGTTTTCTATATTATATTTTGTATAATATTAGTTGTCAATATAATATTGCCTAAATTATATGGAATAAATTCTAAAGATTTCCTCAAGAAAAAAATGACGGATAACCCTTTCGCATACGTTTAAACTATATGCTCACGGTTATCCGTCATATTAATATCAGAACAGTTTCGCAAATCTTTCCATTGCTTCTTTCGTCTTTTCATGGGTTCCGAATGACGTCAGGCGGAAATGATTCCTACCGTTTACGCCGAATCCCGCTCCCGGTGTTCCGACTACCTGAATATTTTCAAGCAGATAATCGAAGAGTTCCCATGACTCCATTCCATTCGGGCATTTAAACCAGATATAAGGAGAATTTACTCCGCCTGTGAACGGAATATTCTTCTTACGGAGAGTTTCCGCGATCACACGGGCATTTTCCATATAATAGGAAATATTCTCCATACACTCATTCATCCC
>DWXI01000196.1 GCA_019119265.1 Candidatus Mediterraneibacter intestinigallinarum | reverse complement strand
GCTTATCGGAGAGGTTCATGCACAGCGTGCCGCAATACTAGAATGACCCAATCCATTTTTAAGAAGGATGGGCAAATCGCCTTGGTGAATGGGTAACAGGTGAGAAATCTATAGATATGCTTGTGTTAGATTAGATAGCAAACTTTCAGTCTCATGGTGGGGTTGAAAGCACGTGTTTATTTGAATTTTACGGAGGAAACTATGAGAATAAGACCATATCAAAATAAAGATTTTAATACGATATCTCAATGGATAACAGAGGAACGTTCACACGCTCTGTGGTGTGCAAATTTAATACCTTATCCACTGGAGAAAATGGGTTTTGATGATTTATTGCAAGAAGCGGAAGAACGATTTGGTGATAGTCCCTTTGTTGCAACTACGGATGATGGAAAGTTGGTTGGTTTTTTCTGCTTTTCTGTGAATTTGAATACAAATGAAGGTATGCTCAAATTTGTAGTGGTTGACAATGTTATAAGGAATAAAGGGTATGGATGTGAAATGATAAAACTGGCTGTTAAATATGCTTTTGAAA
Organism: Candidatus Mediterraneibacter intestinigallinarum; assembly: GCA_019119265.1. Lineage (GTDB taxonomy): Bacteria > Bacillota > Clostridia > Lachnospirales > Lachnospiraceae > Mediterraneibacter > Mediterraneibacter intestinigallinarum. The sequence continues at coordinate 9,796 of DWXI01000196.1, read as the reverse complement.
TAGCAAAAGCAGATGCTGTGCAATTGAATGTTTTTCCAGAGAATCCTGGTGCAAAGAAATGTTATGAAAAAGCGGGATTTAAAGAACGAACATTAACAGAGAATGCGTTTCGTTTTAAGGATGAATTATGGGGAAGATGTAATATGGTTATTACAAAATAAGGACAACTGTCACATCCTTTTTCCTTCAAGACTCCTTTGTTAATCTTTCCGGCTGAGGCTGTGTCTGCTTGGAAAGGACGTGTTTTTTTGGTTTTTGGTGTGTAAAGGAATGGGTTGTTCCTCTCCTCTCTACTCCCCGCGCATAGAAAAAACCCGGAAAGCTAAGGTGCTGTCCTCACTCTCTCGGGTCTTTTATTCTCTATGTTACGCTATTCAATTTTGCCTCTTTTTGGATAATTGGCTTTGCCCTTCTACAACAGCAGCCCTTCCTGCCACGTATCCGCTTGCCCAGGCAAATGTCAGATTATACCCGCCGCACATGCCGTCCACGTCCAGAATCTCTCCTGCGAAATAAACTCCCGGCACGTAGACGGACTCCAATGTCTCGGGATTAACTTCTCTCGTATCTACTCCGCCGCAGCACACCTGTGCCTTGTCATAGGGGTTCGTCTCTCTCACCCGAACGCGAAACTCCTTGATCAGACCCGTAAGACGGGCAATCTCATCTTCGGTAAGTTCTCCTGCTTTTCTCTGACGGGGAATTTCAGATAACCGGATCCACAGATCACATAATTTCTTATGAAAAAGTCCGATCAGAAACATTTCAGCGCTTTTATCCGGCCGTGTCTTTGCCCTTGCTCTCAGAAATGCGTTTATCTGTTCTTTTGTAAAGTCCGGCATAAAATCCAGCACAGCTTCCGTCTCTTTTTTCTCATAGAGAAGCTTGGACGCATACCTGCTCACCTGGAATACCGGGATTCCAGATATACCATAATCTGTCACCTGAAGCTCGCCTGTGTCCTTTGCGATACATTCGCCCTCTGACCATATGGAAACTGAACCGTTTGCCCGCACCCCGGCTATACTCTTAAAAAACTTTTCTTCGCATTTAAGTGCCGTTAGTGCCGGAAGTACCGGAAGGATCCTGTGCCCCAGCTTCTTCGCCAGATCGTATCCCGAGCCGTCGGATCCCGTAGTCGGTGCGGCTTTGGATCCGGCACAGAGGATCACACGTTCAGCCCGAACCGGCTCCTGATCTGTCAGAATAGTAAAACCTTTTTTCCCAGGCCGGATCTCCCGACATTCAACGCCTGTCCGGATCTCCACCTTAAGCCTGTCAAGTTCCATGCGGAAAGCATCCAGCACTGCGGAAGCCTGATCTGAATTCGGATAGATATAGCCGTTTCTGTTCTTTGAATATACGCCCAGCTGTAGGAAGAACGAGATCACAGCCTGAGCGTTAAACTTCTCTACGACCTCCCATGGGAACAGCGGATCCTCTGAGTGATAACAGATCGGTTCCTGATGGATATTGGTAAAGTTGCACCTTCCGTTTCCTGTTGAAAGGATCTTCTTTCCTATTCTGTCTTTGTGCTCCAGAAGGATCACGCGGGCTCCTTCAGAAGCCGCTGTCACGGCCGCCATCATACCGGAGGCGCCGCCGCCGATCACTGCAACTGTTCTCATGTCTGTCTCCTTTTCATTCCTGTATCTGTGACTGATCTTTTCTATTAGATCTGACTGCGGACTTTTGCAATATCGATCACACCCTCGTCGATCATACTCTGGAGGGATTTCAGAATACCGAGTTTTGCATGATTCCACGTCAGTCCTCCCTGGAAATATACTGCATACGGCGGTTTGATCGGTCCATCCGCCGAAAGCTCGATAGAGGATCCCTGCACGAACGCACCTGCAGCCATGATCACATCACTGTCATATCCGGGCATCGCCCACGGCTCCGGTGTCACGTAGCTGTCTACCGGCGCCGCCGCCTGTATTCCTTTGCAGAACGCAATGACTCCCTCTGCACTTCCAAGGGTCACAGCCTGGATAATATCATGACGGGATTCCCTGCCATCCGGGACAACAGGATAGCCCAGATTCTCATAAATATTCGCTGCGAACACGGCACCTTTCAGAGCACCGCACACTACAGTAGGCGCTAAGAAGAATCCCTGATAAAAAGACTGCATCACTCCGAGAGATGCCCCTACCTCTTTGCCAAGCCCCGGAGATGTCAGGCGATAAGCACAGTTCTCGATCAGATCTTCTCTTCCCGCAATATAACCGCCAATCGGCGCAAGTCCGCCTCCCGGATTCTTGATCAAAGAACCGACGATCATATCCGCGCCCACATCACTTGGCTCAATGCGCTCCACAAATTCTCCATAACAGTTATCTACCATGCAGATCACATCCGGTCTTCTCTCCTTGATAAATGCGATCAGCTCACCGATCTTTTCTACAGAGTAACTTGGACGGGTCTGATATCCCTTGGAACGCTGGATCGTCACCAGTTTTGTCCGCTCGTTTAACGCCGCTTCGATGGCCGGATAATCAAAATATCCGTCTTCCAGAAGCTCTACCTGACGGTATGTGACTCCGTATTCTGCCAGAGAACCGTTGGACGGCCGGATACCGATCACCTCTTCCAGCGTATCATATGGCTTTCCTACAGGAGAGAGAAGTTCATCTCCCGGACGCAGGTTTGCCGCAAGGGCAATCGCCAGTGCATGAGTTCCGCACGTGATCTGAGGGCGCACCAGTGCCGCCTCCGTATGAAATGTTGATGCATACACAGCTTCCAGTGTATCTCTGCCCATATCATTGTAGCCATATCCGCTGACATAGTTAAAGCAGCCCTCGCTGACACGGTTCTCCTGCATAGCCTTGATCACTTTCAGTTGATTATACTCTGCCGTCTCGTCAAATTCCTGAAAGCGCTTTTTCAGGCTCTCCTCAATCTTCTGACCGTACGCCCAGACATCGGCGGATATACCGAGCTGTTCATATATATATCGTGATTCTGTATTTTCCATCTGTCTCTTCCTTCATATCTATATTTATATAAGTTTTTTCTCTCTTAAATACCCCAGCATATAGTCCGCAAGATTCTCCTCTTCCCGCCCGATGACGGACTTATCTGCCCAGATCACATCCCGCTCACGCTTAAACCATGTAAGCTGACGTTTTGCAAAATGGCGGGTATCCCGCTTGATAATGCGGACTGCTTCATCCAGAGGATATTCACCCTCCAGATATGCATAGAGTTCCTTGTAACCAAGCCCCTGCATTGCCGTGGAATCTTTCCGGACGCCCCGCTCTTTCAGATAACGCACTTCATCGAGAAGCCCCTGCTCCATCATAAGATCCACCCGCCGGTCGATCCGCTCATAGAGCCGGCTGCGTTCATCTGTAAGTACAAAATAGGTATAATTATAAGGAGATTCTCTTTGACGCTGCGTCTCGTTATGTTCGGAAATCTTCTTTCCGGTCTGATGATAAAACTCCAGTGCGCGGATGATCCGTTTGATATTACGCGGATGAATTTCCTGCGCGGCTTTTGGGTCTACTGTCTTTAACATTTCATAAAGTTCTGAAGCCCCCTCTTCATCGGACGCCTTCTGCTCCAACTGCCTTCTATACGACTCGTCTCCGTCATTTTCTGTAAAATCAATATCATAGAGAAGTGCCTGGATATAGAATCCGGTTCCTCCGACCACAAGCGGGATTTTTCCCTTTTCCCATATCCTTTCTGCCGCTTCCTTTGCCATCTGCTGAAAACGCACTACATTAAACTCTTCCTCGGGCTCCAGCACATCTACAAGATAGTGGGGTACGCCCTCCATTTCTTCTTTCGTGATCTTTGCAGACCCGATATCCATATGGCGGTATACCTGCATAGAGTCTGCGGATATGATCTCTCCTCCGGTCTCTTTCGCCAGACGGATCGAAAGCGAAGTCTTTCCCACTGCTGTAGGTCCTGCAAGTATGATAAGCGGTTTACTATCCATAGCATGATCCTCTCATTTGGAGCTTATTTATTACACAATCCTCTTAAATTTCTTTTCCAGTTCTCTCTTCGTCATTGCAATGATCGTCGGTCTTCCGTGAGGGCAGTGATACGGATTGTCCAGTGTAAGCAGCTCTCCGATCAGTGCATCTACTTCCTGTGCCGAGAGGCGGTTTTTTCCTTTAACAGCAGCTTTACATGACATAGACGCAACCTTCTCATCGATCAGCTCCGGCGTCATGGAACTGGAAATACCATCTGCAAGATCGTCGATCATTTCCATCAGAAGTTCTTTTTTCGCGATCCCGAACAGGTTGTCCGGCACAGCCCTGACTGCATACTCCTCGCCCCCAAAAGGTTCGATCTCAAAACCGATACGTGCAAAGCGGTCCATATTCTCTTTCAGAAGTTCCGCCTCCTGCATGGACAGTGAAAGGATGATCGGCGGACTTAAATACTGGGATGTGAACTCCCGGGTCTTCATTCCTTTCAGCGTCCGCTCGTAGAGCACTCTCTCATGTGCCGCATGCTGGTCTATGATATAAAGACTGTCCTGATACTGGACGAGCCAGTATGTGTCAAACACCTGCCCGATCAGTTTGTAGTCCGCGCGGACATCCCGTTTCAGAAAATTTTCCTCAAACAGATCAAGCTGCTGCGGTTTCGACTGTACGGCTTCTTCTGCCTTCGCGGAATCTGCCTCTTTTGTACGAGATGCTGCTTCTGTCACGCGAGGGGGTTCTGCATCATCTCTTCGCCCCTCTGCCGGCTGTGCATTGTATACTGCGGCTTCCCTTATACGGTCTGCCTGCTCTTCCTGGCGGTAGATGCCGCTTTTATCAGACACTTCTGCTGAAGACGCCCTGTTGTGGTATGCCATGACGCGCTCCCGCATCTTCCGGATGAAGTAATCCTCATCACGGACTTCTTCTTTGCTTTCCTGGGAAGCTGCATTCTTTTCTCCGCTCCGGGCAGGTACTCCCACTGCAGTCTGAACCACCGGAGACTCTGAAGCTTCTGAATTTTCGTGCTTTCCGGCATCCGGCACAGCCGGCCGGCTCACCGGGCGGGCGCCCGTCGGAACATTTCCGGGTGTCCTGGGTTTCAGAAGAAACGGGCTTTCTTTCGCCGTCCGTGCTTCTGCTCCTTCTTTGGCATCAGATGCCACCGGATCCGGCACTTCTGCCTGCTGGATCAGTTCCGGCTCCAACAGTCTCCTGTGGACGCCCTCAAATACTGTATTGTAGACGTCCTGCTGGCGCTGGAATCTCAGTTCCATCTTCGTTGGATGGACATTGACATCAATCTGCTCACCGTCCACATGGAAATGAAGTACCGCAAACGGGAACTTGTGCTGCATTGTAAAATCCCGGTATGCATCTTCCAGCGACTTAGAGATCATAGGGCTTTTTACATAACGCCCGTTCACGAAAAAGTTCTCAAAGTTACGGTTCCCTCTTGTGATCACAGGTTTTCCCAGATATCCTGTAATCCTTAACCCGCCTTTTTCATAGTCAATATCCAGAAGATTTGCCGCCACGTCGCGGCCGTATACGTTATATATTACATCTTTCAGCTTTCCGCTCCCCGAAGTGCGCAGTTTCTCCTGACCGTTATTCAGGAAAATAAATGCGACCTCCGGATGGGAAAGTGCCAGATGCATGAGCAGATCCTGCACATGCCCTGCCTCTGTCATGGGAGTTTTCAGAAATTTTCTCCTCGCCGGAACATTGTAAAAAAGCTGGCGTACCAGAAATGTTGTTCCATCAGGTGCTCCCGTCTCTTCAATGGAGATTTCTTTTCCTCCTTCAATGACATACCGGGTACCCAGCTCTTCCTCCTCAGTCTTTGTGATCAGCTCTGTCTGTGTCACGGCAGCAATACTGGAGAGGGCCTCTCCCCTGAATCCCAGGGAACTGATATGGGCAAGATCCTCCACGCTGCTTATTTTACTTGTAGAATGACGCAGAAAAGCACTCCTGACTTCTTCATGCGGGATTCCGCATCCATTATCCATAATGCGGATCAGTGAAATGCCGCCGTCTTTTATCTCTACAGTCACCGATGTTGCTCCTGCATCGATTGCATTTTCCACCAGTTCCTTCACGATCGATGCAGGCCGCTCGATCACCTCGCCGGCGGCGATCTTATCGATGGTCACCTGATCCAGTACATGTATATGAGGCATATGTGTCTCCTTTCTGCTCTACCACCTGTTCTTCAGCTTGTTCTGCAGGCGATAAATCGTGTTGAGCGCATCAATGGGCGTCATATTTCCCACGTCCAGATTTTTCAGTTCTTCGAGTACATCGTCGTCTTTCACCGTATCAAACAGTGACATCTGGGCAATATCCACCTCATCGTATTTCTTTACTTTCGGCTTCTTCTTCGATACTTTATCTTTTGTTGCGATCTCGCTGACCCGTGTAGTGATGTCTTCCTCACTGAGCTCTTCAACGATTTCTTTCGCACGGTTGATCACAAGGTCGGGCACTCCGGCCAGCTTTGCCACCTGGATACCATAGCTCTTATCCGCACCGCCTTTAACAATCTTCCGAAGGAAGACAATGTCATCTCCTTTTTCCTTAACAGCGATACAATAGTTGTTTACGTTTTCAATCTTACCTTCCAGCTCAGTCAGCTCATGATAGTGGGTGGCAAACAGCGTCTTTGCACCGAGCAGCCGGCTGTCGCTGATATATTCCACTACGGCCCACGCAATCGACAGTCCGTCAAAAGTACTTGTTCCCCTTCCAATCTCATCCAGGATCAACAGGCTCTTCGACGTCGCGTTCCGCAGTATGTTCGCCACTTCTGTCATCTCCACCATAAAAGTACTCTGACCGGAAGCGAGGTCATCGGAAGCACCGACTCTCGTAAATATTCTGTCTGAGATGCCGATATTGGCACTTTTTGCCGGAACAAAGGCCCCCACTTGTGCCATAAGGGCAATCAACGCAGTCTGGCGCATGTAAGTAGATTTTCCTGCCATATTCGGGCCCGTAATGATAGAGATCCTGTGTTTTTTATCGTCCAGGTATGTATCATTTGCAATGAACATATTATTGGGGATCATCCGTTCTACTACCGGATGTCTCCCGTCTTTAATATCGATCACGCCTTTTTCATTGATCTTTGGCCGCACGTAATTATTCCGCTCGGCTACAAGCGCAAGGGAGGCGAACACATCGAGCGCCGCCACTGCCTTCGCTGTCTGCTGGATACGCTCCACTTCTGCAGCTACCGTTTCCCGAACTTCTGTATAAAGCTCATATTCAAGAGCGTAGAGCTTATCTTCCGCTCCCAGGATCATATCCTCCAGCTCCTTTAGCTCCGGAGTAATATACCTCTCGGCATTTGCCAGGGTCTGCTTGCGGGTATAGTATTCCGGCACCAGATCCTTATAAGAATTAGTGACTTCAAGATAATAGCCGAATACTTTGTTATACTTGATTTTTAAGTTCTTGATTCCTGTCTTTTCTCTCTCTTCATCCTCCAGTTTGGCAAGCCAGTCTTTTCCGTCCGACTTGGCACGACGCAGCTTATCTACCTCTTCATTGTATCCGTCTCGGATAATATTCCCCTCTTTCATTGCGATCGGCGGCTCCTCCTGTATCGCACTGGCAATCAGAGTGGACAGATCCTCAAGGGGATCCAGATCTTCCGTGATAGACTTCAGTAACCCGCACTGCATATCCTGAAGGATATACCGGATCGGCGGCAGCATCTCCAGAGAAGTCCGAAACGCCGTCAAATCCCGCGGGTTAGCAGAACCGTATGTGATCTTCATGATCAGTCGTTCCAGATCATAGACGGGTGACAGGTACTCTCTCAACTCTTCTCTGGATATCGCCTGATCTTTTAATTCCTGCACCGCATCCAGACGCTTCTCGATCTCTTTTTTGTCAATCAGAGGCTGTTCTACATATTTCCGGAGAGTTCTTGCTCCCATGGCTGTCTTTGTCTTATCCAGCACCCAGAGAAGAGAACCTCTCTTCTGCTTTTCCCGGAGCGTCTCACACAATTCAAGATTTCTCCGGGTGGAACTGTCCAGCATCATGTATTTTCCCGACGCATAAGGTGTAATATGGGTCAGATTGGACAAGTCATTTTTCTGCGTCTCCAGAAGGTACTGAAGCAGCGCTCCCGCACTGATTACCCCGCAGTCATAATCAGCCAGCCCAAGTCCTGCAAATGATGATACTTTAAAGTGATCCAGAAGCTTCTGTCTGCACACCGCATCGTCAAAATACCAGGCGTCCAGCGAATAGATTGTGATCCCCAGCCGGTCTTTCATGTCGTCCAGATCCATTCCGCTCATATAGAACGCTTCATTGCAGATGATCTCTGACGGGGAAAAACGATAGATCTCATCCATAAGCTTCGCACCGTCCTCGATCTCAGTCACGAAATAATCCCCAGTGGTAATATCCGCCACTGAGACTCCGTACCGGTCCGCAATATAGACAATACACATGATATAATTGTTCTTCGACTCGTCAAGTGCCTGAGTATCAAGATTCGTTCCCGGTGTAACGATACGCACCACTTCACGCTTTACGATCCCCTTGGCTGTCTTCGGATCTTCTACCTGCTCACAGATTGCTACTTTATACCCTTTGGATACCAGCTTATTGAGATAACTCTCCACGGCATGATATGGGACGCCGCACATAGGCGCCCGTTCTTCCTGACCGCAGTTCTTTCCGGTCAGCGTGATCTCCAGTTCCCGTGACGCAGTCAGCGCATCGTCAAAGAACATCTCATAAAAGTCGCCTAATCTATAGAACAGAATGCAGTCCTGATACTGGGATTTTGTCTCCATATACTGTTTCATCATTGGTGTTAATTCAGCCACATTCGTACTCCTTTACTATATCTTTATCCTGCTTTCCTCACAGATAAACGGACAAATTTTCTGCGGATGTATTATAGCATTTTTGATAATTGACTTCAACTGCCGAAAAAGAAATGGAAAGATACTCTGATTCATGATACACTGGTTCCATCACATATTCAGGAGGTCAATCACATGTTACGTTTACCCGAATTTCCACCTTATATGCAAAAGGCGGCCGACCGGCAGAAAGGTCAGAACTGTTTTATAGAATTACTGATCTTTTTTCTTGTTTACCTTGTCTGCTCCACTGCTATGAGCTTTATTACGATTGCCGGCGTCGTCGGTGTTTTTCTCACAGATAAAAACCTGTTTCTTGAGTTTACAACTGCGGACAGCATACAGCAGACTGAACGGCTTATGAACAGCCTGATGGAATCGAATTCGCTCATGCTGATCATGCTTTTCTCCGATGCTGTTATGATCGTCCTCGTCATCTTGTTCTGCGTAATACTTCAGAAGCGGACAGTTGCTTCCATGGGATTTATCAGAGCCAAAGCACTGAAGCACTACCTTAAAGGTGCCGGGATCGGCTTTCTTCTTTTTGGAGCAGCCACACTGCTCAATGTACTGACCGGTTCCCTGTCTATCAGGGGAATATCAGGCTCCTTTTCTCCGATACTGTTCATCTTGTTTGCTTTAGCTTTCGGAATTCAGGGCATGGCAGAAGAAGTTCTCTGCAGAGGCTATTTTATGGTATCAGTCGGACGGAGATATCCCGTGGTTATTGCCATATTGCTTAATTCGCTTGTTTTTTCTCTGCTGCATCTTCTGAATCCAGGCGTTTCCCTAATTGCAGTTATCAATATTATGCTGATAGGAATCTTTTTTTCCGTATATTTTCTGCGCACAGGGAACATATGGGGCGTCGGGGCAATACATTCTATATGGAATTTCATGCAGGGAAATGTATTTGGAATGGAGGTAAGCGGCATGAAAATG
>DWXI01000195.1 GCA_019119265.1 Candidatus Mediterraneibacter intestinigallinarum | reverse complement strand
TTTTTCATCCTGGACATCGATGAATTCAAAAGAATCAATGATATCTACGGGCATCCGGCTGGAGATAATGTGCTCAAGGAAGTGGCTGATAAGTTGAAAAAGATTTTCGGAGGAAAAGGAATAATTGGTCGTCTTGGTGGGGATGAATTTGTTGCTCTCGTTAATCAGCCTTTGGAAAAAGTGGAAATAGAAACACTGTTAAATGAATTAAAAGAGAGTATAAACAATATATGTGTTAAAAATGAAAAAATAACCTGCAGCATCGGGGTAATTCCTGTCGAAAAATCTTATACGATTGAAGAACTGTACAAATATGCGGACAGATTGCTCTATGAGGCGAAAAAGAAGGGCAAGGATCAGTTTGTATTCGGATATCGGTTTGAAGATTAGAAAGATTTAGTAAATCCTTTACAAAGAAAGCACGAAATGATATCATGATGATATCAAAAAGATTTTCTGCATAAGGAGGACTAACTACATGGAAGAGAAAGTATTGCAGCACAAAAAGAATGGTATGCTCGTTCTGATATTGACTACGTTTTTTTATCTCGCAGCAGTTGCTGCCTGCATTTTCGGAGGGATGATGGTTGCAGACGGGAAAAGTCCGGTTCTGCTTGTAGTAAGTATTATCTGGCTTTGCATCGGATGGCTTCCGTACTGTGGGCTTAGAATTCTGAAACCGCAGGAGGCCCTTGTACTGACATTGTTTGGAAAGTATACGGGAACTTTGAAAAATGAAGGATTCTATTTTATAAATCCTTTTTCATCAAGTGTAAACCCGGCATCATCCACACATCTGAATCAGAGCGGTGATGTGGATAACAGCAGTCAGAAATCTGCACTGGCTCTGGCGCTTAATGCCGGGAAGGCAACGGAGACAGATATTTCAAGTAAGAAGATTTCCCTGAAGATCATGACTCTTAATAATAACCGGCAGAAGATCAACGACTGTCTTGGAAACCCGGTAGAAATCGGAATCGCGGTCATGTGGCGGGTGGTGGATACGGCAAAAGCGGTATTTAATGTGGATAATTATAAAGAGTATCTGTCTCTCCAGTGTGACACCGCTCTGCGAAATATCGTGCGGATCTATCCGTATGATGTGGCGCCGAATGTGGATACTACAGGAGACGGAATCGCAGATGAAGGCAGTCTGAGAGGTTCCAGTGAAGTTGTAGCGGCGCGGATCCGCGACGAGATACAGAAGCGAGTGGAAGAGGCCGGGATCGAAGTGATCGAGGCAAGGATCACTTATCTTGCGTATGCTCCTGAGATTGCCGCGGTCATGCTTCAGAGACAGCAGGCGTCAGCGGTTGTCGACGCGCGAAAGATGATCGTGGACGGCGCTGTAGGAATGGTGGAGATGGCTTTGGACCGCCTTAATGAAAAAGGCGTTGTGGAACTTGATGAGGAGCGCAAGGCTGCAATGGTATCGAATCTGCTTGTCGTGCTCTGCGGAAACAGAGATGCCCAGCCGGTTGTAAATTCCGGAAGCCTCTATTAAGTTTCAGGAAAAGAGAACAGAAATGGCAGATCAGAAAAAGAAACAGATTCCGCTCCGGCTTTCCGCGAAGTTGTATGATGCCATAGCAGCCTGGGCAGAGGATGATTTCCGCTCGGTCAACGGACAGATCGAATACCTGCTGACTGAGTGTGTACGACAGCGGAAAAAGAACGGAAAATATGTTTCAGATCATCTGGATGAACCGATAGAACTTGATATATGATAAAATATTCGTAGTACCCATAGAAAAAATGAATGCATCGCTATACCTATCACGTATTAGACAGAATGGAAATAAACAGGTATAATGAGAAAGATACAAGAAAAGCGCCTGTTATAAATGGCGCAGATTCAAGAAAGAGGGAACACAGGCTATGATTTACAGAGATTTTCAGGATTTAAAACTCTCCGGACTGGGAATGGGGGCAATGCGTCTGCCGGTGACTGACGGAGATGACAGCAGGATTAATTCCGCGGCAGCGGAAGAAATGGTTGCCTATGCCATGGAACACGGCATCAACTATTATGATACGGCATGGGGCTATCATGGCGGGCAGTCGGAGATCGTTATGGGAAAAGTGCTGAAGAAATATCCCAGGGAAAATTTCTATCTGGCGACAAAGTTTCCGGGATATGATCTTTCCAATTTCGGCAAAACAGAAGAGATTTTTGAGAAACAGCTCGAGAAATGTCAGGTAGAGTATTTTGATTTCTATCTGTTCCACAATGTCTGCGAGATGAATATCGATCAGTATCTGGATAATAAAAAATACGGTACTTATGATTATCTGATCGAGCAGAAAAAGAACGGACGTATCCGGCATCTGGGATTTTCCGCACACGGAAAATATGACGTGATCAAACGTTTCCTCGAGGCATATGGGAAAGATATGGAGTTCTGCCAGCTTCAGATCAATTATCTTGACTGGACATTCCAGGATGCAAAGGCAAAAGTAGAACTTCTCAATGAATACGGTATTCCGGTATGGGTGATGGAGCCATTAAGAGGAGGAAAACTTGCTTCTCTGTCAGAGGAAAATACGCAGAAATTAAAGGCTCAGCGTCCGGATGAAGATGTTCCGGCGTGGGCATTCCGTTTTCTGCAGTCTCTGCCGGAAGTGAAAGTTGTTCTGTCTGGCATGTCCAATATGGAGCAGCTTAAGGAAAATATCCATACATATGAAGAGGAGAAGCCGCTGAATGAAGAGGAGATGAAAGTACTTCTCGGTGTGGCTGACAGTATGTTGGAAAGAAAAGTGCTGCCGTGTACGGCGTGCCATTATTGCGTAAGTCACTGTCCGCAGGGGCTTGATATTCCGGCTTTGCTCGAACTGTATAATGAACACTGCTTTACAGAGGGCGGGTTTATTGCACCTATGACACTTTCTTCCTACGAGGAAGATAAGAAGCCAAGTGCATGTATCGGGTGCAGGAGCTGCGAGGCTGTCTGTCCGCAGCAGATTAAGATATCCGAGGCAATGGCGGGTTTCGCGGCAAAACTTGCATAGAATTCAGAGGGGTCTTGTCTTTGTGACGGATCCCTTGATTTTTTAAAAACTAAATGTTATAGTATGAATGGTACTGATAACATATATAAATTGTATCGCACAACTGAGGGAGGGCCGTCTGTTGAGCCAGAACCGTGAACAAGATTTTGTCAATACAGAATCCTGGGAAATATTCAGAAAAAGATTTAAAAGTGATACGACAGAGGGATCATACTTGTCGGATATCCGGGAATACTGCCGTATCATAGAAAAACCTTTTGTCGACAGCAACAGTGACGATGTGAGGAGATATTATGAAAGAATGCTTGAACAGGTTAAAAGTGGAAGACTCAGTCGTATCACACTGACAAAGAAGTTCCGTGAACTTCATTCTTATGCATCATTTTTAATGGAACAGGGGCAATATCTCCGGGAAAAAGATCATGATTATTTCTATCCGTATTTAAAGAATATGACAAAGGAGTCCGCCCTTGCCGGTTATGTTCCGGTGGAAGATATGGACGCGCTTCTTAAGGCCGCATCGAAAGACAGGACGGCTTATACGATCATCACTCTGCTGTACCGGGCGGGAATGACGTCTACGGAGATCATCGGCATAGCCGGAGAAGAAGATTTTATGGAGTATGATGAGGGAATGTATGTCATGTTGTCCGGCAGACAAGAACCATGTTATATACCGGATGATGCATGGGAAATCCTGAAAGAATACATGGATCTGCGTGAAAGGCAGGATACGCTGTTTTATAACCGCAGCGGCAGGCCGCTGAATACGATGTATATCAGTCGTATGATGAAGAAATACTGCGCGCTTGCGGGAATACAGAACTACAGTGCCCAGGCGGTAAGAAACTGCTGTGCATTTAATCTGTTCGCGTACGGGGCCGGAGTCAGCCAGACGGCGAGACAGATGGGCAGAACCGAACAGCAGATCCGAAGATACCGGGGAGCCGGATATCGCGGCAGCCTCAGCAGACACACTTCAGATCTTGTGAAAATACATATTGAGAAACCATAGATATCAGGCGAAATATTTACGTGCGATACAGGATATTATACCGGCAGCGCACAGTCCGAAAAGGACGTTATGCATGGAACCATATACTTCCAGCGCACCTTTTATCCCGTATACGGCTTCGGGAGCTTCCGGCAGAAACGGACTGAGCAAAAATGAAAGATAAGATGCAGCAAACACCAGAATAAATGAAAAAAGCCCCCGGCCGTTATCTTCTTTCCATGAATCAATTCCGTTTCGTACACGAACCCTTGTTATGGACCACAGAAGTGAAATCAGCTCAAACAATATAAAGAGCGCTACGACACAGAGGTAAGATGCCAGTGTCATGGACGGCTGCCGGGTACGGAGCATTTCCATGATATCGCCGTATGGGGTGCTTGCCCGCCAGAAAGTCCAGGCAACATATATCATGGTCGCAATTATAAGAAGTGCCGTAAGGCTTCGCACGGCCGCTGAAGCAAGGCGTGATAATGTGCGTCCGCCTTTGCGGATCGGGGCGGCAAGCGGAACGCCCCGGCTTTTTTTCCGGCGGGAAGATCTCCGCTCTTCGTGTTCCTGCTCACTGTCAGCAGAACGCTTTTTCCTGCCGGTCCTGCGGTCATAATCATCCTCGTCGTTATCGTATTCATCGTTGGAATAATAGTCATCATCTGCGGCGGCAAAGTCATCGTCATAATCTGCTGCAGTCTTCCAGTGAGGTCTGCTATTGGCAGGCTGCCTGCGGCTTTCTGACATATCAACCGTCATCCCGGTATCATCCTCATAAGTAACTTCAAAATCATCATCAAATATATCCGAAAATTCCTTTTTCTCTTTCATGGAATTCCTCTCTTTCTAAAAAATCTCTCTTATGTTAGCTCTTTTTTCCTGAATTCTCAAGGCTTCTCACAAAATTTTAAAAAGATTTTAATTTTACCTTGTGGTCTTACAAAAGTGTAAGACTAAGTCCGTGAAATGTAAGCTGCAGAAATGGAAGAATAATTCTGACATTTGTTACTATAAATGTGCATAAGAAATTCTGTCTGCGAGGAGGAATAAAAAGTGAAAGGAAAATCGAGGAGACGCCTGGGAAGGATGATCGGATGGCTCATGATCGTAATTTTAATCCTGGTTATCGTACCGGTCGGCGCGGTGATGTTCGCAGTGACTGGACTGTGGTCTGCTTTGGATCGTATATTGCTTAAATTTAACAAATAGTATACTCTTTTTACATCATTTAAAAAATCTTTGAAAAATCTTAAGAATTACCTTCCTCTTATCTTAAGAACACTAACGTATGATAAAAGCGTAAAATAATTCTAATGTATAATTATCTGACCAGGAAAGAGATTGGAGAGATGTATCTATGAAATATATTACATTTGCAGTACCGTGCTATAATTCGGAAGACTATATGAGACGGTGTGTTGATTCACTGCTGACAGGGGGGAACGACGTGGAGATTATCCTTATCAACGATGGATCTACAGATGGAACGGCACGGATCGCAGACGAATATCAGCTCGCACACCCGGACATTGTCCGTGCAGTTCATAAAGAAAACGGCGGGCACGGATCGGGAGTCAATAAAGGATTAGAACTGGCACGGGGAATCTACTATAAAGTGGTGGATTCTGACGACTGGCTGGATCCGGAAGCATTTAAGAAACTGCTTGCAAAAGTGAAAGACTTCTGTGGCGGCGGCCGTGCAGAGTTCGGAGAGGACCTGCCGGATCTCTTTGTCTGTAATTATGTTTATGACCATCTGGACGAGGGAAAGACAAGGAGCATGGATTATCGGAATATTTTTCCGGCAGAGGAAATGTGCAGCTGGAATACTATAGGACACTTCAGACCGTCACAGTATCTGATCATGCATTCGCTAATGTTCCGCACAGCTATATTGAGAAAGTCAGGTGTAAAGCTTCCGGAGCATACATTTTATGTGGACAATCTTTTTTCCTATCAGCCGCTTCCCTATGTGGAGAGTATTTACTATATGGATATTGACCTTTATCATTATTATCTGGGGCGGGAGGATCAATCGGTCAATGAGAAAGTTCTGATGAAACGGATCGACCAGCAGATCCGCGTTACAGAGTTAGTGGCAGAATGTGTGGATCTGAATGAAGTTAAGAAAAAATATCCGAAGCTTGCATCCTATATGACTCGAAATATTTCCATCATGCTGTCAATTTCATCCATTCATTTGCTGCTTATAAAAACAGCGGAAGCAGAGAAGAAGCGTCGGGATATGTGGGAGAGAATCAAGACATATAACGCTTCTCTCTATTATCGGCTGAGATATTCGACTCTGAGTGGATTAACATATCTGCCGGGCAGACTGGGTGGAAAACTTACGATAGGCGGATATCGTTTTGCAAGGAAGATTTATCAGTTTCAGTAAGGACATGACATAAGGAAAAAAGTACAGATTACAAATAAACGCTTTCATGCGTACAAGAGGGGAAAAGTATGGCAGAAATTTACATAGCATTCGTGGATACGCCCGGTTTTTTTGCCGGGATCATCCGGAGTGTGATAAGACAGAAATACATTCATGTGGCACTCTCACTGGATCCGTATCTGGAAGAGACTTACAGCATCGGACGCCGGCATCCGTCGGTACCGCTTATCGCAGGATTTGAGAAGGAAGATAAATATAAGATTCTACGGGCATTTCCTGATGCAGATTACATGGTGTGCAGTGTAAAGTGTACAGCGGAACAGAAGAAATATATTGAGGAGAAATTAAATGAGGCAATGGAGCAGCGTTTTCATTATCATTATGCTGTCATCGGGCTGCCCTTTATCCTGATGAATATTCCGTTTTATCAGAAGAATCATTACACTTGTTCCTCCTATCTGGCAAAGCTTCTAGAAGACGCCGGAGTGTGTAAATGGAACAAGCATTTCTCACTGGTGACTCCGAAGGACTTTTACGAATATGAAGGGAAAAAGAAAATATTTGAGGGAAGCCTTTATGAATTTGCAGTAAGAGGCGAGAGACGCACAGAAAGAAAGAAAATCCCGGCGTTTTCATTCATACAGCCTGCATATGCGGGAGCAGCATATATCATTAATTTCCTGAAGCGGGGTGTGAACTTATGAGTATGAAAAAGAGGGCGCTTCAGATTGCTCTGTTTCTGGCTGTTATGCTGCTGACTTTTTACGCATTGTTCAGCGGAAGAGATTTATCTGAGATCGGACACGCGATTATGGGCATGTCGTTCTGGTATCTGATTCCTTCTATCACTCTGGCGGTATTTTTTGTATGTGCAGAGGGATTCATGATCTGGTATCTGCTTCGATCCATGAAAGCACAGAAAGAAGGATATAAAGCCAGTTCGCTTCCAAGATGTATTCAATATTCTTTTATTGGCTTCTTTTATTCCGGCATTACACCCTCGGCGACGGGCGGGCAGCCGGTACAGCTCTATTATATGAACAAAGACGGAAACCGGGGATCGGACAGTACGGTCGTTCTCATGACGGTGGCAGTGGCTTACAAATTTGTCCTCGTCGTTATGGGTCTTGGCATACTGTTCTTCTGGGTGCACCCGCTGCGGCAGGAGCTGGGGAATTATTTCCCGCTGTATTTATTAGGGCTGGCACTTAATGTGATCCTTGTAATCCTTATTCTGGGAGTCATGCTTTTTCCGAAAGTGATCCTGAAGCTGGCGCTCATGTTTGAAGGCCTGTTCATCCGGCTTAAGATCTGGAAACCTTCTGAAAAAAGGGAAGAGAAGATCAACGAGTTTATCGACAGTTACCAGCAGGCGGTAACATGGCTGAAAGACCATAAAGGCAGCCTTCTGGTCGTGATCTTTGTAACATTTCTGCAGAGATGCAGTGTGTTCGTGCTGACCTATATGGTCTATCTGGGATTCGGACTTCAGGGTTCCGGCGCAATGAAGGTGATATTACTCCAGGCAGCCGTGTATATTGCAGTGGACATGCTGCCCCTGCCCGGGGCTCAGGGAATTACAGAGCTTATGTATCAGGCGGTGTTCGTCCATGTGTTTACAGGGGCATACCTGATTCCGTCCATGCTTGTCAGCAGAGGTATAAACTTCTACTTCCTGCTGATCGTGAGTCTGGTGATCGTACTTATAAACAGGTTTGTATTTGACAGAAGAAAGAAAAAAGCAGTCCGTGCGTGATGCGGGCTGTTTTTGCTGTCCGAGGAAAATATCTATTGGTAGTGTAATTATCTTGACAAAATACTCTTTACTAATATAATATTACAAATGTAATAAAACAACGATAAATAATTAATGTGGGGTACAATATGACAAAAAAGGTTCAAAGGATATTCTTAATTATATTTGCAGCGCTTCTGTGCTGCTTTTCTGCTGGATGCAGTCATAAAAACAATGCGACA
>DWXI01000194.1 GCA_019119265.1 Candidatus Mediterraneibacter intestinigallinarum | reverse complement strand
TCTACTTTGCGCATCATAGCTCCATCAATATGACAGACATACTCTTTAAGACGCTGTTTATCTATCGTCCGAATTTGTTCCAGCAGGATTACCGAATTCTTTACAATTCTGTAATCCTTTGTACTGATTTCTATATGGGTAGGCAGTTTTGCCTTGTTCATCTTAGAAGTAATTGCCGCACAGATGACGGTGGGGCTGTGTTTATTCCCCACATTATTCTGTATCACCAGAACCGGGCGCACTCCCCCCTGTTCCGACCCCACGACCGGACTCAAATCCGCATAATAGATATCTCCTCTTCTGATCATCAATTTATTCACACTCCGATTCACTTACTAAATGCATATCGCATACTTCAGTATTCCCTAATTCATCGGATGTATTCAATGATCTATCTCTCTTTGATCTCCCCGCCGCGTTTATAGATTCTGGGGATTCGTTTTCCCAGACAGCATACAAATTCATAATTAAATCTTCCGCTCAACTCTGCCAGATCTTCCACCGTGATCCTGTCTTCCCCGTCTTCCCCTATCAGAGTAACCTGATCCATAAATCCGGCATCCGGAATATCCGTCACATCGACCATAAACTGATCCATGCAGACTCTCCCCAGGATTCGGGCACGTTTCCCATGTATAAGAACATATCCTTTATTGGAAAGCGAGCGGGGATAACCATCTCCATATCCGACCGGGATCGTAGCTACACGCATTTTATCCGGAGCGATAAATGTTCCACCGTAGCTGATGGGCGTGCCCGCATCCACATCTTTCACAAAAGTGACGTGACTGATCAACCTCAGAGCCGGCTTAAGATCCACGGCTTCTTTATTCACCTCGTCGGAGGGATACATCCCGTAAGTCGAGATCCCCGCTCTTGCAAGATCGTGTTTCATATCAGGAAAATCAATGATCCCCGCACTGTTATCACAGTCAAAATATCTGATAAAAATATTGCGCTTTTCTAACTGATCCTTCATCCACATAAATCGTTCATGCTGTGCCAGAGTATAAGTCTTATCCGTTTCATCGGCTTTGGCAAAATGGGTAAACATTCCTTCAAGCTCTACGCCTGCAAAATGGCTTATCCGTTCGATAACATCAATACTCTCTCCTTGCACAGGAAAGCCGAGCCTTCCCATTCCTGTATCTATCTTTATATGAAAATGGGCGGTCTTACCCAGTCTGACTGCTTCTTCTGATATTTTTTCAGCCATTTTCTCCGTGTAAACTGTCGGTCGGATATCATAGCGGAGCATCTCCTCGTACTGATCTGGAAATACACACCCCAGTACAAGGATCGGCTTTTCTATACCGTGAATCCTAAGTTCTGTCGCCTCCTCCAGACAGGCTACCGCGTACCCCCACACATAAGAAAATCCTTCAAACATCTCCGCGATCGGAACCGCTCCGTGGCCATATCCGTCAGTCTTTATGACAGCGATCAGACGTGCTCCACCTCCTATCCTGTCTCTCATCTGTTCCATATTATGCGCAATGGCGTCGAGATCGATTTCGGCGCACACACGATTATGCTGTTTCATCTCAATCATTCTCCCAAAAATATTTACTGAATGTATTTTACACGAAAAACCGTTATCTGTCGGAACATTGCCCTGAAATATCCATGCTTTTCCCCACACCGTCGATCAGATCCCTCGCCAGCACGCTGTAGTCGCCTTTTAAGCGGCGCGCCTCGTCTCCTCCGCATGCATGTAGAAACACCCCGAGCAGCGCACCTTCGTAAGTATTCATTCCTTGAGCGACAAGTCCTGTGATCACTCCGGCGAGCACGTCTCCGGCTCCGGCTTTTGCCATGGCACTGTTGCCCGCAAGATTAACAAAGAAATGTCTGCCCCGCTCCTTTACAATAGTCCTGCTGTCTTTCATGACGCATACAACCGGATATTTTTCTGTAAATTCCTCTATGATTTCCAATCGTCTCACTGAAATCTCACTGACCGTATATCCGGTCAGTCGTGACATTTCTTTCATATGGGGAGTCAGGATCGCCGGCGCCTGTATCCTGTCGAGCAGATCAATATGCCTGCTCAAAAGATTCAGTCCGTCCGCATCAATGATGCAGGGAACCCTGACCTGCCGCAGAACCGCCTCCAATATCTGCTCTGAAGTATCCGACATTCCAAGCCCGCAGCCGATGCATACAATATCCGCCCAGTTTAATAGTCCGGAAAGCTCCGACTCATTATAGCGTCCATAACAGGAAATAATAGCCTCCGGCAGAAGCTGCTGCAGAACATTTCTGTTTTCCTCCGCCGTATAAATTCTCACCAGACCTGCCCCTGCTGTGTACGCCGCTTTTGCAGAAAGGCAGGCAGCTCCTGCCATTCCACTGCTTCCGGTGATCATAAGCACCTTTCCGTAATTTCCTTTGTGCGAATCCGCCTTTCTCTCCGGCAGAAGCTGGGGGATATCGGTACGGTCATAAGTCATGCATACCTCTTCATCCTCCGAAAACCGGTCTGTATCAATGCCGATCGGAACCGGTACAGTTTTTCCTGCATATATCTTCCCCGGATACAGCTCGCATCCCACTTTCACACATGCCATGGCAACAGTCAGTTCGGCATGGAAAGCAGTTCCCAATATCTTTCCTGTCGCCGAACTTACTCCTGACGGAATATCTACCGCAACTTTCCTGCAATGCTGTTCATTCATCCAGGATATGATATCCGCATATTTACCGGAAACTTCCCTGCTGAGCCCCACGCCGAATATGGCGTCTATTATAACAGTATATTCTCCTTCCGGATTTTCAGTGATAATCTCAATGCCAAGATTCCCGGCAGTTTTCTTCTGTATCCTACATTCCGCGCTTAACGAAGCCTCTTTTCCTGCAAAAAAAATCTTCGGATGTTTTCCATTTTCCAACAACAGTCTCGCGATTGCAAATCCGTCTCCTCCATTGTTGCCGCTGCCGCATACAATCAATGCTTTGGACGTATCGATTCCGCACTCTTCCATCACCTCTACTGTCTTCAAAGCCGCCCGTTCCATCAAAACAAGAGAAGGGATTCCCAGTTCTTCAATAGTATATTTATCGGCTGCACTCATTTGTGTTCCATTCGGAAGATATCTCATACCAATCACCGGTCCTTTATAAAAGATTCTCACAATATACCCCGCAGCATGCTGCGGGGTTGTTCGTTTTCGTTCCTATTTCTTACGCGCTTCTTTGCGCTGGCTGATATTATAAGAAAGCTGCATCAGGCTGTCTGAGAGATGTACGCTCTCAACGATCACATCTTTGGGAAGCGTCAGATCCGTATGCGCAAAATTCCAGATTGCTTTGATTCCGTTTGCAGTCAGCAGATCCGCCACTTCTATTGCTTTAGACTTCGGTATCGTAAGGGCTGCGATTTCGATATCATCATTCTGAAGAAAATCAACAAGCTCATCCATCATTCGCACCCGGACACCCCTGATAGACATTCCTTCCAGTCTTGGATTCACGTCAAAAAGACTTTTAAGGATAAATCCACTTCTCTCAAATGATGCATAATTTGCCAGTGCCTGCCCCAAATTGCCTGCACCAATAATGATGAAATTATGTGTCTTGTCCAGGCCTAATATCTTTCCTATCTCCGTATAAAGATATTTTACATTGTATCCATATCCCTGTTGTCCGAATCCGCCGAAATTATTCAGATCCTGCCTGATCTGAGATGCCGTCACATGCATCTTTTTACTCAGATCATTGGAGGATATCCTCTCTACACCATCTTCTAAAAGATCCCCCAGATAACGGTAATATCTCGGCAAGCGCGAAATAACCGCACGGGATATTTTCCTGTGTTCCAAACTTATCACCTTCCATCGCACGGCAATTCTCCAGTTACATCTTTCAAGCTGCTACGGATGGAATTGCACCTTTATGCGTTCCTTATTATATTCTGTTTTATTATATAGAATTGTTAATCCCCTGTCAATTTTTACTTTATTTTTCGTTTATTTCAGTTATAATGGATTAGATAATTGCGAAACTCGCGAAGCTTGGTCGTAATCTTGAACCAAAGCAAAGAAGACTTTGTGTAGAGCATGAATTCTGGAATGAAAAGTGGATAATC
>DWXI01000193.1 GCA_019119265.1 Candidatus Mediterraneibacter intestinigallinarum | reverse complement strand
TATTACCTGATTGACACAGGGATCAATTATATCATGGGTATAACCAAACCGATTGATCTTGTTCCTTATTTATTCAGTTATCAAAGAGCTAGGTAACTATTAACTATTAACTATAAACTTATTATACGAGGAGGATTTAGTAGTGTTTAAAGTTAGGTTGGGTGAAAATGAATTTGAATTACCAATAAGCGACGAGAAGGCAATCGTGATCAAGAGGGAGCAGAAGATTGATCTGTTCGCTCGCAAGGAAGATGCCGTCTGCATAGAAGCAGAATTTCAGGGCGTAGAGTTAAAGGATAAATTTCCGGATTCTATGTGGGTACAGGAGCTCAATATGCTGGCCTATGCGCTGATGTGTATGAGCCACGAGCAGGGACAGGAGTTTCTTCGGAATGTTGCAGAAATTCCTAAAATGCATCCCGGAGAGATGCTGAACCTTGTGCTCAAGATCTGCCCGATGGCAGCAGGCATCCCTGAAGAATCCGGGCTTGTTCCATTTTATACCGGAGAGAATCTTATCACGATTATGGAGTTCAAACGTATGGAGGACCGCAGACGGGAGTATCCGCAGTTCCAGATGGCAAAAGTCTATGCCCCAATAGAGGTTTCCTTTCTGGAAAGGGATAGTACAGCACTCCGGAAACTGGGAAAGAGCGAAACTGTCGCTTTCACAAGTGTAATATCCAGGTTTATGAAAAGCTTGGATATCTGGTCCAGCTGGCCCTTCTATATTAGTGAGCTGAGTGACCAAGACTTAGCGCACATGGGAGTATTATTTAAACGGCTGGATGTGGAAGTACGGGAAGGAGAGTTATGGGCTGTAGTCATATTGGAGACAACGCATCCTTTTACAGAGGACGAGGCTAAGAAGGTCTGGAGTAAGCTGAATTATAATCCGCTTGTATGTTGGAATATATGCTTCAATGTAGTAGAACTGACGCAGGAGCGCTATCTACATCTTAGTTTTGGAGAATTTACAGATATGTGTCAACAGGGAAAAGGCGAGCTTCATTTTGATGAACAGGAGATGCTCATGCTCCAGACTCCATTGTATAGGGAGCATATTGTAAAGACAAAAGATACTGTGGCAGATTTTCGCAGTGATTCTGAGTATGGGGAATCGTATCCGGTCTGGCTCGAATTGAAATATGATTTTGACAGGCAGCGGATCCCATTGCCGGCACAGCAGGAAGATATCCAGAAAATCAGGCGTGCCCTTGAAAATAAGGGTGAAGAGCTTCTTGATATTAGGATCTTTACATCTGGAATTACCAAAACAGATGGCCTCAAATTTAAGGAAATAGACTTACAGCTGTTTAATAATCTGGCTGAAGAATTATGGCTTACGGATACCCACAGCGTCAACCTGTAAAGAAATGTACTTTCTTTCGGTATACAGAAGCCGAATCAGGATGTAGACAAAACGAACGAAATTCTAAGGGAGCTCCGCCTGGGTATGGTGAGCATAGAAAAAGGAGGATCGGAATATGGACAGATACACGATCGAGACTCTGTCACTCATTAACACAGATTATATCTTAAGGAATCACGTGATCTTTCAGCTGGACGTTGAAATGGTAAATGCATATATAGAGTTTATTGAAAGCTCAAGGTCAGCGTCCGAGCCAAGACCCGGCGACATCATACGGTATACGGATCCTTATGGAGAGTATTTCCCTCATGCCCATCTTGAATATATTGCAGATGGAAAAGCAAATACATGCGAGAATGCATACGTTCATATCTGCCGAAGCGATGAGAATGTGCTTGGATTCCGCCTGATTTCTTCCGGCGGCAGCTGGGAGAATCTGCCGGTTTCTAAGATGAAATATGCCGGGCAGCAGGAAAAGCGGTTCTGGGATTTTGGCAGTGTAAGATCTTGTGCGAAGGGGATTGACTTTTATGCAACCGTTAATGTTTGGATATGCGATCTGAATGAGTATCCCTTTTCGACCATGACGCATGATAAGTATTACCTGTATTTCTTAAAGCAGGGGAGAAACGGAGATCATTTCTTTCTGTCCAGCAGAGAAAGCGGAGACAGAGCGTGGAAGACAGAGGAAGAGTTGCAGGCGTGGATCCGGACATACCGGGGAACAGTCTCCTGTTTCAGGGAAAAACAGGCAGTCGTGTGGACATATAGAGAGAGATATCATTTTGTATCACCGGAACAGTATGACAACCTGGAGGCACAGGAGGATGTCATGCTGATGAACGGACTGCGGTACTGCAAGCGTATCTATGACGATAAAAATTATATCCTGCATACCTACTTTGTGTGGTACTGGGAAGATCCGTCGATGGGTACATTTGATGAAGCTGCTGCAAAGCAGAACGAGATACGTAAAAAGTATGAGATATACTGGCGGACAGATTGCCGGCCCAAGGAGAACGACTGCGCCCTGAGAGAACTTCGGGAGGGGATCGCAGAAGCCGTTGACCTTCAGCCGTTGTATCGCCAGTAGTCCGGGGATCATAACAGGTTTAACAGATGTTGAATGAGCAGGGATTATAATAATGAGAGACAGACAGGGTGGGTGACCGGTTTCGGCCGCCTGCCCTGTCTCCATATTATATAGAAGAAAGGGATACAACTTATGCATTTTATGACATTAGCAGCGGTAGAAATACCGGGAATAAATGAATATGGAGAAAACGCCCGTATAGAGGCGGAAGTAATTAGTAAGGAGCAGGATCGGCAGACACCCATTAAAGGGAAGCAGGACCATGAAGAAGCCGGCCTTCGGGACGAGTTTTATCGTATGGTCCATGACGCTGTGGCTGAAAAGATGCAGGAGTATTATGAGGGAGATACGGATCCGGGAAGAACAAAATTCTGTGATTGTACCGAGAGAATAGTGGAAGGGTATGAAGGAACAGTTGACTGTCTGAAACTTCCTCAGGGAACAATCGTCCTGGACTTTGAGAGCCCCTATGGGAATCGGTTTGTAATCCGTGACGGGAAAGTATTCGAAGCGGATGCCGGACCGGTTCATCAACTGCGCCGGACAAAACGCGCGAAGAGGATCAGGGTGCTTACCGGATACCCGCTGAAGAAAATATATCCGGATATCTACAGGTTTTCAGTAGAGTGGTTTGGCATAGAGTATATCGAAAAAGAAAATGCTTTCGGTTATTACGCGAATCCGAATGGTATCTGGGATTGGTATGAGATAGGCGGACGCTGGCCGTATTTGCTGTTGGTCAGGGATACTTGCAGAGAGTATTTCGCAGGGCAGATAAGCTGGACATGGAGTGATGAGACAGTGGATCCGCCAAAGGGATATCGATGGACCAGTGGAGCAAGGATGAAGGATATTGAATGGCAGGCTATGTGGGACTGGCATCGTGCCAGACTGCAGGAACGTTTCGGAGAGCTGGAAGGCTTTTTCCGGACGGGTGAACGTCCGAGAAACATATACGGAAAGCGGATAGAAGATGGAATCTGGGATGGCAAATCATATATGTATCGCCGGGGTGAGTCACTGGAAGATTATCTGAAAAGGGAAGACTGGCTCCGGGAATCCAGGTATCCTTTATGTCCTCATGACCTGTTGGACAAGGAAGGGGGCTGGCAAGCGTCAGACAATCGGCTGAGTGGGCCAGAAGAAAAGGATGACTGTAAGGAGCCATGGAAAGCAAGAGTGGAAAACTTCTTGGATTCTCTGGCAGATGATGACGTACTTGTCATGGTGGACTATCACAGATAAGAGGAAATCAGTGGATTTATACAGAATAGAAGGAGAAAGTGTAATGGAAAAAATAATCAGGGATGAATTAGAGAAAAATAGAAATATAAAAGTGCTGGATACAGATACGTTTGATTTTCGGTGTACATGCTGCGGTGCGTGCTGCAGGAATCGCGAGGACATCCTGCTGAGCGCCTATGACGTAATGCGGATCCAGAAACATTTAGGGATTAGTTTCATAGAACTGTTGGAAAAATACTGCGAATTATATGTGGGCAGACCAAGCGGGCTTCCGATTATCCGGATACGTCCGAGGGGAGAGAAGAAGATATGCCCGTTCCTTGTCAGGAACAAGTGCGAGATCCATGAAGTGAAGCCAACGGTCTGCGCGCTGTACCCGGTCGGCCGGGTAACAAAGCTCAATAAGGATTCCGGTATTGGAGAAGTGGTGTATTTTGTTCAGGAGACGGACTGTGGTGCAAAAGATGTCCGTAATAATCTGCAGGAATGGGTACGGAACCGCATAACCGAATATGATGAAAAATGCGGTGTTTTGTGGGGCGAGATGCTTCGTATTGTACACAGCTGCATATCCGGTTTGGAGGGACAGATCTCGGATGATACCTATTCATATTTGGCACAGATCATGTATTGCGGATATGAAGAGGCAGAGGATTTTGCGGTGGAGATTACGACCAGGATCGAACAGATAAAAACATTGGCAGAAATAATAAATGGGAACCATACGGAAGAAGCAGGAAACGGTGCGGTTGAACCGTAATAGTAGATAGCAGGAGAAGAAGAACCTGACAGAATCAGGGGAAACTGGGAGGCCAGGCTGAGTGTTGAACATTCAGCCTGGCCCTATATACGAGGGAGAAATATATATGAAAATACTACTTTATAATCTCAGAGAATATATGGAAACACTACAGGGGGCAAAGATACCTCCGATTAATGAACACGTGATCCTTCACGGGAAAGAATACATTGTGGTAAACGTGTGCAATGATTTAGATCTAAATTGTTTTCATGTATTCATGAAAAAAGCAAGTGATAATGACGTCACTTATTTTGATAGTATTACAACAGGCTGATTTTTTAGGCCCGGATGATCTGGGCCTTTCCATTGTTAAAGGAGCAGAGCTTTGGTATGCTATTGCCTGGGGGATCATGAAATTCCGTGAATAGCCTGACTCTGAAGATATTACCGGGCATAAGATTCTTGAAGAAGCCAGACGGATCAGCAGCAAACGGAAATGATATTGTATAACTGCAGCTGAAATAAGCCGAATCCTAAAGAAAAATAAAATAATTTCCATTTTTCCAAAATAGCCGGCTATTATTATATAGAAGATATATTTAAGGAGGCTCACAGATGATAAAAGATAATATTTTTTCAGATGTATCGGATGAAGAACTGATGGAACTTTACCAGGAATACAAAATCATGACTGAGGAAGGGACAGAACGTCCGCTGTGTTTTGACCAATACATCCTGCAGTATCAGCGCCGGTGCGGTTTTGCAATGGAAGCCATAGAGGCATGGAATACTGTTTCTGAAATGCTTCTCGAAGAAATATGCCGACGAAAGTATCCGGATACAGGGATTGAATACTTAACGCCGGCCATGGAATGCAGGGGAATAGAAGTTGAAAGCGGCGATATGATATCCGGCACAGCAGTCCTTGCTACTCCCGATGATATCCGCATTATCCCTCAGATTTTTGCGCAGGACAAGATTATAATGAACACTTCACTATTGCAGGTACATAAGGAAACGCTTTCCTATGCAATCGGGAGAGAAGACTGCACTGGAAAGACTGTATTTACAGGCGATATTGTGGAATATGATTATATGAAGAATCCATATGTAATAGAGTTTGATACCGAAACCTATGCTATTATAGCAAGGGATCCCCGGACCGGAGATGTGCAGCCCCTTGGCGACACAGTTCGCCCCGCGCTGAGGGTGATCGGAAATATTTATCAGAATCCGGAGAAAGCAGGTTTGGAATGCAGCAAATTATAAATAAGATTACAGAACGTTATGTACAGGAAAGGGATCGGATCTATAAGCAAACAATCCACGACATAGCATACTGGAAGACTCCTAAGCAAGGATACCGAAGCCGGGAGGAAATGGAAAGCGATAAACGGTATCAGGAACTGATCAATACAAAGTTTCTTTTGGAAAACGACAAAATCCATCCCCAAAATGATATAAGGGTGCTAGATGCCGGTAGACTGGAAGTGCGTTTCCGTTGGTTTTATGAAAAACATTTTCCGGAAGAAATAGCAGAATTAGTAGCTCGTGCAGGGCAGAGATAAGCAGGAGAAGAAAAAGAAGGAGTCATACTCCATGATCGTAAATGTACAGGGCCCTGTTTTTCAACGTTTTACCGGTAATGAGGATCCCGATACATTTGATATCATACGGATTGAAATACTGCTCAGGGCATTTTCTGATAACAGTATCGAACTGTGCAGGGAGCATAAGGATGAACTGCTTGATGCAGCAATCGATAAACTCAAAAGTTCAGTGAAATTCAGGAACTTCGGTGTACCCATAAATTTTCTGAAAGTTTACGATATCGTCCTGACACAGGATCACAGGGTAATCCTGTCTTTGTGCCTGAAAGATCTCAGTTAATACTTCTGCATTCGTGTGGGATGATCCGGCGCCCGGACACCTCAGGGGAAATTCATTTTTACGGACAAATCGAGGATAGTTTCATGCAACAGAAGCCGGACTCCTCGGGTAGCCTCCCAGGAAATGGGGCGCCCCACTGTCTTCCAGACTGAATATCGGCCGGCCGCCGGGCTGTCTGAGGCTTACTGCTAAAAATAATAACTGCCGGATTCTTTTGCTTTTTTAAGTCGTCCATAGAATCGGGACCTGCTAAGACCGAGTTCCTTTGCAGTAGCGTCCGCCCCTTGCTCTTTTACTTTGTTTTGAATATCTTCCAGCGTATAAGTATAATTGCTGAGTTTGGATTTTCTTCCTGCATTTCTCTTCATCTTCTTTTGCAGTACATCAGCATCCCAGCTAAATTGCAACAGACCTAAATTTAGCTTTTCAAATAATGAATCATTTGTTTTTACATAATGGATTTCTATTCCTGTCTGTTCCAGTAAGTTCTGCAGCTTTTCAATATTTTCATTTATCTCGTTCCCATCATAAACCGGAAAAGAAACATAATCTTTCACAATATCACCTTCTTAGCCCTTCTAATGTTTCTGAAAGTCTTATATTTAATTATAGTACAATTGTATCATATATATATCCGCTGTGTCCACTATTTAATTATAGGACTTTTTTGAACATCCGGATTTTTCGGTTCAGAAGGCTTACCACCATTGCCACAATTTTACGCAACTGAAATTCCAGTTCTTTAATTCGCCCGACAAGCTGAGGTACTTGTAAGAAAGCCTCTTTTTTATTTTACGAAATAGTGTTACACTGGAAGAAGAGTAATTTAAAATTGAATAGGGGCGATTATTTTTTTATCCATATACTTCTTTATACAGAAGTATTACTTCTGTGATACAGGACTAATTTTTTGCGGAACTTCTAGTTACAATAGCATTATA
>DWXI01000192.1 GCA_019119265.1 Candidatus Mediterraneibacter intestinigallinarum | reverse complement strand
CCTTATCTGTCATCCCCAGCCTGGAAGCCTCAATACTGAATACACAGGTCGACAGAGACGAATCATGAGTTGTAATAGTTTCATAATAAAGAAATGAATTTCTCATCGCCTCTTCGCTCTGATATTCCGGGAACAGGAAATAAGCAAGTACCGTATCAGCCTGCTTACATACCTGATATCTGTACAGATGGAGCGGATGATAATGCATCAGCAATGGAAATTTTTCTTTCTCTGTATGGACAAGATCCCACACAGGCTTCTGCAGAAACGAATCATCCTGGGGATTGATCCCAAGCTTTTCATCATAAGGAAGATTCATAACCTCCGCTGCCTGTTTCATTTCTGAAAGTTCTTCATCAGTCACCTTCAGCTCCCTTCGAAATCTTTCCCAGACATCAGGTTCTTTTCGGAGTTTTTCTGTCAGGGAGATGAACTGTTCCAGATTATATTTTGCAGACGCATTTGTATAATAGTTATTGTTTACTACACATGTATATTCATCCGGACCGGTCACGCAGTTGATGTGGAACTTCCCATTATAAAAATTTCCTACGTCCAGCCAGAGCCTGGCTGTTTCCAGGAGCATCTCCATTCCCTGTTCTTTCATGAATTCCCAGTCGCCGGTCGTATGATAATAGAGGATCACCGCATAGGCAATATCCCCATTAATATGATATTGTGCAGTTCCTGACGGATAGTAGCCCGAACACTCCCGTCCGGTAATAGTTCTCCATGGATAAAGGGCTCCTCTTTCATGGCCAAGTAACGCCGCATTTTCCCTTGCCTTTTGAAGTATTGTATAGCGATAATTGAGAAGTCCTTTTGCAATTTCCGGATCAGTGAGGGTGAAATAAGGAAGCATATACATCTCTGTATCCCAGAAATAATGGCCTTCATACCCTTCTCCGCTGAGTCCTTTTGCCGCAATACTGGAGTAACCGTCTGTTCCGGCAGACTGCAGCAATTGATACATGTTGAAACTGACTGAAGCGTTCAGATCGTCATCACCATCAATTTCCAGTTCTGCATTCTCCCAGTATTTTTTCAGAAACTCTTTCTGCTTTTCATAATAATATCCGATTCCCCGCTCAAGCACTTCATCCAAAACTTTTCCTGCTTTTTTCATACAGTCTTCACACCGGACGGAGTCACATACAACCGTGTATTTGACGATTCTGACTTCATCTCCCGGATGGATCTCGAACCGTCCGCTTACACATGCCTGATGTTTCTCCGGCGAATATACTCTCTCTGTGTGTTTATATTCCTCACCATTTATAAAGATCTGATGGGCCACTGCAGTAACTGCAGTCAACTTGCTCTCCACCGTTTCAACCGCCAGACAGCTCTTAATTTCATCTGAACATTCTCCTGCCGAAATCAGATGCATAGGACTTTCGTCCGCCAGCCTGGGATCGTCCGGATTACAGTAATTTTTCACAAGACCTTTCTGGAAAGAAGCAAACTCCGCCTCTCCTTCAAAATCCACAGAATGAAATGTATAGTCAATAGTAAAGAGAGACCGGTTTTCAAAAGATGTCATCCTGCGGATGGCAAATTCTATTGAACAGCCTTCCGTAGTCTTCCATGTCAGATTTCTATCTGTCACACCCTGTTCCATATCAAGGACACGCTCAAAGTCCGACACTGTTCCATCAAACATGGAAAACTCTCTGCCGTTAAAGGAAACCTTTATCGTCTGTGTATCCGCCACATTTACCATGGTTTCCTTATCTTCCACCAGATTACACAACTTTTCAGCCTGTTTCATAGGCGCCATATCATAGAATCCGTTGATATACATCCCTCTCATAGTGTCGAATTCATCCGGACATTCCTCCTCGAGTGTGCCCCGGACTCCAATATAGCCGTTGGCATTGTGGAAAATCGTTTCCTGCAGTGTTATATTCTTTTCATTCAGCTCACAGCCACATATCCTGTATTTCTTTTCCATTGAAATAACCTTTTCCTTTCTCAGCCTTTAACAGCGCCTGCAGCCACACCTTTGATAATATGTTTCTGGCAGAGCAGATAAAAGATAATGACCGGTACGATAGTAAATGTCAACGCTGCCATCGCCATATTCCACTCGATATTGTACTGTCCGAAGAACAGAGACATCGCAAGAGGAATCGTCTTATTTGCATTACTTGTCAGTGTAAGCGACGGCAAGAGATAATCGTTCCAGATCCAGATTACATCCAGAATAGCTACCGTTACCGTGATCGGCTTAAGTATCGGGAACACAATCTGCCAGAACACTCTCCATATACTGCAGCCGTCAATAATAGCTGCCTCTTCAAGGGAAACCGGCACTGACGCCTTGATAAAACCGTGAAAAAGAAATACTCCCATTCCTGCTCCGGCGCCAATATACATAAAGATCAGACCGCCCAGCGAATCCTGAAAAGGCACTCCAAAGATTTCTCCGAACAGATGCATTTCCTGCATCAGAGGCATCATGATCGTCTGGAAAGGAATCAGCATCGTCACGATCAGAAGGTTCAGAAGGAAATTACTCAGTTTCCCGTTGGAACGCACGAACATCCATGCTGTCATAGCGCTTAAGATAACAATAATAATCACCGATATTGCCGTTACAATGATTGAATTGCCAAATGCACGGACAAAATCCATCTTCTCAAGGGCTCCTGCAAAATACTCCCATGTAATCTGTTTAGGAAAAGCAAGGATATTCTCATATAGTTCCGCCCTGCTCTTAAAAGCATTGACGATGATCAGATAGACAGGGAACAGATAAATACAGCAGCCCAAGATAACCAGAATATTAATCAGAATCTTTCCTATCTTTTTTCCTTTCATATTACATTGTTACCTCCTTGTCTTTTGTCACTTTCACCTGAATCAAAGTAATGATCGCAACGATGATAAAGAACAGGACTGCCTTTGCCTGACCGTATCCGAAATTACTCTTTGTAAAAATCTCATTGAAGATATTCATCGATACCATCTCTGTAGAGTTATTCGGGCCCCCGCCTGTCAATGATACGTTCACATCGTAAATCTTAAAACAGTTGGAAAGTGTCAGGAACAGGCAGATTGTTATAGACGACATCAGGAGGGGAAGTCTCACACGAACAAGCGTCTGCCAGTAATTCGCGCCGTCTGTCTGCGCCGCTTCCATCACATCGTCGGAAATCGACTCCAATCCGGCGATGTAGACGATCATCATATACCCGGCCATCTGCCATGTGGCGACAACGATCATAGCGTAAAACGCATAATCACTGTCCACCAGCCAGTTGAAAAAGATATTCTCCATACCTGTCATATCCGCCAGAGCCGTCATGGCCTCTCCCAGCACATACTGCCAGATATATCCAAGAATCAGTCCTCCGATCAGATATGGAAGGAACAGCATCGTCCTTGCGATATTTCTTACTTTCAGTTTTGTCGTGACAAGCAGTGCAAATGCAAGTGCAAGTACATTTACGATCACTACCGTAATCAGGGTAAATACAGTCGTACGCACGATGGATGCCAGGAACTGGGTGTCTGAAAAAATCCGTTTGTAATTGTTAAGTCCTACAAACACCTTTTCGCTCTTTGCCAGTCCGTCCCATGAGACAAAGGAATATCCTATTCCGGTAATGAACGGAATGACGATAATTAAAAAAAACATTACCATCAGCGGTACCGTAAACAGCGCGTACCATCTCTTTTTGATCTTCATCGTATGCTTCTCCTCTCAATCAGCCCTAAAAGAAAGGGGCGCCCGATTTCAGCACCCCTCCTCGCATCTCTTATTCGTTAGCCGCTGTAACAAATGACTCCGTCAGTTTGTTCAGGAAATCTTCGCCGCTCATATCTGTGGTAAAAAACTCTTCTGCATTCTGTACCAGATATGTTGTGATGATTCCTGCCGGCCACTCCTCGTTAAACGTCCACGGGATGATGTTTCCTTCTGCAATTGCATCAGATACTACTGTTGACAGAGGATCAAGATTCTCTGAAGTCATGCCGTCAACTACCGGGATGAATCCAAATTCGTCCATAAGATAATGCGTTCCCGTCTCACTTGTGTACAGCCAGTTCAGGAAATCCTTGGCAAGCTGTTTTTCGCTGTCGGAAGCATCCGTATTTACACACCATACTGACGGAACACCTACAGAGATAGCTGTGTTTCCTGCAATCGGAAGCGGAGCGATACTCATATCAAAATCAATATCGTAGCTGGAGAACAGGGAGTAGCACCAGTTACCCTGATGAATGGCCGCTGTCTTTCCCGTTGCAAAGTTACCGCAGTTGGCATCATATGTAACTTCCAGCGGATTCTGCTGATTTTCCTTGATCGCCTCGAATATCTCAGCGAACTCCTGGAACTCCTCCACATCTGCCAGCTGAACCTTGCCGTCATACAAATCCTGGCAGAACTGTACCGGATCATCCTGAAGTGCAAACGGTACATTCATGATCTGTCCGATCAGGAAATATGCCTCCTGTGAAAGTCCGAGTCCGGTAACGCCGTCTGCTGCACTACTTTCGATAAAGGATATCAGCGCATCTGTAGAGTTAATATCATCTGTGCTTACCATATCGGTGTTGTATACAAGTCCAAAACCTTCCGCTGTCATCGGAATCCCGACGATGGTATCGCCGCTCTTAGCGATCAGATCATCGTTGATCTTGTCAATAAACTCCAGGTCTCCGATATCTTCCAGATAAGCGGACATTTCTTCAATCTCTGTAGAAGAGGAAAGGGAGAATACTGTAGGACCAGATTCACTTGACATGTAAGTCTTCAGATTCTGATAATAATCATCTCCTGAAATCTGCCATACCTCAACTTCAACACCTGTCTCTTCCTGATATACCTCAGCCATATCTTTAAGCTGATCGTAAATCTCTGTCTTCTGCTGGAAGATGGTGATCTTATTAGCTGAATCACCTTCTGAGGATCCATCCTCGTCTCCTCCGGCGCCGCACCCTGTCGCCAGAAGGGATGTCATCATAGCCGCTGCAAGTAAAATAGATACAACTTTACGCTTTTTCATTTTTTTGCCTCCTTAAATCTCTTTGATTTGTTGTTCACATTGTATTAATTTTATGTTTTTATGTCAATATCTTTTGTGCATTTTCAACATTTGCAACAAATCATTATAGTGCAATTTGTATGCTTTAAAATATAAAATCGATAAATTTTATTTATTATAAGTAAAATTTTACCTTATTTTACATTTTTAATATTTACAAATATATTTTTTTACATAAAATCATCTTCTGAAAAACAGATTCAAGACTCGCTCGCGAGTCTTGAATTTTCCGAAAATAAAAAAACTGCAGAAGAACAGTCCTTCCGACCGGTATAACCCGTCAGCTCTGACCGCTCCCTGCAGTTAGTTATATGATCAATATACTGAATTATCCTTATTCTTATTCCTGATACCGACAGATTCTCTCCAATGGACCTTTGCGGCAATCTTGAATACATCTGAATTTGCCTTACCGGATATAAGCTGTAAA
>DWXI01000191.1 GCA_019119265.1 Candidatus Mediterraneibacter intestinigallinarum | reverse complement strand
AAAGCTCAGATAGCAAATCTGATCGGGAAAATATTTATCCTGATTCTGTTCCTGGTGATGATCGTTAATTTGATCGTACCTGACAGGGAAGAATCAGAGATGGAAAACCGTGCATTGGAGTCGCGTCCGAGTTTCAATATGACGACGATTATGACGGGGGATTTTATGGAGCAGTGGGAATCTTATCTCAGTGATCAGTTTGTCGGAAGAAATATGTGGCGGAGTATCAAGGTCGGTCTGGATCGGCTGGGCGGCGGCAGGATGGAAAACAATATCTTTATCGGAAAAAGCGGACAGCTTATGGAGAATATCGAGGTGCCGGAGGAGGATCAGCTTAATGACAATCTGGCGGCGATTGAGAATTTCCTTCAGACTTATGAAGATATACCTGTCACGATGATGCTGGTGCCGGATGCCGCATGCATCTTAAGCGACAGTCTTCCTGCGTTTGCCCAGGTGGAAGATCAGCGGCAGATGTTCAGTATGGTTGAACGGGAGCTTGGAGATTCAGTGAACTGGATAGACGCAGTATCTATACTGAATAATCACAGATCAGAAAAGTTATACTATAAGACGGATCATCACTGGACTACCCAGGGAGCTTTCTATGTGTTTCAGGAGGCGGCAAAGACGCTGGGGATTGAGGGGGATGTGTCGGATAATTTTGTGTCTTACACAGTGACAGACAGTTTCAACGGAGTTCTCGCATCCTCCAGCGGAGTGGGGCTGGACGAAAAAGAGGAAATAGATATTTATGTGCCGACAGGAGGAGATGATGACGTAGTTGTAAATTATGTGGATGAAGGTCGAAAGACCACTTCACTTTATGATTCGTCTAAGTTGGAGACCCGGGATAAATACGGTGTATTTCTGGGAGGCAATACGTCGGTTATTGATATCCGGACAGTGTCCACAAGCCAGAAGCGCCTGCTGCTGGTAAAAGACTCCTTTGCCGACTGTTTTATTCCGTTTCTTGCCCCTTATTACAGAGAGATTGTTGTTGTGGATCCCAGGTATTACAGTGGAACGATGTCAGATATCATGGATTCATATCGGATTTCGGATATAATGATTTTATACAGCGGAAATACATTTTTTACGGATAATAATATAAGTGGAGTGTTTGCGGGTGAGTAATCGGATCAGAGAAGAATTTTTACAGGAAAAAGAGCAGGTGAGACTGAATAAGTATTTAAGTGAGGCGGGCGTGTGTTCCAGGAGGGAAGCAGACCGCCTCATTGAGAATGGAAAAGTTACGGTTGACGGTCAGACGGCACAGACCGGGATGAAGATCACTCCCGGGCAGGTCGTGCGGGTGGGGAAAAAGATCGTATCCCGGCAGGACGATATGGTTGTGCTTGCGGTAAATAAGCCGCGTGGAATCGTATGTACTGAAGAGAAAAAAGAGAGAAACAGCATTGTACGTTTTCTCGACTATCCTATCCGGGTCACGTATGCAGGCAGGCTGGATAAGGATTCCAGGGGGCTGCTGCTGATGACAAATAACGGAGATATCATCGATCGGATGATGCGGGGTGCCAACCGCCATGAGAAAGAATATAAAGTGACAGTAGATAAAGAAATAACGGGAGATTTTCTAAAAAAAATGTCGGAGGGCGTTCCCATACTGGATACGGTTACTAGACCGTGCCGGATCAGCAGGATCGGAAAATATACTTTTTCCGTTGTACTGACCCAGGGGCTCAACCGCCAGATCAGGAGGATGTGCGAAGCCCTCGGATATGAAGTGAAGGACCTGGTGCGCGTCCGCGTGATGAACATCCGTCTGGGCAGCCTGAAGGAAGGTCAGTACAGAAAACTGTCAGATGAAGAGCTGGAAGAGCTGTATGATCTGCTGAACAAAGGAGGATGTTGATATTATGGAAGATAAAATGAAACGTATGCGTGAACTGGTGGAACTTCTGAACCGGGCGCGCCGGGCTTATGAACAGGAAGATGCGGAGATCATGAGCAATTATGAATATGACCGTTTGTATGACGAACTGCAGGAGATTGAGCGTGAACTCGGCATGACCCTTGCGACCAGCCCTACAGTAAATGTAGGGTACGAAGTGCTGAGCGAACTGCCGAAAGAAAGACATGAGCGCCCTATGCTTTCGCTGGATAAGACAAAGGACGTGGAGCGCCTTAAAGAATTCCTCGGCGATCAGAAAGCGATGATTTCCTGGAAACTGGACGGACTTACCATCGTTCTTACTTACAGGAACGGAAGTCTGGCAAAGGCTGTTACACGAGGAAACGGAGAAGTCGGAGAAGTGGTCACCAACAACGCCAGGGTATTTAAGAACATCCCTCTTGCGATCCCATATCAGGGAGAACTAGTGTTAAGAGGCGAGGCTGTTATCTCCTATCAGGACTTTGAGAAGATCAATGAGGAGATTGGAGATGCTGATGCAAAATATAAGAATCCCCGTAATCTGTGCAGCGGCTCGGTGCGGCAGCTCAATAATGAGATTACCGCAAAAAGAAATGTGAGATTTTATGCGTTTACCCTTGTGCATGCGGATGGAGTGGATTTTGGGAATTCAAGAATTAATCAGATGCAGTGGCTTGAAGGACAGGGGTTTGATGTAGTTGAGAATCATCCGGTAACAAGAGAGACCATAGAAAAGGAAGTAGCCTGGTTCGCACAGCACATAGAGAATAATGAGGTGCCTTCGGACGGACTGGTACTTGTCTATGATGATATAGCATACGGTCAGTCGCTTGGGGCTACGGCAAAGTTCCCGCGGGATTCCTTTGCATTTAAATGGGCTGATGAGATACGGGAGACCACCCTTCTTGAGATTGAGTGGAGCCCGTCCAGGACAGGACTGATCAATCCGGTGGCTGTTTTTGAGCCTGTGGAACTGGAGGGAACGACTGTGAGCCGGGCCAGTGTCCATAATATCAGTATCATGGAAGAGCTGGAGCTGGGTGTGGGAGACCAGATTACTGTATATAAGGCGAATATGATCATTCCGCAGATCGCGGAGAATCTCACCCGGAGCGGCGTGAAAGACATACCAGAGGAATGTCCGGTCTGCGGAGGCCCGACAAAGATTTCCATGGAAAATGAGACAAAAACACTGTATTGTACGAATCCTCGCTGTCAGGCAAAACATGTTAAGGCGTTTACGTTGTTTGTGAGCAGAGACGCCATGAACATTGAAGGACTTTCAGAGGCCACGCTGGAAAAATTTATTATAAACGGATATGTAAAGGATTTTACGGATCTTTTTCATCTCGACCGTTATGAAGAAGAGATTAAAAATATGGAAGGATTTGGGGAAAAATCCTACGAGAATCTTCAGAACAGCGTCCGTGCGGCCAGAACTACCACGTTGCCGCGTCTTGTCTACAGTCTGGGAATTCCGAATATAGGTATTGCGAATGCAAAGATGATCTGCAGGGCTCTTCGGAATGATCCGGATCGGATCCTTAATGCGACGGCAGAGGAACTGAGTGACATCTCCGGCGTAGGCGGAGTGATAGCGGGAACATTCGTTGATTATTTCGCAGACGAAGAACACAGAGACCTGTTCAGGCGACTGCTTGAGGAAGTGGAAATACCTGAGGAAAAGATTACAGAAGATTCCCGGAAATTCGAAGGAATGAATTTTGTGATAACCGGGAGTGTGAATCATTTTGCTAACCGTGCAGAAGTAAAAGAAGAGATTGAAAAGAAAGGGGGGAAGGTGACAGGAAGCGTAACATCGAAGACGAATTATCTTATCAACAATGATGTGAATTCTACTTCTTCTAAAAACAGAAAAGCCAGAGAACTGAATGTTCCTATCATCTCGGAAGAAGAGTTTTTAAATATGTTGAATGGATAGTACTGAGAAAGGCAGGTAATGGGTGAATTTAAGAACGACAAAATTAAAAGAAAAATTACTGGAAAAATTAAATGAGACTTTGAAGGCGGTACTGCCGATCATTGCGATCATGCTGGTCTTATGCTTTACGATCGCTCCGATCGAACCGGGCATCCTGCTGGCGTACCTGTTGGGAGCTGTACTGTTGATTGTGGGAATGATGTTTTTTACACTTGGCGCGGAGATGTCCATGACTCCCATCGGAGAGAATGTGGGAACGAGCATGACTCAGACAAGGAAACTGTGGCTGATGGTGCTTCTGACTTTTATTCTGGGATTTATTGTGACTATATCTGAACCGGATCTTCAAGTGCTGGCTGAACAGGTGCCTGCGGTGCCGAACATGGTGCTTGTGCTGTCTGTGGCGTTTGGCGTCGGGATTTTTCTTGTAGCGTCTTTGCTGCGTATGCTGTACAATATTTCCCTGGCCCATATGCTGATAGTACTCTATATCATAGTCTTTGGTCTGGCATTACTGGCTCCGGATGAATTTATTGCCGTTGCATTCGACTCGGGCGGCGTTACCACAGGCCCCATGACAGTTCCGTTTATCATGGCGTTTGGTATTGGTATCTCCGCAATACGAAGTGATGAGCGTGCAGAGGACGACAGCTTTGGTTTGGTTGCTCTTTCTTCTGTGGGACCGATTCTTTCGGTTCTTGTTCTGAGCCTGATCTATCGTCCGGAAAGCGCCGAGTATGTGCCGGAAAGCGTTCCGGATATAAATGATTCTGTGGAGCTTTTCAGGATCTTTGCGGAGGAACTTCCTGAATATATGAGGGAGATGGCGGTATCTCTTTTGCCGATTATCGTATTCTTTATTGTTTTCCAGATTATTTTCAGACGGATACGGAAAAGGATGCTTATCAGGATTGCAATCGGTATGGTATATACATATGTCGGTCTGTTCCTTTTTCTTACGGGAGTAAATGTGGGATTTATGCCGGCTGGTAATTATCTGGGGCAGGTGCTCGCGGATAATCCGTATAAATGGGTAATTATTCCTGTCGGTATGGTCATCGGATACTTTATCGTGCGGGCAGAACCTGCTGTGTTTGTCCTGACGCGGCAGGTCGAGGATATTACTTCAGGTACGATAAGCGCAGGCGCTATGGGCCTGAGTCTCTCGATAGGTGTGTCGGTATCTCTCGGACTGGCGATGGTGCGCGTCCTTACAGGAATCTCGATTTTCTGGTTTGTAATTCCGGGATACGCCGTTGCTCTTGCGTTGTCGTTCTTCGTGCCCAAAATATTTACGGCGATTGCATTTGATTCCGGCGGGGTCGCTTCCGGACCTATGACCGCGACATTTCTTCTGCCTTTTGCCATAGGTGCATGTACCAGTATAGGCGGAAATATCGTTACGGATGCGTTCGGAGTAGTGGCGATGGTGGCGATGACGCCGCTGATCACGATACAGATATTAGGACTTGTATTTGAACTCCGTTCCAGACATCTGGAGAAGATAGAGGCAAGAAAAGCAGCAGCAGCGTTTGCCCAGCTTCCTGATGATGAGATCATTGAACTTTAAGGGAGGAGTATCACTATGAATGAGATATATATGCTGATGACAGTTACTAAGAGATCTGTAGGACGCAGACTGCTTTCGTGTTATGAAGAAATCGGACTGTCTTCCACTTTGTGTACACTTGCCCAGGGAACAGCCACCAGTGAGACTCTGGATTATTTTGGCCTTGAAGTCACTGAAAAGATGGTGACGCTGACAGTGGTGGCGGATCAGACATGGAAACAAGTGAAAAGAGAACTGGAGGACAGATTTCAGATTGATGTTCCAGGTACAGGTATTGCATTTCTGATACCTCTTTCCAGTGTGGGCGGTAAGAAAGTCCTGCAGTTTCTGCTCGACGGACAGAAGGTTGAAAAAGTAGAGGAGAGTGTCATGAAAAATACGAATTATGAACTGATTATCGTAGTGGCGAATCACGGGCACAGTGAGGAAGTAATGGATGCGGCAAGAGAGAAAGGAGCCCGCGGAGGAACTGTGATCCACGCAAAAGGAACAGGGCTTGAGCGGGCGGAGAAGTTCTTGGGTGTTTCTATAGCAGATGAAAAAGAACTTATACTTATTGTTACCAGGACAGAAGCCAAGAATGCGATCATGAAATCGATTATGGATCATGCAGGCCTGGAGAGCAAAGCACGCGCTGTAGTATTTTCTCTTCCAGTGACAGATACGGCAGGGCTGAGACTTCAGGAGGTTTAGAAAAAGTTCATTTGTATATCACGTATTGGTGTACTATAATGTAGGAAGCCGGCATCGGCCGGAAAATTATCTATAATAACAGAAGGGATTTATTATGTCAGATCAGGATTTCATCTTATTGGATGAGGAAGATAAAGAAAACAACAGAAAGGATCAGCATCCGGACACAGAGGAAAAGCAGGAAGTGGTTTCTGCAGAAAACGGAAGAGATACTGCGGAAGATAAGGATGACAAAGATGATTCGGGGTACGAAAAGATCTGTTTTATCTGTCATCGGCCAGAGAGTGTAACGGGAAAGATGATCGACCTGCCCAATAATATAACGGTATGCCCGGACTGTATGCAGAGGAGTTTCGACGCTGTGACCAACGGATCGGTGGATCTGAACCGTCTGATGAACATGCCCGGAGTACAGTTCCTCAATATGTCGGATCTGGAGAATATGCAGCCGAAGGCTCAGAAGATTAAGAAGAAAAAAGAAAAACCGAAAGAATTTCATCAGATCAATATAAAGGATATTCCGGCTCCGCACAAGATAAAGGCAAAGCTGGATGAATATGTAGTAGGTCAGGAATATGCGAAAAAAGCAATGTCGGTAGCTGTTTACAATCATTACAAGCGCGTTGCAACAGGAACGATGGACGATATCGAGATTGAAAAGTCCAACATGCTGATGATCGGGCCGACGGGAAGTGGAAAGACTTATCTTGTAAAGACGCTTGCAAGGCTTCTTGATGTGCCTCTTGCCATTACGGATGCCACTTCGCTTACAGAGGCGGGGTACATAGGCGATGATATCGAGAGCGTTGTGTCTAAGCTGCTGGCAGCGGCGGACAATGATGTAGAGAAAGCGGAACAGGGGATCATATTTATTGATGAGATTGACAAGATTGCAAAGAAGCATAACTCCAATCAGCGTGATGTGAGCGGCGAGTCCGTGCAGCAGGGAATGCTTAAACTCCTGGAGGGAAGTGATGTGGAAGTGCCGGTGGGCGCCAACAGTAAAAATGCTATGGTGCCGCTGACAACGGTCAATACGAAAAATATACTCTTTATTTGCGGGGGCGCTTTCCCGGATCTGGA
This sequence comes from Candidatus Mediterraneibacter intestinigallinarum, assembly GCA_019119265.1. Classification (GTDB taxonomy): domain Bacteria; phylum Bacillota; class Clostridia; order Lachnospirales; family Lachnospiraceae; genus Mediterraneibacter; species Mediterraneibacter intestinigallinarum. The sequence goes on along the minus strand of DWXI01000191.1, from coordinate 3,419 downwards.
AGAGATCATTAAAGAACGTCTCCAGAAAAAGACTTCTATGGGCTTTAATTCGGAATTAAAGGATATGTTTCAGAATGACAAAGATCTTTTGTCAAAAGTAACGGTGGAGGATCTGAGAAAATTCGGTATGATCCCGGAGTTCCTTGGTCGTCTGCCAATCATATTTACATTGAAGCCGCTGGACAAAAATATGATGGTTAAGATTTTAAAAGAGCCGAGAAATGCAATCTTAAAGCAGTATCAGAAACTTCTCGCTCTGGATGAAGTAAAACTGGATTTTGATCAGGGAGCGCTTGAGGCTATCGCGGAAAAGGCTATGGAGAAGGATACCGGAGCACGGGCCCTGCGTGCCATTATTGAGGAATTCATGCTGGATATCATGTATGAAATTCCGAAGGATGACAGTATCGGCGAAGTTGTGATCACAAGAGAATATATCGAGGGAACCGGTGGACCGATCATCCGTTTGAGAGGACAGGAAGTGCCGAGGTTGGGATAATACGATGCAGATGACAATGGCGCATCTCACAGGGAACAGACTGTGGGGCGCCATTGTTTTATCAGTTTTCACAGTTTTTCGGTCCGGTCAAAGCTGCCTCATTGTTTCGAATGTATTGTATAGGTTGAGTTGTCCGTATCCCCATTCGCGGTTTGGATATTCCATAGTGCCAGGACGTACCGCTCCCAGGATCAGAAGACTTTTGATCTGGAAGGAGTCGATACCCGGAACTTCCTGGATATCGAGAAGCCATTCCAGCATCAGGGCCACAGCCCCGGCTGTTATGGCAGAGGAAATGCAGGAACCGGTGCGGGGGGAAAATCTGCCGCCCGGCAGTGCGCCTACGACATTGACTCCGGGTGCCGTGATGTCCGGTTTAAGTCTACCTGTGCGGGTATATCCTCTGCCGGAAGTCTGCGAAACCGCTCCTGTGTTCCCGTCATAGTAGGATACTACTACAGGACTGTCGGCATTGGCAGGATTGGTCAGCGTATAGTACGGATCGGATTCAAGAAAGAATACTTCGCCGCTTAAAAATTCAGTCATTGGAAGCCACATGTGGAAACGTCCGTCAGCGATGGTCAACGGCTCCACGAGGATCTTCCATATGCCTGGGGCCGGCGTGTTAAAGCGGAAGAATACCAGCTCAGCGTTACTTTTTTCCACAAGGAGCCGGTAATCTATGGAAACTTTCGTCCGCTCAAAGAGAAAATCAATTTCCGCGCTTGTGCCAACCCGGAACGGAATGCGGGAAGTATTTTCACCTGAGGGCGAGATGATGGATATGGAGAGAATATTTGGAACTTCGGTCCACAGCTCGAGTGAAAAGCCGGATATATTTTCGCCGACTCTCAATTCCACGGTCTTCGTATCATCATCATTTTCCAGAGTATTGAAATAATGGCGTCGTTTATCAGCTTCATTTCCTGTTCCGATAACAGTGATGTGATTGGCGCGGGAGCCGTAGCCGTCTATCAGGAAGGGAAAGGGCAGGGTTCCGATATGGCCGCCCATAGTGGAACCGCAGGTGATGCATACGACCAGAGGCATCCCCAGGGAGTCTGCGAGATTGTTTAAATATTTCAGACCGAGCATAAGATCGGTTTCCTGATAGCAGATGGAAGTTTCAGGAATGAAATAATAATCCCGCAGATATTTTTTTGCCTGCTTTAACTTAACAACGGCAATGGAAGCCTCAGGGGCAGCTCCCAGGAACTGATCAGAGGCACTGGCTCCACCGGCTGCAAGACTGGCGGCATAAGTGCCGTGACCGGTTTCGTCCGTAGCAGGAACAAGAGAGAGGGGATCCTCCAGGCGGAGCGCTTCGTTGATCTGAGTCTGTGTGAATTCGCTGCCATAGGAAAAACCTTCAGGCGGAGTACCGCTTTGTAGAGTCTGATCCCATATTGCCATGATACGCGTCTGTCCGTCCAGACTGCGGAATACATTGTCTGTATAGTCGATTCCGCTGTCAAGGAACCCGATCAGTATACCGTTTCCTTTCAACTGCAGAGTGGGATAGTTCTGGACGGGAAGTATGCCGGTCTGATTCAGCGTCTCCATGCTGACTGGGGCATAACACTTCGGTATGGAATTATAAGAATATCTGGTAAGAGTGACAGGATCTGCTGCAGCCGCCGGGAAATAGAAACATTTGTAGTCATATCCGGCATCCTGCTCGCAGTGATCTGTCTGCATAAGACTGTCAAAAAAGGAAGTGCGCACATGATCGCCGATAAAATCCCGGTAGTCCTCCGAAAGAATCTGATTCCGGCAGATTTCGATGTCTGATGGCATAAATATCCTCCTGAAATATTTCTGTCTCACTGTTAAAAAAGTATAAATTCACTTCTGTTTTCTTGAAGTTGACAGATAATAGGGTATAATAAATATATGTTCACCACCGGAAAAAGATGTATCAGGAAGGAGAAGATCAGTATGAGAGATTTTTTAGAAGATTTAGGTAAACGTATCGGTGAGACAGCCGAGACTATGACAAATATGGCGGGAGACGCGATTGAAATCCAGAGGATGAAAGGACAGATCCGCAGCCTTGCAAGAGGAAATGCAGTGGATCTGATGGAACTTGGAAAGACAATTTATGACCGCTATAAAGCAGGCGGGGAAGTGGGAGAAGAGGCGGCAGGACGCTGTGATGCCATTAAAGACAGAGAAGCAGCTATTGGTGAATACGAAAAGAAAATTGCTAAGATAAAAGGTGCTTCCGAGTGCTCAAACTGCGGAAAAATGGTCGGAAAGGATATGGCGTTCTGTCCGTATTGCGGTGAAAAGGTGATTTCGGATGCAGAGGAAGAATCAGACGATCCGTCCGATGACTATGCCAGCCAGGTAAGGGAAAAAATGGCGGATGCAGCCGAGAAAGTGGCAGGCAAGGCTGATGAGGCAGCCAGGAAAGTAGGAGATATGGCTGAAAAGGCGGCTGCAAAAACCGGAGATATAGCGGAGAAGGCCGCTGAAAAGATCAATGACGCTGCGGAAAAGGTTTCAGATAAACTGAATGAAAAATAGTCATAATCTTTTGCGGCAAAATAAATACAGGCGGTAACCCGGAATGAAGAGAAAATGGTTTTTAATCGGAACAGCGGGATTGTTTGCGGCAGATCAGCTTCTTAAGACTTATGCGGAGCAGAATCTGGATAAACAGGAAGAACGAAATGTGTCAGGTCCGGTTGTTCTCAGAAGAGTTCATAATAAAGGAATGTGCTTCGGTCTGCTTTCTGCCAGACCGGAAACAGTGAAGATTCTTTCGCTTGCAGTATCAGGAGGTGTGGCAGGGCGTCTGGCGGTCTGCCTTTTCCAAAAAAGAGGATTATGGAAGAAAGTAGCTTTGAGTCTTCTCAACGCAGGTGCGTGGAGTAATACTTTCGACCGGTTCGCCAGAGGATACGTTGTTGATTAT
>DWXI01000190.1 GCA_019119265.1 Candidatus Mediterraneibacter intestinigallinarum | reverse complement strand
CTTTCGCTTCCCCTCACGAGTCAGCTTAACCATAGTACCACTTGCATTGCCATCTGTCAACCATTTTTTACAAGTTTTTTTTACTTTTCTCGCAGTCCGCTTGCCGGCACTATATGTGGTGTTTTTACATGATATTATCCTACTATTTCCCCCTATTTCACTGTGCAGATTTCCCAATCGCTTTCAGCTCATATCTGAGGTTTAAAAAACTACCGGAAAGATCCAGTAGTTTTTGTGGATAATATCGAGCGGAGAAAGAGGGATTTGAACCCTCGCGCCGGTTTCCCGACCTACACCCTTAGCAGGGGCGCCTCTTCAGCCTCTTGAGTATTTCTCCTGATTCTGAATGAGACTGCAGTCACAGACCGCAGCAATTTATTCAGTTCTACACTAATAGGACGAAATTCATTATACTAAACGCACGCCGTAATGTCAACGGAATTTTTTAAAAAAATTGCATCATGCAGACGGTACATTATCATCTATTACTTTTTGTATTCTATTCTGAACTATTTCCGCTATCTCTGTCGTTTTCATATCTTTATACTCATCATAGCAAATAGGCTCAAGAAAATGCACTTGTACAGTCACCGGCCTGATCGTATTTGTATCAAATGGTTTAAAGGAATCAATCAAAGCTACCGGTACAATCGGGCACTGTGCCTTTGTTGCGGATTTAAAACTGCCGCCTTTAAATGTTCCTACGCGATTTCCGTTTTTTGACCGTGTTCCTTCAGCGAAGATCAGATAGTTTCTTCCCTTTTTTACTTCTTTCGTTACATTAATGATAACCTGCATCGCCTGCCGCACATCTTCACGATCTATCATATATGCCTTCATGCAGGCAAATACCTGTTTTAAAAATGGAATATTCGCAATCTCTTTTTTTGCCACGACCGCAAACGGTCTTGGTGAGGCTTCAATAATAGCCAAAACATCGTACAACCCTTGATGATTCGGAAAAAACATGAATCCGCTTTTCTTCGGAAGATTTTCTGCGCCATGTACATCAATATGAACATTCCCGCCCCTGTTGGCATGAAGATCAATCCACTTCAAAAATGAATACATATCTTCTTCACTATATTTGTCTACATGCGCTGCCCTATAGCACAGGCGAATCCAGGCATACGGAACCATAACCAGATTTCTCAGAACCATCATTAAAATGCGTTTCATGATATATACTCCTCATTCTTTGGTATTCCTAATATTGCGCAGAAATGCTCCCTCACAGGGGAGCACATCTGTTTATTATAACTTAATCTCAATCTTCCGGCCTGTCCGGTGATATTGATGATATCTCACACCTGCAGCGTCCATCATCCGTTTGGAAGCCTGCACGCCTGCAGTCTCGGCATATTTGTCACAGTCATAAATCACTTCCCGGATACCCGACTGTATAATAGCCTTTGCACATTCATTGCACGGAAAAAGGGTAACATACAATTTGGCGCCGGCGAGACTTCCGCCGCTATAATTTAATATTGCATTTAACTCACTGTGAGTCGAGTATACATATTTTGTTTCCAACGGATCATCCCCTTCCCTTGCCCAGGGGAATTCATCGTCCGAGCAGCCAATAGGAAAACCATTGTAACCCATAGACAGAATCTTGTTGTCCTGACTTACAATGCAGCACCCAACCTGCGTATTCGGATCTTTGGACCGCATACCAGACAGCATTGCAACACCCATAAAATACTCATCCCATGACAGATAATCTGTTCTTTTTCCTGACATTTCACTATCTCCTTCACAATCAGACTTCGTAAGATTCAGTCTGGCACAGCATCTTTATTTTGTACCGAATATACGGTCACCAGCGTCTCCGAGTCCAGGAACGATATATCCATGATCATTAAGTTTTTCATCCAGAGCTCCTATATAAATATCCACATCCGGATGTTCATCCCGCATACGTTTCAGGCCTTCAGGCGCCGCTATAATACAGAGAAAACGGATATTTTTCACGCCCTTTTCTTTCAGCATACGAATCGCAGCCGCACTGGATCCTCCTGTAGCAAGCATCGGATCAACTACAAATACTTCTCTGTCTTCGCAGTCGGCCGGAAGCTTACAATAATACTCTACCGGCTCCAGCGTTTCCGGATCTCTGTAAAGTCCAATATGCCCCACTTTTGCAGCTGGAATCATGGATAACATTCCATCTACCATCCCGAGACCCGCTCTCAGGATCGGAACGATCGCCAGTTTTTTCCCTGCAAGAACCTTTCCCGTCATCTCTGCAATAGGAGTCTTGATCTTCACATCCTTCGTTTTGAGATCCCTTGTCGCCTCATAACACATAAGTTGGGCAATTTCTCCTATCACCTCACGAAATTCTTTTGTTCCCACATCCTCCTGGCGAATATAACTGATCTTATGTGCGATCAGTGGATGGTCCATTACAATTGTTCTTCCTGTCATTCTTTCTCCTCCGTTAATGAATTTAATTTATCTGCCAGCTTTTTTATCAGCCTGTCCAGCACTTCGTAACATTCCCCATATGCAGTCAGGGGTTTTCCATATGGATCCGGAATCTCTGTGTTGTCGTCAATGAACTCATTCAAAGTATACACGTTTTCCGAAAGCTGATATTCTGCAAGTATCTTTTCTTTCTGATTTGCATCTATAGTAAGTATCAGCGTATCTTCCTGAATATTATCGCCGTCAAACTGAAGCGAACTGTGATTTTCCAGCGTCATCTGTGCACTTTTCATGATTGCTTCGGCTTTTTGGTTCGCCGGCTCCGGGAACAGCACGACCATCCCCCTCGAGTTGATCACGTACTCCTGCTTCAGATCACAATGCCTGAGAAGTTCTGCTGCCATAGGTCCGCGCGCCGAATCTGTACCGCTCACAAATGTAATTCTTCTGTATTTCTGCAATTTAACGATATCTTTCGCGGGAATCCTGAGATGTCCGGCAGCCTTTTCCAGACGATTCATGATCGCGGTTCCTATCCCCTGAATCGCAAAGGATTCGCTGTAAATCGTGTCTACATTTTCTTCATCGAACTCTCTCAATATGCTATAAAGATTTCTTGCAATCGTTTTCTCATTTTCTCTGGTACCAATGTTTTTAATAATACCATGATTATAAAAAGGAAGCGTCTCATTTGTCGCAATAACGCCGACAGGATGGCCTTTCCTGTCGGCCTCATATGCTAATTGACGTATCGCAAGAATTTCCTCCCGCAAGTCTCCTTCCACAATCATCAGTTTTGCTTTCGGGGCGTAATGTCTGTATTTCATTCCCGGAGCTTTAGGAGCCTGCGTACTCTTATCACTTAAAAGTGTCTCATCTACGCCTACCGGACCGATCACTTCTTCGAACATCTCCGTTGTGATCGCGCCAGGTCTCAGAATCATAGGCGGAATAACCGTCATATCCAGTATCGTTGACTCCAATCCTATATCTACCGTTCCTCCGTCAAGAATCATATCAATCTTCCCGTTCAGGTCCTCTTCTACATGCTGTGCCGTTGTAGGACTGGGTCTCCCCGACGTATTCGCGCTGGGAGCGGAAACAAAGCCGCCTGCTGCCCTGATCAAAGCCCGGGCTACCGGATCGGCAGGCATCCTTACTGCAACTGTATCAAGTCCTCCGGTAGTTCCATAAGGAACAATATCGCTCTTTTCAAATATCATAGTCAAAGGGCCAGGCCAGAAATGCGCTGCCAGCATATCCGTCTCCGGCGGAATATTTACCGCAATTTTTTTCAAATCTTCATAATCTGCTATGTGTACAATAAGCGGATTATCGGAAGGCCTGCCTTTCGCTGCATAAGTTTTCCTTGCCGCCTCCTCTTTCAGCGCGTCTGCACCAAGTCCATACACCGTCTCCGTCGGAAATGCCACCAGTTTCCCTTCCCTCAAGAACTTTCCCGCTTCAGCTATGACTTTTTCATCTATTTTATTTTTATCTATTTTTCTGATTAGTGTCTCCATAAAATTCATTATACCATTAATCACATTAAAAAAAAACTATTTTGTCAGATGTGCTAATCTCCTGTCAATGAATAAGGCGTCGATAGATTGTAACGTATATCTAATCCATATATTCTTCGACTCCTGCAGCAATGGCTCCTGCAAGTATGTCCTGATACTCATCGCTGACCAGTTTAGCAGCTTCTTCCGCGTTGCTCAAAAATCCACATTCTGCAATAACCACCGGAACCTCAGCCCGTTTTAATATGTAATAAGAAGCATTCTCTTTTGCTTCCCTTGAATGCGAGGTATTAATCTCGTTAAGTGCAGATTGAAGAATCTTCGCAGCTTTTCTGCCTTCCACTGAATTCGTATAATAAAACACCTGCGGTCCTTTAACCTCCGGGCTCTGATAGCTGTTCTGATGAATACTTACCACAATCGAAGGCTGCTCTTCATTCATGATCCTGACTCGTTCTTCCAAATCCCCCTTATGCGTATCAGCCAGTCTCTCATCGGCTGTTCTCGTCATTATTACAGAGATTTTATTATCTTCAAGCAACTTTTTTATTTTTAAAGCTATGTTCAAATTTATTTCTTTCTCTTCAGCATTGTTTATTCCAATCTTTCCTGCATCAATTCCACCATGTCCGGGATCCAGAACCACTGTTCCCCTGTCATTAGAGACAGCCGCTGATGCTTCCCTGTTCTGAGCAATATGTTCCTGCAGTTCTTTCGACAAACTCTGACAGGCTATGATCATTACCAGCAACACTATAATGAGAACTACCGTTCCCGCTTTTCCACGCATAAAAACATCCCCTTTTCTACATATATAAAATGTATATGCAAAAAGGAGATGTTTCTTTCTGAGATGTCTGCAATTTACAGGCACTGCATTCTGGTTAATTCACATACTGCAAGATCAGGTCCCATATGCTTGAGCTTTCCATGCCGAGACTCCATTCTGCAACCCCGGCCAGATTGTTTGCCTTAATCACTTTCAGCTTTTCCTCCAAAGACTGATTATCTTCCAGCCATATCTTATATGTGCCTCCATCAGCTTCCCATTCCGCATAATTTTGTCCTGTTTCCTCATCCCACTGCGCCTGTACGCCTGCATCCTCTACTACCTGGGCCGCTTCGTCCATGCCATATGCCGAACTGCTTATCTTATTCGGATAATCTGCCGCTTCCGTTCCCGCCTCCTTTGAAAGCTCTTCCTCCGTCTTTGGCGTTTCAAACCAAAGTCTGGTAAAGAACGGTACTCCTGCGATCAGTTTGTCGGCCGAAACAGATTCCAGTGCATCTGCAATGCCATTTTCGAGATATCCGATAGACGCCACTGAACCAGCTTCATATGAACCATCTGTATGTTCATCATATCCCATTATCACAACATAGTCAGCAACGGTGCCCTGTTCTCCAATATCATAGTGTTCATTATATGGCTGCGGCACATAATTATCCACCGAAAATACCAGTCCATTCTGTCTGCATCGGACTGAAAGTTCACGTACAAACTGAATATAATGCGCCCCGCACTCCGAAGATACCAGCTCAAAGTCCAGATTGATCCCGTCTATGCCTTTTTCAATCGCTTCAGCAATTACCTGATTTATGATCTTAGTTCTCTTGGAAGTATAGCTGAGCACTTCATATGTTTCATCATAGGAATTAATTCCCCCATGAAAATCCCTCAGTACAGCCCACACTTCCAGATTAGACTGATGTGCGTAATTGACATAATTTGAATCAGCCAGTGAAGATATATTACCTTCTGTATCCGCGAGACTAAACCAAGTCGGAGCAATCGTAGTCAGCCCTTTTGTTCCCGCTATAGTCTCAAGAATATAGCTGTTTGCATCGCTGTTGGAAACATTATGCCACGCCATGTTAATCGTATAATTCCTGGTAATATTTGTATACACAGGCTCATCAAAGTCACGTGATCGCGTCTCGGTAGTATTGTTTTTCAGCGTATTCGTTTTGACATACCCAATAAATCCGTCTTCAGTAGCGACCTTCATCCAATCATTTTCATCTTCCAGTACAACAACCTTACTATCTGCGGATATCTCCGTAAGAATCGGACTCTTTACGCCGCCCTGATATCGAACCTGTGTATCCCGCCTTATCTCTGCCGTCTGGATATCCCCCCAGGCAGATGTAATTACAACCCTGCCCGGATCATCATACACCTCATACTCCATATTGGTATACTCCTGGATGAATGGCAACGCGATATATGCAGTTCTGCCCTCCGTTTTCAGGATAGTATAATCCACGCTCTTTTTCTCTGTTATATCTGTATATTCGTTACTTCCAACCTCTACCGAAACATTACCATCGGGCAATGTATACAGCAGGATATTCTCATTCGAATCCCAGTAAAACCGCTTATTAATCCGGTCTCTCACAACGGAATACTCGACATAATACTGTCCGTCGTAAATTCTTCCCGCTGCGGGTGCCGTCTCCGTATCTTCCGCCGACGCTTCATCATCTTCTTTGATTACTTCTTCATTGACAACAACTGCAATTTCACCTTCCTGATCTATTCCATAATATTGTTCAAGATTAGCTTTCTCATTTGATGCACCATATCTCTGCCAGATCAAAAAGCCTCCGATCGCACCTAATATCAATATAACAAAAATAAGCCATCTTATCACTGCGTTGCGTCGTCTACGTCTGGCCCTGCTGCTCCACTTGCCTGACCTTGGTCTGTCCGGCTCCGTTCTCCCTGATCTTGGCTTTCTCTGACTCGAACCGCCGCCTGACGGTCTGTGGGCGTATCTGTCGGGGCGCTGCCTGCGGGATCTGTCTGATCCAGTCCGCCTTCTCTCCGCGCCCGTTCTTTCTCTTTCGTCCATGCCGTACCTCCTATCAGCAATCATTATACCATGTGCGCAGAAAAGGAAGCGCCGCAAAGCGGCATTTACTTTTCAAGCCATGGGCTGCGGTATAATCCCTGCGTAGCAGGGCAGACCGTTTCAGCGGTCCTGATTGCACGCTGTGCAATCATTATACCATATTTTTATTATGAGTCATTAATAATTTGTCTGTTTCGGGAGATTTTAAACAGTCCTATAACAATATACATATATCTTCTTGAGATGTCCGGCAGATCAAGGGGTATTCTCCGCCTGCTGACAGTCATTAATATCAGTAAATGCAAGCGCTTCTATATATCCCTCACGGCTTAGAACATAATCGCGCATATAAGTTCCCTCTTCTTTTGTCATATAAGCTGTCACAATTTGCAGCGGACTTGCCCGATACCCGTCGATAGAAATATCGATTCCTTTCCGTTCGTATTGTTCCAGCTCCGTAAACAAATTCCGGTAAGCTGTTTCATCCATTTTCATCCGTCGTATACTCCTCTTCCCATGCTGATCACGATAAATATAGAACACCGTTTTAAATTACCATAAGAAAGTATCTGTGACATACAGTCGGTAATCTGACAGCGCAAAAGACAGCAGGTCTGCATCGGGTCTTTCTATAATAATATTCTTCCTGCTTAATGAAATAACCGCCGGGATCTCCGGCATTAGATCCAAAAATATCGGAAACCACAGAAATGTTATCGTTCCTCTCCTTTCCTGTTTATTTATTTATCGGGTGCTGCCGCCTTTTGTAAGTGCCATTATATGGGGTGCTTATGTCCTTTGCAATGTGTTTATTGTTCATAACCTGTGTAGATTTGTTGATAAGTCTGTAATCCGATAATTTTTCTTTACATTGTTATATTTTTTGTTTATACTAAGCGTGAGAATATGTATCTAAATCAGTTTGATGTGCATATTATCTTATATAGTATAAGGATGTGATTATATGAAGATTGAAAAACTCAATGAAAATCAGATTCGTTGTACGTTGACACATGCCGATCTGGCCGCACGCCACCTGAAACTGAGCGAGCTTGCCTATGGCACTGAGAAAGCAAAATCTTTATTTCGTGATATGATGCAACAGGCTTCTTTCGACTTTGGTTTTGAAGCAGAGAATATCCCTTTGATGATAGAAGCTATCCCTTCCTCGTCGGATTCTATTGTACTTATCATCACAAAAGTTGAAGATCCCGAGGAACTTGACACGCGTTTTTCCAAATTTACTCCGGCAGAGGAAAACGATCCTCTCAATTTAGAAACATTGGAAAAGCTTGAAGGGGCTGACGAATTTCTGAACCTGCTAAATAAGGTAAAAGAAGCGGCAGCAGGCACTCATACAAATAGTAATGAGGGAACACAGCCTGCACCGGCATTTTCCGTCAGAATATTTTCTTTTGAGACACTGGACGGAGTAATACAGGCCTCTCGCCTTATCGCGCCGGTTTATAGGGGATCCAATACTCTGTATAAGGATCCTGCCGAAGAAGTTTTTCTTCTCGCCCTTGCACCTTCAGATCATTCCACAAATGAATTTAACAAAATCTGTAATATGCTTTCTGAATATGGGTCACCTGAAAAAGCTGATTCTGCAGTCCTTGCTTTTCTGGAAGAGCACTGTGAGATCATTGTGTCAGCGGATGCCGTACAAAACTTATCCACATTGTAGGGATAAAACAAAGCCCCGGAACATGCGACAACCGGTAAAGGTCGTCACGATTCCGGGGTTTTTATATTCCACCTGTTTATTTCTCTGCTGCTGCCATCGCTGCATTGATCTTCTCTACAAGGAGTGAACTGTCAATGCCGTGTACCATAGCCGCTTCCTCAAGTGTTTCCATCTGAGATGCCGGGCATCCAAGGCAATGCATTCCAATTTCCATGAGGATCGGGGCGGAATCCGGAAAGATATTGAGAAGCTCTCCGATTTTTGTATCTTTAGAAATCTGTGCCATTTCTATTTCCTCCTTATTCAAATTAATGAAATACTTTCAATGGCTTTTATTATAATCCCTGTCAATTAAATTATCAACACTGTTTTCCATTTTATACAGCCGGAAGTTGATAATCTTTTTCTGAATTTTCTGACAGGTTTCTTTTTATTTTTTTGTTTTTTTGAATACTTAAAAGTCAAGAATCAAACTGATTTTTTTCGACAATTTTACATTTTCATAACAACTCACCAAAACGTTCGTTCTTTTTTTACTGCTGAGTAATTCACCAAAAACATATGTTTTTATGTGGATAATGTGGATAACTCTGTAAAAAACCTCGCTTTTTCCACGTTTTTCATTGCCTGAAGTGTGGATAAGTTGAAAACTTCCCGATTTTCAATTTCGACGCTTTTTTACAAATAAAAACATTTTTGTGCATTTTGCTTATTTTATCGACTCATATGTCGAAAACGGGAAAACTGCATTTTCAATAAAATACAATCTTCCCGTTCTTAAATAATAATATATTTTCTCTCTGTACTATAATCCGGATCAGAGTACACGTCTGACCGCATAAATATTTGTATATGTTGCACTGCAGATGCAGATTCCTTTGTCAGAATTAAGGGCGTTTACAATATTTCCGTCGCCCATGTATATTCCTACGTGGCTGCAGTCTCCATATAGAATCAGATCTCCCGGCTGTGCTTCCTCATAGCTGACAGCATATCCTGAATGTACCATGTCATATGTCGTTCTCGGAAGACTAACCCCAAAATGCGCGTATACCGATTGAACAAAGCCGGAGCAGTCAGCACCATTTGTAAGACTTGTTCCGCCCCATACATAAGGATTTCCTACAAACTGACAAGCATAATCGATCACAGCCTGGCCTGATACTCCCGTACTGCCGGGCGATGCTGATGATTCAGCTGCCTCCTGCTGCCTGGCTGCCTCCTGTTCCTTTCGTTCCTCTTCCGCTTTCTCCTCTGCGATCCGTTCCTCTTCTTCCTCTTTAGTCTCCCCATAGGAATAAGAAGTTTCTTCAGTCACATAATTCCCTGATACCCAGCCGTCAATGTCACCGACTTTTACCGGAAACCAGCCATCAACCGGTTCTCCGGTCACCTTATACTGCTCGTCCATTTCAATCTGAGTCAGAATATTCGCATCCGTTCCCTGACTGTCTCTGACATTAAGAACAGATGCCGTGACTGTAACTGTATTATTTTCATACTCATCAGCATGTTCCTGGGCTTCATTTCCCGTGATTAGTGTATCCTCCGGAACATATCCTTCAGCTGAGCCCGAACGAATCTTTGTCCAACCGTCCAGATATTCCAGCACCTGGGCCGCCGAGTCCTTGTAAAGCTTTCCAACCCAGTCACTGTCCTCATCCGGGGCACTTCTGATATAGGTATAATCTCCTGTATCAGAAAATGCCATATTCAAATACTCTCCCTCTTCCGTTGGCACCAGATAGAGATTAATATTATCCTTAACTTCTGTCTCATAACATTCTTCCAGTACCGATTCGATCCCTGACGTCTGTATAAACGGCTGTTCTTCATTATTCTCAGCCGCACATACATTAATCGCACTCCCCGGGATCATGATCACTCCTGCTACTGCAGAAAGGATCACTTTTTGCCGTATGTGTATTTTATCCATATAAAACCTCCTTGATATCTGTGTCTTTATCTTTTGTAGGAAGTTCTAAATGTTACACAATTATTAAATTTGTTACGCTAGTATTATAGCAACTCTATTACTATGTGTCAACTAATTTGTCTACATTTTGCTGGACAGTAATCGACATATACCTTTTCTAAGTTTGTCATCTTCTGTCTGTTTGCTTTATGGTGTTAATTATTTTGTAATATTTTGTTTAAATTATCCTACCCTATTATAAAATTAATAAAACGATTACTAGTTTACATTTATTTTATAAAATATGTGTTGACAATCACATCAAAATGTATTATATTCTAATTACAGTAATCGTTATCATTATTATTTTAATAACGGTTCTCATTTAGTAATGAAAGGGGGATTCCCATTGGCAGCTTTAAAATATAGTAGACAACGAGAATCCATCAAACATTTCCTGATGACAACCAAAGAACACCCTACAGCCGATGAGGTTTATATGCATGTAAAAAAAGACTTTCCAAATATCAGTCTTGGAACCGTGTATAGAAATTTAAATCTGCTGACCGATATCGGTGAAGCTATCAAGATTTCAACACCTGACGGCGGAGATCGGTTTGATGGAAGGACAGAACCGCACAATCATTTTTTATGTACCAGGTGCGGACGATTACTGGATCTTGATCTCGACATGAAGAGCATTGAAGAAGTCAACCGTCTGGCGGCGGAAAATTTTGACGGGCTGATCGAGTCAAGTTCTACATTATTTTATGGTGAATGCAGTGACTGCATTAAAAAGTCTTAACAATATTATTTTTCTAAGAAAAGGAGACAGAAATTATGAAAAAATGGGTATGTACAGTATGTGGTTATGTTTATGAAGGAGAAGCTGCACCGGCTGAATGTCCGGTATGCCATGCACCGGCCGAGAAATTTCAGGAGCAGTCAGGAGAGATGACATGGGCTGCTGAGCACGTTGTAGGTGTTGCTCAGGGCGTAAGCGAGGACATCCTTGCTGATCTGAGAGCTAACTTCGAGGGCGAGTGCTCTGAGGTTGGTATGTATCTTGCAATGGCAAGAGTTGCTCACAGAGAGGGATATCCGGAAATCGGACTCTACTGGGAGAAAGCTGCTTACGAAGAGGCTGAGCACGCTGCTAAATTTGCTGAACTGCTCGGTGAAGTCGTAACAGACAGCACAAAGAAGAACCTTGAAATGCGTGTAGAGGCTGAAAATGGTGCTACAGCTGGTAAATTTGATCTTGCAAAACGTGCTAAAGCTGCTAACCTTGACGCAATCCATGACACAGTTCATGAGATGGCAAGAGACGAGGCTCGCCACGGAAAAGCATTTGCAGGACTTCTGAAGAGATACTTCGGCTAATCCGGAAATATAATTACAACTGTAGAATAAGTAACATATAAAACATTAGACTGCCTTTGGAGATTCCAGCAACAGCAGATTGTTGCAAATTAAATACTCTATTCAGAGGCAGTCTTTTTCTAACTAAAAGTAGTCCAATAACAGATTAAAAAGGAGAGATAAATTATGTCAAAATATGCAGGAACTAAAACAGAACAGAACCTGATGGAAGCTTTTTCGGGTGAATCACAGGCACGCAATAAATATACATACTATGCATCTGCTGCAAGAAAAGCAGGATTCGTCCAGATGGCTAACATCTTCGAAGAAACTGCAAATCAGGAAAAAGAGCACGCAAAAATGTGGTTTAAGGAATTCCATGGCATCGGTACTGTCGAGGAAAACCTTGCAGATGCCGCTGCAGGCGAGAATTATGAATGGACAGATATGTACAAACGTATGGCTGAAGAAGCTGAAGCTGAAGGTTTTGCTGAACTGGCCGCAAAATTCCGCGGCGTAGCCCAGGTAGAAGCTGCTCACGAAAAACGTTACCAGAAACTGCTCGACCACTATCGTGAAGGGAAAACATTCAAAGATGAGGCTCCGCTTGGCTGGAAGTGCAACAACTGCGGATATATTTATGAAGGAGACGAAGCCCCGGAAGTTTGCCCGGTATGCGCACATCCGAAGGCTTACTTCGAAAGAAAGGCTGAGAACTATTAAATTTTGTGGTTGTCGGAGAGACATTCTATGAATAATAAATCGTCCGAAAATCAATCGGATACAGTGGGTTGACTCACGTATCCGGAACGGGCGGGGATGGGATGCTTCCGGCTCCGGTTACGGAACATAAGGCAAAGTAACAAGCCTGTGATACGGCTAAAAAGCAATCAGGCAAATGAAGAACTCACTTCGCTCAGACAACTTCATTTGCCTGATTAACGCCGCATCGCAGGCTTTAACTTTGCCTAATATTCCTCCACAGTCACCGTCAGCATCCCATCCCCGCCCGTCCCGAAAGGTTCATCAAAAGGGCTGTATCCGCCTGATTTTCTGCGTTCACCCAATCGGAAGTGTCTCCCCGATAATCACAAAATTTATAGAAACCAGTTAAACGGGTAAGCTTTATAGACTACATCCCCATTTCAACCGGTTTCTTTGATTTTCAGTTTCGTCGGAGTGACTGCCGAATTCGATAAAGCAGAAAACGGACGGAGATGAGGCGCAGGAAGACTTAAAAGAGATGGCCGGTATGTGAGGAAGGCGACTTCGAAGTAATTCGCCGGAAAAAGTTAAGGCTCCGGAAGATGATGTTAAGCCTGCAAGTGGAGTGTTTGAGGCGAAGCCGAGTTCTCCATTTGCAGGCTTTGTATTTAATCATCTTTCGGAACCTTTAATTTTTCCCGAATTACGGAGCGGAGCCTGAAGCACATGCCGGTCATCTCAAAAAGGTATTTCAGTGCCTCATCTTCGCCTGTTTTCGGACCTCATCCCCATCGGCATTCAGTCCGACAAACACGAATCTTACTTTAAAACGGCCCATACCCGATCCCGTATGCGATCATGACAAGTACAAACGCGCTGACGATAAATCCAAGATATATCTTCCAGCAGAATTTGATCCACGAACCGTAGTCCACTCCACACATGGACAGCTGGACGAGGGAGCTTCCCGGCCAGAAGCTGTTTGTGATGCCGTCGCCATACTGGTAAGTAAGCACGAGCACCTGCTGATTGATGTTCAGTATCTTTCCGAGAGGCTGCAGTATCGGCATGATGATGACTGCCTTTCCACTTCCCGAAACCACCAGGAAGTTAAACAGTGTCACAAACACAAAGATGATCAGAAGCGCGAGGATTGCGCTTCTGTTTTCAAGGAGCTGTGACATGCCGTGCACGATCGTATCCATGATACAAGCCTGATTCATCAGCACTACGACTGACTGGGCAAGTCCTACCGCGAAAGCAGCTGCAAACACACGGACAGCGCCTTTACAGAAAAGCTGACATGCCTCGCTTGGCCCGAAGCGGAAGATAATGGAGAGCAGGATACCCATGATCACATAGATCGCCGCAATCTGTGCGAATGACCATCCCAGCCTGATGCAGCCAAATCCCTGTACAATGATGATCCCAAGGAATACAAGAAGCCCAAGGGCTCTTCTGATATTCATCTCTTCCATACCTTCTGTATGGTCTTCCTGCTTCTGGTTCATATATTCTTCACTCATCAGACTGAGAGTGGGATTTTTCTTGATCTTCCGGCAGTATGTATATAATCCGATGAGACCGATAATATAGAATACGATCAGGCCGACCGCACGGAACCCGATACCGGAAAACAGCGGAAGTCCGACGATCTGCTGCGCCACTCCGGTCGTAAATGTATTCATGAGGCCGGACGTAAATCCGACTGTACTTCCGACAATGGCAAGCGCCGTTCCTACCATACGGTCATATCCCAGCGCAAATCCGATAGTCACCGCAAGAGGATAGAACGGATAAGCCGCTTCTCCATATCCGAGCACTCCGAACACGACAAAGATAGTATAGAAGATACATACGACAGAGAATTCTCTGCCTTTTGTCTTTTTCAGGATCATATTGATCCCCGCGCCAAACGCTCCGCTGACTTCCAGCAGATAGATAACGCCGGAGCTGATAAAAAGCGTACCCATGATCGTTGCGCCGTTGACAAATCCAGTATAAATGGCCTCAAAATAATCCATAAATGTAATGGGAGTTTCATTTTCCACATATTGGAATGTATCCGGATTGATCACAGTGATACCGGAACTGTCCTCGATCCGCTCATATGATCCGCTGGGGATCACATACGAGAGAAGGACGACAAACAACATGATGACAAGTAATATAATGAAGACATGAGGCATGTGAAAGCCTTTCTTCTGTGTTTTTCCGTTCATTTTAATGTTTCTCCTTTCCATGTTCCTCAAGCCATGTGACCGCCACATTAGCATGGATGGCTGCTCCGAGAGGCAGCACTTCTTCGTCCAGTATCATCTTCGGGCTGTGAAGCGGTGCATTGCCCGGCTTTCCGGCGCCGATAAATGCAAACATCCCCGGAACTTCTGTTGTCACATATCCAAAATCTTCCGTACCTGTCATTGGCGGAATCTGATGCACCTTCTCTTCTCCGACGATCTCCCCGATATGCGGAACGGCTTCTCTGCACAGTTCTTCATTTGAAAATGTGCATGGCGTGTGAAATATAGTCAGATCGTATTCACCGTTCCAAGCTTTTACGTAGTGATCGATCACCTCAGGAATACGCTTTTTTAAATGCTCTGCAGCCTCTACATCCAGCGTGCGCAGTCCGATGTGGAGTTCCGCCTCGTCCGGAATGATATTAACTGCTGTGCCACCCTTTGCCACGCCGCAGGTCAGGGCAACCATTGCTGCGGGGTCTGCCTCACGTGTTACCAGCAGGTTGACCGCCTGATAGACCTGATTCATGATCATCAGCGGGTCTGTACAGAGCTGGGGCTGGGAGCTGTGCCCTCCCCTTCCATGGATCTTCAGGATAAATGTATCCAGCGATGCGGAATTTACTCCCACTGCATATCCGACCTTCCCGGTCTCGTCTGTAGACTGGACATGCAGTCCGAATGCCGCATCCACCTGAGGATGGGTCAGAGCCCCGTTTTCCACCATGATCCGGGCGCCCGCTCCGGTCTCCTCGCCCGGCTGGAACATAAGCTTAACCGAACCCTTTAACTCGTCTTCCATATCCTTTAAGATCTGTGCGGCTCCAAGGAGCATAGCTGCATGGCTGTCATGTCCGCACATATGGCCGGCGCCATTGCACGACTTATATTCCAGATCATTGTCCTCCCTGACCGGCAGCGCATCCATATCTGCCCTCAGAAGGATACATGGGCTCCCATGTCCGATCACTGCTGTCACACCGGTCTCCTTTTCCATCCTTGGGAATCCTGCTTCCACGAAGTCGTCTGTCATTTTAGCCGGAAGCGGACCTCCGCAGTCTTTCCACAGAATCCCCATTTCATCCAGACGCTTTTTAATGTATGAGCTCGTCTCCGGCAGATCCGTTCCAATCTCCGGAATCTGATGCAGATGTCTTCTGTCCCGGGTAATCTGATCCTTTAACGCATACGCCCTCTTCTTTATCTCTTCCGCTGATATCTCCATATCTTCTGCCCCTTCCCGCCTTCTCCACATATCTCCTTATGAAACGAAAAGACTCCGGACATCTTCTTGTTCCAGCCTCGGAGTCATCAGTTCATAATTATAATATCTGTCTGCATAAATATTCTATATGCTAACATTTTTCGCTCCATTTTACAAGGTTTTTAAAGATTTTCCCTGACAAAAACATGCCATTCTGCTATCATAGACACTAAAGGAGTGTAAAACAGCATGAAAAAATCTGAAAAACATATCTTTATCAACGGAAAAATCTTTACATCCGATGACAGCCATCCTTATGCAGGCAGCATGATCGTTGAAGAAGGACGGATCATCTGGATCGGAACAAAATCAGATATGCCAAAGGAGTATGCAGAAATAATTGCTGGACAGCCGTGTACAGGAGACGGCTGTTCTTCTGTAACGGACCTGCAGGGCAGACGTGTGATCCCGGGATTTGTGGACGCTCATATGCATCCCGTCATGCTTGCGGATTTCCGCAAGAAGATCACGGCAATGCCGCCGGAGATCAATTCTATAGAAGATCTTGTCAAGGCAGTCAGAGAACGGCGGGAACAGCAGACAGCCGGAGAGTGGATCGAAGGATGGGGGTATGATGAACAGGGACTTCTCGAAAAGCGCTCTCCCACCCGCTATGATCTGGATCGTGGATGCAGTGATTCGCCCGTATCCATTATGCGCACATGCGCACATATCCGCTGCGTGAACAGTATGGCTCTCAAGCTGGCTGGCATTGACAGGAATACACCTGATCCGCCGGGCGGGGAGATCGAGCGTGATGAAAACGGAGAACCCACGGGGGTCCTCAAGGAGAATGCCCGTAACCTGATCGTACCTCTGATGCCGCAGGAATCTGTCGAACAGCATGTGGACAATCTGCTGGAGCTGGGCGGGGTTCTCACCTCCCAGGGCATCACTACGATCTGTGATATGGGCAATCTGGACGAAAGCGATAATATACCGGTCTATGAGGCAGCCGCAAAGCGAGGCTTCCATCAGAGGGTCGGTGTTTACTATATGTGGGATTTCTTCGCAGATGATAAAGGTTTCCATATTCCGGAAGAAAGATACGACCGGAACCGTCAGATCTTCGCGGCAGGCTTAAAGCTTATCGGAGACGGCAGCATCTCCGGACGGACTGCATGGATGAACCGTCCTTATTACGGCTCCGAAGATGAATACGGCATCTCCGTATGCAGCGATCACCTTGTGGAAACTGCCATTGCTTTCTGTAAAGAAAACCACTGCCAGCTCTCCATGCACGCTATGGGCGGCAGGGCTATCGCAAGAATGATCGACCGGGCATGTCAGGAAGAGCCATGGACAACAGGTGATATTCCATATGTGCGGGTGGAGCATGTCACAGATCCCTCCAAAGACAGTATCACAAAAGCCGCCGAACACGGCATTTCCTTTGTGTCTCAGCCAATCTTCCCGTATGCGGAGAGCAAAAGCTATCTCTCCAATCTCGGTGCAGACTGGTTAAAACAGTGCTATCCTTATAAGGATATGCTGGATGCAGGTGTTTCCCTGGGCTTCTCAACTGACGCCCCGGCTACTTTCTGGTCAGATCCTTCTGATCCTTTTCCCGGCCTGAAGCTTGCAGTGACACGTACTGCTGCCGACGGGACAGACTGCGGAAAAGACCAGGCTGTAGATATCGAGACAGCGATCAGACTCTATACAACAGGTTCCGCACAGGCTGCAGGTTTTCCTGATACAGGAATGCTCGCCCCCGGATACCATGCAGATTTCGCCGTGCTGAGCGACGATATCCTGAATATTCCGGCTGAAGATATCGATAAAATCAAAGTCATTCAGACCTATGTAGATGGTCAGTGTGTATATGAGCGCTGATGCGGATTCTGCTGACTCGATATTTCATCGACATTACATTAACAGAAAAGAGGAGTTTTAAACTATGTTTCATTTACCAGAATACAGAGAGCCTGATTTCACACAGGAGCGTTTTGTCAATGCTCCGGATGCAGCATGGGAGAAAGTAACCATCAAAGGAGTTGCTCCCGAAAATTACCACAGCACTTCCATGTATCCTGAATACTTCAAAATAAACGGGAAATGGACGCTGGCCGAAGAGAGCCGTATGGACTCAAGCGTCGTGCTCTGCGATGACGGGACTTTAAAAGTCGTGGAGAACCGCAATCTTGAGATTGGCGACAAGGTCATACTGGGCCGCTCGGAAAACGCCGAAGAGGGCATCTATCTGCACTCCGCCGGTTTTGAAGATCCGGAAGATGCCGAGGGCGACCAGTTCGTCTTCCGCCAGGGCAGGAGCCGCGAGACGTCCTATGCCAGAGACTACGACCGGCTCTTTGAGCTTTTAAAATATGAGAAAGACCACGGTAATATCATATGGGTCATGGGACCTGCGTTCTCTTTTGACGCGGATGCAAGACGTGCCATGCAGGCCATGGTTGAAAACGGCTATGTAGATGGTCTGATGGCCGGAAATGCACTGGCGACCCACGATCTGGAAGGCGCTATGTTCCACACTGCCCTCGGACAGGATATCTATACACAGAAATCCCAGCCCAACGGACATTACAATCATCTTGACGTCATCAACCGCGTGAGAAAAAGCGGTTCCATCGCACAGTTTATTGACGACTACAAGATTGATAACGGGATCATGTACAGCTGTGTCAAAAATAACGTTCCTTTCGTCCTTACCGGCTCCATCCGCGACGACGGACCGCTCCCCGAGGTCATCGGAAACGCTTATGACGGACAGACCGCAATGCGCAGCATGATCAAAAAATCTACCACGGTCATCTGCCTTGCCACCATGCTCCACACCATTGCTACGGGAAATATGACGCCGTCCTACCGTGTGCTTGAAGACGGTACGGTACGCCCTGTATTTCTCTATACAGTAGACGCCGATGAATTTGTGGTCAATAAGCTTCTGGACCGCGGAAGCCTTGCCGCAACTACGATCGTCACGAATGTACAGGACTTCATTATGATTGTTGCAAAAGGACTTGGACTGCTGTAATTAAAATATTTTCTCCGGTCATATCACGCAAAATGATCCGGGGGATATCGGCTCAGATATCTTCCCGGATCATTTTCATTTTCTGCTCTCTCGTCATCTGCTTGATCTCCCACTCCCGGCGCATCGCCTCTTCTCTCGTGTGAAATTCCTCATAATACGCCAGAACCACCGGTCTGCGGGATTTTGTATATTTCGCACCTTTTCCATCATTGTGGGCTTTGATCCGCTTCTCCAGATCATTCGTCCATCCGGTGTAGAGCGAACCGTCACTGCATTTGACAATATATGTATAATTCACATCCGCCACCTCTTCTTACTCGCGAAGCGCCGTTATCGGAACTACATATACCCCGTCAGCGCGTTTGTAGGCCGCATTGCTCATCCCGCACACTACACAGAGGACCTTCGGCGGTATGCCTCCCGGCTCTTTTGCAATATCATTTTTCAATTTCACCAGAACTGCCGCCGCCTCATCAATCTGGTTCGCGCCAAGCTTTATCTCAAATGCGCACCATTCTCCGCCCGGAAGCTGTATCACCGCGTCAACTTCACGGTTCTGATAATCCTGATAGTGATAAAGCTGGCCCCCAAATGCATCGGCGTAAATCCTCAGATCTCTCTCGCACAATGCCTCAAATAGGAATCCGAGTGTATTAAGATCTCCCAGAAGTTTCTCCTCTGTCGCACCTAAGAGAGCCGCTGCAAGGGACGGATCTGCAAAATGCCGCTTCTCCGCCTGTTTTACTCTGACTGACGAACGGATCTTCGAGGAAAAGGGCTGCTGATTCTCGATCAGGAACAGCCGGGAAAATATATCCAGATAGGATGCGATCGTATCCACATCGATATCTTCATCGTCTTTTTCTTTTACATCATTTTTCAACGAGCGGTTCGTCGCCGTGGTGCTCTCGTTTCGCGCCAGGGAGCGAAGAAGTAGCCGGATCTTTGTAGTATCGCGCTTCACTCCGTCAATCCTGTACACGTCATCATCGACAATAGCGTCAAGATACTGCTGGGGCAGAAGCGACACTTCTTTTATCGAAAGTCCGAGGCTTGCCGGCCATCCTCCGCGCAGGATGTACCCGATCAGGTCTGTCAGCCGGACTTCCCCTGTCATCACAGACTCCATCCTGTCTGCACATAAATCGCCCAGAGAAACCATGCCGCTTGAGTTCCCGGACTCATACAGAGACATAGGGCGCATTCGAATCCTTGCAATGCGCCCTGCGCCACTGTGAAGTATCCCTTTGTGATTCGGGGTTGATGATCCCGTTAAGATAAAAAGTCCTTTCTCACTGCTCTGATCCACATGAAATCTCACGGCGTCCCACAGCGGCGGCACTTCCTGCCACTCATCGATCAGACGGGGGGTCTCTCCCTGCAACACCAGATCCGGACTTAATTCGGCAAGGTTCCTGTTCTGAAAATTGCCCGCCGGATCTCCCAGATAGATCTCACTTCTGCTGTGAAAGGATGACGTCCACGTCTTCCCGCACCACTTGGGCCCCTCTATACAGAGTGCACCGAACACACCCAGATACTCTTCAATCTTATTATCAATAATGCGCGGTCTATATCCTTTCTTCTCCATGACACGATCCTCCTGTGTATATTATAATCCATTCCGTGAGATTTTGCAATTTCATTCCGTGAGATTTTTAATTTCTATTCCGAGCAATTCTCTATTTTCATTCCGTATGATTTTGTATTTTTATTCCGTGAGATTCGCCTTTCCTGTTTTTTCCGGTTTGGCAATGGAAATTCGTGTTTGTTCCAGAGATCATGTAATAATTCGAACAAAAAATGTCAGATGTAAAGCGGACGCAGAAAAAAGGGGAACTGCATCGCCATGCCGGCCCGCTCTACCTCAAAGATTTGAATGGATGTAACGGGGAAAGAAAATGCTCGTTCATTGTAACTCCCATCTCCTTTCCCCTAACATCCAGAACAAATGCTTTTCGGAACGCTCCTGCCTTGATGCATGGCTCACACAGTTCCCCTTTTTTCTGCTATTCCATCCAGTCTGAACATTTTTCTGTCCGGTCCTTACAAAGATTTCTAAACAAATACTCATAAAAACAAGACGAGAGCAGAGCTTAATCGAGAAAGCGTCCTTTTCTTCCTGCTTTTATGAATGTTTGTTTATAGGATGTACTGCGGATAACCAGAAAATCTGACGTCTGATGCGCCAGCTGTGAGAAGCGGATACTGTATAAGTCATGCATTAAGGCAGGAGCGTTCCGAATACACCTGGTTCTCCCTGTTAGAAAAAGAAATACGAGTTACAATGGACGAGTATTTTCTTTTTCGTTACAGGGATTCCAGGGGATGAGGAGGAGCGGGCCGGCATGGCGTTACAGTATCCGCTTTTCACAGCGTCCGCAATTCAAATTAGTTCGCTTTTCTGTCTTTTAGCAGAACAATCTATACAACAAACACGAATTCCTCTACTCCATAAAGTTCATCGGATCGACCGGCTCGCCGTCTTTGAGCACTTCAAAGTAAAGATTCGGTCCTTCTACGCTGTAGTATTTTGTAGGTTCGCTCAATGTGCCAAGTGATTCTCCCGCTCCGACGTAATCACCGACAGCTACAGGCACATCACTGAGTTGCCCGTACACGGCACTGTAACCGTTCCCCATATCAAGGGTGACAGTAGTACCTGTCTGCGCAGTCTCCTCGATATTGGTCACAATCCCTGCTGCCGATGCACCGATCGTCTCTCCCACTTCTCCGCCGATGATCATTGCCGGATTATACTTATACTGCTCCAGTGTCTGGAAGAATACCGTCTGATCCATACTATAGCTCATGATCACCGCACCACTGGCAGGCCACGTAAGAATACTGTCTTCGCTGAACCATATGCCTGATGTATCTCCGGTTGCAGCTGCAGAGCTGCCATCTGTTCCGGCATTTTCACCCGTACTGTCCTGCGAGCCCATACCGGCTCCGCCTTCGTCTGACCGGCCCTGCTGCCCGTCTTCAGGATCTTCTGTCAGATCATCATCTGTTTCCGGCAGGACGATATCGTCTGTTGTCGTTTCCTCTGTAGTACTCTCTGTTGTATCCTCTGTATCTGTTCCCATATCTTCTGTAAGTTCCTCTGCCTGTTCTTCAGCTTTTGCCATCTGCTCATCAATATCCCTCTGGTAATTGCTGAACGTATATGCCCCAACCAGTGCTATGACAGCTACAAAGCAGATCACAATGCCGACGGCAGCGCCCTTTCCTTTCAGGAAAGACTGTCTTTCATTCTTATTCATTGTCATCACCTCTGGCTATATTTTTGCCAGAAAACGACTGTATTATTCCGGGCCTTTTAAAAGATTTATGAAAAATACGTGCCTTTCTTTTCAGAAGATTTCTGTCTCCTGAATATCTTTCCTTAATTCTGTTCCTTCAAAAAAGAAGGAAAGGATTTCCTCGCAGTCCTTCCCTTCCTCTGCCATCTGTTCCGCTGTCCACAAACTCATTCCAAGTCCGTGACCTTTCCCGGTCGTTGTGATTTTTATATCGTCTTTTCCGCTTTCGTTCAGCGAAAAAGCGCTTGACGGCAGCGACAGCGCATCCCGGAACTGATCTCCTGTACATACTGTTTCACCGATCTTCAGCTCGCTCACATATCCTGCTGAATCTTTTGATTTTATTTCAAAATCGTTGAAAGTATATCCCTGAGCGGCCTTCTCACCGTTCTCTGCTGCCACAAGAAAATCCCTGCATAATGTCTGTATTTCGGAATACGAAAATACAAACGTCTGTATCTCATTCTCCGCTTCTTTATCAGCCGGGCATTCCCGAACCGCTATATATGGGTAGTCTTCGCTTCCCATCACTTCAGACGCGCTCCTTGTTTTTCCACAACTTGACTGATGGAACGGGGTCCACGCATATGTGTCATTGTACATAAGCACAGTATCATCTGTCTCTTCTACAGCTCGGATATATTTTTCATAATATTTCCGGTAGTTTTCAGATCCCCATTCATCTTCCATCTCCTCCCGCGACAGATAGCTCTCCGTGAGTATTTTATCTTCCGAGTTTTCCGCTGCTCTGTATATCTTGGTCCGGATCAGGATTGCCTGGGCTTTCATGGCTTCCGGCTCACTGTCTTTTGATATTTCTTTCGCCAGGATTCCGGCCAGATAATCGGTCCAGTTGAGTTCTGTCACTCCGTCTGCTTCTTCCGTCTCGGGTATTTTCACTTTTACATAAAACACCCCGTCATCCACTTCTCTTAAGTCGGTTCCGTTTACAAATACAGAGACAATATAGGGCAGCAGAATAAGGATTATGAGAAATGCTGCTGCAGATTTAAATTTCTGTTCAATCGCATACCGGTTCATAAGAACAGCCCTCCATATATCAATAAATATATGAAGGGCTCCCGTCATTTTATTCTGGTTTATGATCTGTTTGTTCTCCAATCGGAGGCTGTAATGTATCCTCCTTACGATCTGCAGCCTGATCCTGCGGCTTCTCAGAAGTCATCTCCATATTCCCAGACTCTACATGAGATACCGGCGGTACGGGCGGCATCGGCGGTACAGGAGGTACCGGCGGAGCGATGTGCGGTTCCATCCCCGGATTAAAATCTCTGTTCCTCATAACAAAGAAGCAGATGGACTCATAGAGCGGCAAAATAGCCGAAAGTACAGAATGTACCACCGCCATATTCCGCGAGGTAAATCTTTCGTAAATCTGAATGTCGATCAGAACTCTCAGCACAGAATGTATTGCCGTATATGCAACAGCTAATATCAGAATCAGTACATATACACCGATCAGAGCTGATATGAATGCGGAAATGCCTGTCACCCCACGGTTCATTTCTGATGCAACTCCCGCTCCAATTCCGGCGATCACAACGATCACGATCAATATGCCTGCTATGGCATTATAGATAATCGGCAGTACCAGATTCCATATCCCCGGATTTTTAATCTTCCTGCTCTTCAGCGGTATTGCTCCGGCAAGTTCCCCGTGGAAATAATCTCTTGCAAACGGTATAAAAGCGAGCCATGCGTATTCTCTTCCCATCCGCTTTCCAATGGTATACATCCCAACCGAATGAAAGATATAACTTGCAAGCGCAAAAATAACGATCACTGTCAATATGATCAGATAAATATACATCAGTGCGGTAAACAGCGAACCAGTACTGTTCATGTGTACAGGATAATCATAATTGTATTCATATCCGTAATTATAGCCAAAATCCATAAGACTCCTCCTATTCATCCTCTCCGGACGGAACCTCTACTTTTTCAAGATGCCAGATATCATTTACATACTCCTCGATCGTACGGTCAGATGAGAACTTTCCGCTGCATGCCGTCTGCATCATTGCCATCCTGGACCATCTCTGCTGGTCTCTGTAAGCCTCTTCTACTCTCTTCTGCGCGTCTGCGTAGGAGCGGAAATCCTTCAGGATAAAATACATATCCGCTTTGTCCGTAGACTGTGTATTGAGAAGTGAGTTATAAAGGTTCTTATACATGTTGTGGTCGCCGTGTGAATAAGTACCGTCCATAAGCTGGTCTACCACACGTTTCAGTTCCCAGTCGTTGAAGTAGATATCCTGCGGATTGTATCCGCCGTTGTTCTCGTAATTGATAACTTCTTCTGAGCTCAGGCCGAAGATAAATGCATTCTCCGCGCCGACTTCCTGTACGATCTCCACGTTCGCGCCGTCCATTGTTCCCAGTGTCGGAGCGCCGTTCAGCATGAACTTCATGTTACCCGTGCCTGACGCCTCTTTAGACGCTGTGGATATCTGCTCGCTGACATCTGCTGCCGCAAAAATGATCTCTGCGTTGGACACGCGGTAGTCTTCGATAAACACGACTTTCAGTTTTCCGTTGATGCTGCGGTCGTTATTTACCACATCAGCCACAGAATTGATCAGCTTGATCGTCTCTTTGGCTCTTAAATATCCTGCTGCCGCTTTCGCGCCGAAGATAAATGTTCTCGGATAGAAGCTCCGTTCCGGATGCTCTTTGATCTGATTGTACAGATACATGATATGCAGGATGTTCAGGAACTGACGTTTATACTCATGCAGACGTTTTACCTGTACATCGAAAATAGAGCGCGGATCCACATCGATGCCGTTATGCTCTTTGATATATTTTGCAAGGCGGACTTTGTTCTTATACTTGATCTCCATAAATTCGCGTCTTGCGCTGTCATCGTCTACATACGGTTTCAGCTTCGCGATCTGGGAAAGATCGGTGATCCAGCCGTCTCCGATCTTATCTGTGATCCAGTCAGCGAGAAGCGGATTTCCATGTGCAAGGAAACGTCTCTGTGTGATACCGTTTGTCTTGTTATTGAACTTCTCCGGCATCATCTCATAGAAGTCTTTCAGCTCCTGATGTTTCAGGATTTCCGTATGAAGCTTCGCCACACCGTTTACAGAGAATCCTGCAATGATCGCCATATTTGCCATGCGCACCTGGCCGTCCATGAGGATCGCCATCTTCTTCACTTTATCCTCGTTGCCCGGATACATCTCGCGGACTTTGATAAGGAACCGGCGGTCGATCTCCTGAACAATCTGGTAGATACGCGGCAGGAGACGTGAGAACAGGTCGATCGGCCATTTCTCAAGAGCCTCTGCCATGATCGTATGGTTCGTGTACGCACAGGTCTTTGTGGTCACATCCCATGCCTCTTCCCATGTCAGCCCCTCTTCATCAATGAGCAGCCTCATCAGCTCCGGAACTGCCACCGTCGGGTGAGTATCGTTCATCTGGATGACTACTTTTTCATACAGCTTGCGAATATCGCTGTGTTTCTTTTTGTATTTTGCGATCAGCGCCTGAAGGCTCGCAGAGATGAAGAAATACTGCTGTTTCAGACGAAGCTCTTTTCCTGAATAGTGATTATCGTTCGGATAGAGTACATCGACGATCAGTTTTGCAAGGTTCTCCTGCTCTACCGCTTTGTGATAGTTTCCTCTGTCAAACTCATCCAGCTTAAAGTCCGTGATCGCCTTTGCATCCCATACACGCAGTGTATTTACTACGTGGTTGCCGTATCCTACGATCGGCATATCATAGGGGATCGCGAGTACGGACTCATAATTTTCCTGGATAAAGATATCTTTTCCCGTTGCAGGATCTTTCTCAAAACGGATATTTCCGCCGAAACGGACTTCTTTCGCATACTCTTCTCTGCGAAGCTCAAACGGATTTCCCTCTCTTAACCAGTCGTCCGGAACCTCTTTCTGGTATCCGTTCTCAATCTTCTGTTTGAACATACCGTAGCGATAACGGATACCACATCCGTATGCCGGATAATTCAGGGTTGCCAGTGAGTCGAGGAAACATGCTGCAAGTCTTCCCAGACCGCCGTTTCCGAGAGCTGCATCCGGCTCCTGATCCTCGATCACGTTCAGATCAAGTCCCAGTTCGTCAAGAGCCTCCTTTACTTCCTTGTATACCGTCATATTGATAAGGTTATTTCCAAGCGCGCGCCCCATCAGGAACTCCATGGACATATAATAAACTGTCTTTGCGTCCGCCTCATCATATGCTTTCTGAGTAGCAAACCAGTCGTCAAAGATAACGTCTTTTACTGCATAAGAAACCGCCTGGAATACCTGCTGCTCAGTCGCTTCCTCGATTGTTTTTCTGTAAAGGTTTCTGACATTGTCCTTTACCGTCTGCTTGAATGTTTCTTTCTCAAATCTTTTGCTGAACATTGTTTTATTTTCCTTCCTTTTCCACACCCATTGTAACTGCTTCACCGTTGATCTTCCACTCCTTTACATAGCCTGCCGGCTCTGCCTTCGCCACTTCGTTGGCGAGCACTTCCCCGGCGATCTCATCGGCATATTTTGCGAAGATCGTCTCTGCCTTTTCACTGCCGTCATAAGTTACGCGGATACGGTCCATCACTTCAAAGTCTGCCTCTTTTCTCATGGTCTGTACCTTGCTGATGATCTCACGGACGAATCCTTCTTCGAGGAGTTCAGGTGTCAGGTTCGTGTCAAGTACTACCGTGATACCATTATCATTTTCTGACACATAGCCTTCGATCTGTGCCGTCTCGATCAAAAGATCCTCACGGAACAGCGTAATCTCCTGTCCGTTTACATCGAGTTTGAGAGCGCCTGTTTCATTGACCTCATCCATTGCGGCGTTACCGTCCACAGAATCAAGGGCAGCCTTAATGCCACCTAACATTTTACCATATTTCGGTCCCACTGTCTTTAACTGAGGTTTAAAATTGTATGAAGTAATGTCTCTTACATCTTCCGTAAATTTAACATTCTTCACATTCAGCTCGTCAGCCACGATCTCCTGATAGAACTCCGGAAGGGTAAATGAGGCTTTTACGAACATCTGTCCGATCGGCTGGCGGTTCTTGATATTGGATGTATTTCTGCAGGCACGCCCCATAACAACAAGCTTCAGGACATTGTCCATGTTCTGTTCCAGTTCTGCGTCGATCTGGTCCTCATTCACTTCCGGGAACAGACAGAGATGGATACTCTCCGGCGCATCTTTGTCAATGCTGCGCACAAGGTTCTGGTAAATCTCTTCTGTCATGAACGGGATCATCGGAGCTGCAGCCTTAGAAACAGTTACAAGTGCTGTATACAATGTCATATATGCATTGATCTTATCCTGCTCCATTCCTTTCGCCCAGAAACGCTCACGGCTTCTTCTTACGTACCAGTTGCTCATGTCATCCACGAACTCCTGAAGCGCGCGGGCAGCCTCCGGAATGCGGTAATTCTCAAGATTGTTGTCAACGGTCTTCACCATCGTATTCATCTTGGACAAAAGCCATTTGTCCATTACGGAAAGTTTATCATATTCCAGTGTATATTTTGTCGCGTCGAACTCGTCGATATTCGCATAGAGAACAAAGAATGCATAAGTATTCCACAGTGTACCCATGAATTTTCTCTGTCCTTCTGTCACTGCTTTCCCGTGGAAACGGTTCGGCAGCCACGGAGCGCTGTTGACATAGAAGTACCAGCGGATCGCATCGGCTCCGTATTTCTCAAGGGCATCGAACGGATCTACCGCATTCCCCTTGGATTTGCTCATCTTCTGGCCGTTCTCATCCTGCACATGTCCGAGGACAATGACATTCTTGTATGGCGCCTTGTTGAAGATCAGCGTGGAGATCGCCAGCAGGGAGTAAAACCATCCTCTTGTCTGGTCTACCGCCTCGGAAATAAAGTCTGCCGGGAACTGTTTCTCAAAGAGTTCCTGATTCTCGAACGGATAGTGGTGCTGTGCAAACGGCATGGATCCGCTGTCGAACCAGCAGTCGATAACTTCCGGAACACGGTGCATCTCTTTACCGCACTTCGGGCACTTGATCGTCACGGCGTCGATGTACGGACGGTGCAGTTCGATATCATCCGGACAGTTGTCGGACATTTCTTTCAGCTCCGCAATACTTCCAATGGAATGCATGTGTCCGCACTCACATTCCCAGATATTGAGCGGAGTACCCCAGTAGCGGTTACGGCTGATGCCCCAGTCCTGAACGTTCTCGATCCAGTCGCCGAAACGGCCTTTACCGATGCTCTCCGGAATCCAGTTGATCGTGTTGTTATTTGCGATCAGGTCGTCTCTTACTGCTGTCATCTTGATGAACCATGACTCACGCGCATAGTAGATCAGCGGTGTGTCACATCTCCAGCAGTGCGGGTAGCTGTGCTCGAACTTCGGTGCATCGAAGAGCAGTCCTCTGCTGTCCAGATCCTTCAACACTTCCGGATCCGCTTTCTTCACGAAAAGACCTGCGAACGGAGTAGACTCCGCCATGTTTCCTTTTTCATCTACAAGCTGTACGAACGGAAGACCATATTTTCTTCCCACATTCGCATCATCTTCACCGAATGCCGGCGCGATGTGAACAACTCCCGTACCGTCTGTCAGTGTAACATATGTGTCGCATGTCACATAAAATGCCTTTTTATTCTGCTTTGCAGCTGCGTCGGCCGCGCACTGGTACAGCGGCTCATACTCTTTGCCCTCAAGGTCTGTTCCTTTGTATGTCTCGAGGATCTCGTATGCCGGCTTACCTTCCTCAGCCAGTCTTCCCAATACTGTGTCAAGAAGAGCACATGCCATATAATAAGTGTATCCGTCTGCTGCCTTTACTTTCGCATAATCCTCGTTCGGGTTTACACAGAGGGCGAGGTTGGACGGAAGTGTCCACGGTGTGGTCGTCCATGCAAGGATGTATGCATCCTCGTCCTTTACTTTAAATCTTACAACTGCGGAACGTTCTTTCACGTCCTTGTAGCCCTGAGCCACTTCCTGGGCGGACAGCGGCGTACCACATCTCGGACAGTAGGGAACGATCTTGAACCCTTTGTAGAGAAGATCTTTCTCCCAGATCTTTTTCAATGCCCACCACTCGGACTCGATGAAGCTGTTATGGTATGTTACATAGGGGTGCTCCATATCAGCCCAGAAGCCGACTGTGCCGGAGAAATCCTCCCACATCCCCTTGTATTTCCATACGCTTTCCTTACATTTGTCGATGAACGGCTCCAGGCCGTACTCCTCGATCTGATCCTTTCCGTCCAGTCCGAGGGCTTTCTCTACCTCAAGCTCGACCGGCAGTCCGTGGGTATCCCATCCTGCCTTTCTCGGAACCATGTAGCCTTTCATTGTGCGGTAACGCGGGATCATGTCCTTGATGACACGTGTGAGCACATGTCCGATGTGCGGTTTGCCGTTTGCGGTCGGCGGGCCGTCGTAGAAGATGTAGTCCGGACATCCCTCACGCTCTTCGATACTCTTCTCAAAGATGTGGTTCTCATCCCAGAACTTCTCGACTTCCTTTTCCCTGCCGACAAAATTCATATCTGTGGGAACTTTCTTATACATTTCTTATTTCCTTTCTGTCATAGGCCCGATGCCGCAATATATCCATTGCGGGCGCGCTCTCGCTCGGGACGGAACGCAGCGGACACGTAAGATCGCAAAAGACGCGATCTAAGTGCCGGCGTTCCTTTACGGCCCTTAATGGATATATTGCGGCATCGGGCCTGTCCAGAACGGTACTTGAATCAAAACCGGGAGAGGTGGGGGCTTTCTTACCTTTTATTGGAGCGCTTTCTTGTCCTGGAAGCATATATGTTTTCCAACGGATCTGAAGCACCTGCCGGCCTGAGCCGACATCCCGGGAACCCTTTTTTCTGTCGGATTTTAAAAAACTGCTGATTTCGCGGAGTCGGACCGATTGATATGTCTATTAAGGACCGTAGAGTAACGCCGGCACTAAGGCTGCGTCCTTTGCAGCCATATGTGTCCGCTGCGTTACGGCCCGAGCGAAAGCGCGTCCGCAATGGACATATCGATCGGTCTGGCGGTGTCCAAATCTTGTTTTCTAAGATCTGACAAAAAAGGCTCCCGTCCTGTAAAAGGACGAAAGCCATTTCTCTCGTTTTAACCACCTGTTACAACATACTTGAACTTCCTTCACCCGTATACACACTGTCTGATTCCGTGATAAAAGCAATTCAGTTCGCATATGGTATCCTCTAACGCGGGATCCGCGTCAGCCCTTACTCTCTCATGCATTCATGCTTCTTCTGTATGCGTTGGGGGCTGCGGTTCGGGAGTGATATTCGGAAATATTCTACTGATACCGGGCTCGCACCCTTCCCGGCTCGCTGGAATGTTCGGATATGACCTACTGTCTCCGTCATCACCTTTGCTGTTGAAATTCATACAAAGGTAATTATATAGAATAAGGCAGAGTTCGTCAAGAGGTTTCCCTGCCGATTCAGCGTTGATCCTGCGTTCCTGTGTTCAGGACAGACTCTTTGCTTTTCTTATCTCTTCCATTGATGCTTCTGCCACAAGGGAGATATCTTCTTTCCTTCGTCTCCGCTCTGTGCATGCATTATAATCTGCTTATGACTCTCCTTCATCAATCTTATCGATCAGCTTTCTGACGCGCTCTTCTGTCTCCTCCAACTCCTCTGCGATCACCGAGGCATTCTTTCCCCTGGATAGCTTTTTGCGTATCTGCGTCATGAGCATCTGCTCTTCTCCTCTGGCAATTCCTTTTTCCACGCCCTCTTCCAATCCGGCGCTATGCCCCTCCGTCCAGGCTTCTTCCCGTTCCTGTCTCATATGCTTTTCCTGATCATATTCGAATATACTCATTTCTTTCGCCTCCGCTCTATGCTTCTCCAGAAAGTCCTTCAGCACATCCTCCGCGATACACTCCCGGATTGCCCGCTCCACTGCGTCCGCAAGTTCCATCTCTTCCGCATACTCCCGGACTTTGTCCGTATAGATTGCGTAATCCTTGAGTGTCCTGCAGGCATCTTTCAACTTCTGGTTATGCCTTCCTGAAATATTCAGCATCACTGCTTCTAGTTCCAATCCTGCACGGGGATCTTCCTTTTCATACATGTCTGACAGTTTCAGAACTGTCCGCTCCGGGAGTTCTTCCTTTCCATTGTAGAAGATCAGGAACTCCGGCGGCGGGATCCGGATCACTTTTGTTCCGTACAGGTTCGCGTTCCGCGTCATCCTTGAGTACAGCTTTGCGATATAAAGCAGGAACCGCAAAGGCAGGTTGGGGTTGTAGGTGGACTGGTGCTCATACAGGGAGATCCGCCCGTCAATCAGGAAAGAGATATCGTTCTTGACTGTCATATAGATCGCGTTTTCCAGGGTGTTGATCTCCAGGACTTCCGGATCGGTATAATGTTTTCCGCTTACTGCATTGTACAGTTCCAGCAGGTTTTTCTTGTCCTGAAACAGCATGATGAACAAGGTGGACTTGTACGTCCGGTTGACCGGCACAGTGACTGCTGTGTTTGCTGAGTTTACTGTGTTTTCCGAGTTTGTCGTCTTTATTTCGTTCGCCATATTTCAGCCTCCTTTGAAATGTAGTGCAAAGAGACTGGCGATGCCGGCGGCAAGACAATATTTTCTGCCCGCTGTTCTTTTGCATCCAAGGTCTCTCTGCTGTTAATAGGGAATGAAAAGCATCGAGATTTTCCTGAATGTAATAGAACTGTTGATGCAGACAGTGACGCCGCCTAAGAATAGAACATGCTGGAAATGTAATGCTTTTGTTCATGATACCATAGGCGGGATGAAAATGCCAGACATATATAAAGCGTATAAGTCATTCTGTGGATAACGGCTCTATCTTTATGATTGCAATCTCCGGAAAGTTGTTAAACCGCTTCAGCATCTGATCATGACTCCCAAGACCGCTGGTCACAAACAGATGCATCTCATCTTTCTGATACATGCCATGCACATACTCCGGGAACCATCCCTGGTCACCGCCATATATACCCCCAAGGAAAGGGATAACAACCTGGCCTCCGTGATCATGTCCGCTGATAACCAGATCCACATCCCAATAAGAAGAAGCGTCACCAAATATAAAACTGTCCGGCCGGTGAGACATCATAATCTTCAGCCGTTCTGTATCCTGAAAGTCTTCCATGAATACCTTGGCATCTTCCGGTGCTGCAGCTGCACTGTTGCTTCCATCAAGACCGAACGCATAATCATACATACCGCCCAGTCGGATCGCGGTTCCGCGTACTTGAAGGTCCTTATAAGACTTATCCAGAACGACAGCTCCGGATTCCTGCAATTCATCCACCAACTCCGGATGACCATTCTCGATATAAGAAAGTTCATGGTTTCCCAATGCATAATAGACAGGCGCCGTTTTGATCAGTCTGCGGATCAGATCACATGGTATGTCGGCATTGTCAGAATCGGCATTTAGAAAATCGCCGTCCATTAAGATCAGATCTGGAGACTGACCTTTGATCCGTTCTGCCAGCTCCTCATTGTCACGGCTGAACTCGTGGCCATGAAGGTCGGAAATTACCGCCAGAGTGACCTGCTGGTCTGTCTTGGCGGTAGGGAAGTTGTAGCTGTGGATAGAAAGATGATTTGTAGAGATCCAGAGACTGGCAAGGATGTAGAGGAGAAAGAGGGATAAAGTAATAAGAATTATTTTACTTAATTTTTTCTGGTTCATACTCTTCATTGTTCTTTTTAAAAGCGAAGCAGCGTTGCCCTACATAATTTAATCCTACAAAAAGAATCATTCCTATAAGCATCGCGCTATTTTCCTGTGCACTAATTGACGCAGCGGATAACAGCCAAAATACCGAAGGTTTCGCTATACCATATGCTATAATATAACAGAATACAATATTGATAATAAATTTGATAAGAATCTTCCAGCTTCTTTCATTATTACAAAAGGTAAAATGTTTATTTAAGACATAGCTTACAACACTCCCAACAATATAGTTCGCAGCCGACGATATCCAATAATTAAAATGAAAACAGTTATAAAATGAAAACATTACTGCTGTTCCGATCAGAGTGTTCACAATTCCTACTGCAATGAATTTTATGAATGTTTTATCCAACAATTTCTTAATCATTTTTCTTCCTCTGCATAGGTACGCTCTTCTATAATGAACCGTGGCCGCTGTTTTGTTTCCATGTAAATTTTTCCTATATACTCACCAATGATTCCAAGAGAAATCAGTTGAATTCCTCCGATAAAACTTGTTGCAATTAAGGTACTGGACCATCCCGAAACAGCATTGCCGGTAAAATAAGAAATCAAGGCATAAATAATTAACGCAAATGCAATCAAAGAAATCACTGCACCACTCCCTGTAATAATACGAATTGGATTTATGCTCAGGCT
>DWXI01000189.1 GCA_019119265.1 Candidatus Mediterraneibacter intestinigallinarum | reverse complement strand
ATCGTCATCAATGGCCAGATAGTTATATCCGTCCGTAGTCACCAGACAATCTTTCTGCCCGAACACACTGTTGATAAAACCATGCTGCAGGGTTCCGTGGTAATCATAAAGTTCTACAAGAAGATCCGCGGAATATGCCCGGTCAATCCACTGCGGGGCATCCTCGACAGCATAGTCTTCCGTCTCTCCCGTAATGGCATTACAAAGCACGACTCTGCCGATGGTCACGCCTCCGAACAGACCGATATTATACTTTTTAACCGGACATATCCAGTATGGGGTTCCCTCTTCATCCACCTCAAAGCTCAGGTCATTAAAAATATAGGTCGGATAGCGAAATCTCAGATGTCGATAGATATTCCGGTTAAAATGATCGCTGGTAGTATATTTCATCCCTTCGTCCAGCTTGACAAGTTCCGTATCCTGAGTTGCCATATCAATCTTCATATACGCAGGTATTCCTTCACTGTTGTTTGTCAGCCACTTAATAATACTTGCATATTTCAGCGGTGAAACCCGAACAGGGCGATCCTGATAGTTAATCTGTGAATAAAGGTCATCAACCTCGAACTGAGAGACCATATCCACCATACTTCCCATTTCTCTGTTGCCGAGAAGGGTGGCAGAATCCCGATCCAGAAGCGGAATCTGGTCGAACGAAAGTTCCTCGATATCTCTGGCAAACTCCCCTGTTTCTACTGTCATAAGCTTCTGGTATTTATCTGCATTTATAACAGGCGAAGACAGAAGAGCACCTGCCAGGTACACTATGACCACCACTGCAAACAGTCCAAGAATAACTTTCAACCCTTTTGACTCTTTGAGCTCATACCTTCTCAACCCTTTTCTCTTCGCAAACAGTGCCGCGATCAGCAGGATGATAACACCGAGGAAAATCCAGACTTCCGTGGAATGGATATTGATTGCCGGCAAAGCCGCATAATAGTAGATTCCCAGCAAAAGGATCACGATCACTGTAATGATAATATTTCGTCTGATATTTTTCATGCTTTCCCCTTTCTTTAAAAAAGCCCCGCAGCAATTCCTGCGGGGCATCGTTTGCTGATATTTCAACCAGGCGCCCTGTCAGAACTTCTTCCTCCAGAGTGCCGGCGACAAGAGAAGCAGGAACGGAATAATCTCCAGCCTTCCCACCAGCATGTCAAAACAGAACACAATTTTGGAAAGGGGCGAGAACATATGGAAGTTCTCTACAGGCCCTACTTTGGAAATACCCGGTCCCACGTTATTTATTGTTGTCAAAACGCCGCTGAAAGATGTAGCAAAATCAAAATTATCTATGGAAACGATCAGCACGGATGCAACTAATATAAATACATATGCGGCAAAATACACATTGATCCCTCTGAGTGTATCCTGACCAACTTTTTTACCGTTCAGTTTCACGACCGTCACGGCATTAGGATGCAGAACTTTATGGATCTCCTGCCTGATCGATTTAAGCAGAATCACGAACCTGCAAACCTTAATGCCCCCTCCTGTTGACCCGGCGCTTGCACCGATAAACATAATTGCCAGAAGTACGGTTTTCGACAGTTCGGGCCACAACTCATAATCCGCCGTATAAAATCCTGTCGTCGTAATGATGGACGCCACCTGGAACGCCGCATAGCGGAATGCATGGAACACATTCTCGTATATATTCAGGATATTAACCGTTATCACTGTGATGGATGCAGCTATAATTCCAAGGTATGCACGGAGCTCCTCATTCTTGAGCACACTTTTCCAGTCTTTTAAGAGAAGCAGGAAATACAGATTGAAATTCACGCCAAAAAGGATCATAAATACAGTGATCACACCGTCTATATATGCACTGTCATAGAATGCCACACTTGTATTCCTGTTGTTAAACCCTCCGGTTCCCGCTGTACTGAACGAATGAACCAAAGCATCATAAAGATTCATCCCGCCCAGCATAAGCAGTATCACTTCCATCGCTGTCAGCACAAAATACATCCCGTAAAGAATCGCAGCTGTATTTCTTGCCTTCGGAACCAGCTTATCTGATTCCGGTCCGGGCATTTCCGCACGCATGAGCGGCATGGAATTTTCATCGTCCAATGAAGTGATCATCAGGACAAAAACAAGCACTCCCATACCGCCGATCCAGTGAGTCAGACACCGCCAGAAATTAATCCCCATAGGAAGGCTCTCAATCTCCTGAAGAATTGTAGAGCCTGTTGTCGTGAATCCCGACACAGTTTCAAAAAAAGCGTCAATATAATTCGGGATGCTTCCCGATATCACAAACGGAAGCGCCCCGAAAATCGACCACAGAAGCCAGGCCAGCGCTACGATGGCAAAACTTTCTTTGCCGTATATCCTTGTAGACTTCGGTCTCTTTCTTCCAAGTAGGAGAAAAACAGCGCCAAGGATTACGCTAACTATCAGGAAAGAAAATCCGCTCTTCTCCTGATAAATAAGGGAGACGAGCGCAGGAATCAAAAGTACGGCGCCTTCTACTCCCAGCATCTTTCCCAGTATGTATACAATCATTCTTTTATTCATTTCGCTGCCCCTACACCAAAATATCCTCAAGATCTTCTATATGTGTATCCATCGTGACCACGATCACACTGTCGCCCACTTCCATACTGTCATCTCCACCAGGGATAATGATCTGTCTTTTTCTTGAAATGCATGCGATCAGGTTGTTTGATCTGAGTGTCAGATCTTTAAGTGGTATTCCCGTGTATCTGGTTTCGGATTTTATAATAAATTCCAGCGCTTCAATCTTATCATCGACAAGTTGGTAGAGCGTCTCTACGTTTGAACTCCCCTGTGAATTTTTTCGCGCCCTCACATAGCTTAAGATCGAGTCTGCCGTCGCCGTCTTTGCAGAAACAATACTGTCAATTCCGAAGTCCTCTACCATGCTGGCGCGCCGGTCTTCATTGATCTTTGCAATAATCTTGGACGCTCCCTGACTCTTGGCAAACAGCGCCGTAATGATGTTCTCCTCATCCATCCCCGTCAGTCCG
Source organism: Candidatus Mediterraneibacter intestinigallinarum (assembly GCA_019119265.1). GTDB lineage: Bacteria > Bacillota > Clostridia > Lachnospirales > Lachnospiraceae > Mediterraneibacter > Mediterraneibacter intestinigallinarum. The sequence goes on along the minus strand of DWXI01000189.1, from coordinate 42,601 downwards.
ACAAACGCATCCGCCTCCTCGATTCCTTCCTCGATCAGGAGATCGTGATCCGTAGCGTCGCCGTTAATGATCGTCGCTTTCGGGAGCAGCTCACACAGTTCCTCGCATCTGTTTACATCACGCTCGATGATCTTGATCTGCATTCCGAGTTTACAAAGCTGTATTGCAAGATAGTAAGCCACCCTGCCCCCGCCGCATATAATAACCTTTCTTATCTTTCCCTTATGCTTTCCGAACATACGGAAAAACCGTTCCATCTCACTGTGCGAAACAGCAATGTGAAGTCTGTCGCCTTCCCGTATCTCATAATCTCCATCCGGAATCAATACATCTCCGCAATGCTCCACGGCGCAGACAAGGAGCTTGATCTGGAACTTATCATACATGTCTGCAAGCGACATGCCGGCGAGTTTGCTCTCCTTCTGTATCAGATATTCGATCAGCTCAACTCTTCCTCTCGCAAATGTCTCAATCTTGCTTGCGTCAGGGAATAACAGAAGTCTGCTGATTTCATCCGCTACGATAAGTTCCGGGTTTACCGCCATACTCAGATGCAGATCTTCCTTGAGAAGTCCGATCTGTTTATAATAGATCGGATTGCGCACACGTGCGATCGTATGCCTTGCACCGAGCCGTCTTGCGATCAGACAGCTTAACATATTGCATTCATCCGCTGACGTACATGCAATCACAAGATCCGCATGAGGAACATCCGCCTGTCTCTGCACTTCGGCATCTGCCGCGTCGCCTATCACGCAGGCGATATCCAGTCGGTCCACAGCATATTTCAGTTTCTTCTCATTGCTGTCGATCATCACCACATCATAGTTTTCGACAGAAAGCTGTTTTGCGAGTTTATAACCCACTTTTCCATCTCCAATGATAACAATCTTCATTACTCTCTTCCTCTGTTGTATTAATAGTATGTTCTGTATATAAAAACGCTGATTTTATGTATACGCAATAGAGCAATTATAGCATCTTCGGATATAAAGCACAATAATCTTAGCGCTTTCTTAGCACGAATCATGACAATGGGTCTTCTGCTCCCGCATCCACGCTCTCGATCAGTATAGAATCCAGCTTATCCATATCCTCCTGATCAACAGTAAATTCTCTGGCAGCATCTTTTGTCACGCGAATCGTCACATTTCTCGCGCCGCCATAGAGCATCCCGGAATCCACGCGTTCTTTGAGTACATCATAGTATATTTGATAAATATGTTCCTGCATCTCTTCATCTGCAGGCATCTCCTCGCCGTTCATCACACTGTCCGTCACTTCCTGCGCATATTCCTGGGCCCGAGTCTGAAATGTCTCATAGGTATCACTGAAAAGCGTGATCGGCTTGATTATCACAGGCACCTCATATATTCCGTTTTCCTGCTTCTCAGGTTCTCCGATCGTATAGCTGACCCTGCCGGCAATGTCACGGAACAATTCTCTGTACTTTGGCAGCATATGCTCCGGCATCTGCGAACTTTCAAATCCCTCCATCGTAGCGTCCAGATTATCTTCAAAGATTTTCTCGGCTTCTTCCTCTGATATACCTGTTATCTCCACATACTGATCTGTCTTGTTTTTGTAGGATACATCAAGCACCGCCTGAACGTATTCCCCTGCGTCAAACCTGTTTATGTACAGATAACCACCTGTAAAAGCTCCAACTGCAAGAATAGCAGCCAATATTACTGTAATAAGAACGATCTTTTTCTTTTTTGTCATCATATTCCTCCTTTTTCGCACGTTTGCCACAGTATACCACTGACAAATTAAAAAAAAGGAAGAATCCTGTCGCCTATAGAAAAAGAGCAGTTACCTGCCCTTTTACCAAATCTGATCCTGTCTCATTTTCTGTTATGCGCTTTCGCGCTGAACACAGCTCACACGAATGATTGAAAATCTTATAAGTTGCAGATCAGACAACCGCCCAGGGATCTTCTTTTCCCTCTGCATGGTAAATACAGCTGAGAATGGAATTTTTCACCATATCGCTCACCGCCTGGTCTGTGTAAAACGCCATATGCGGCGTAACGATCACATTCGGGAATCCTCTCAAAATATACAGATCACGCTTGCTCAGTATGTCAGACTTTCTGTCATAATAATACATTCCGAACTCATCCTCGATCACATCCAGACCTGCAGCACCGATCTTGCCCGATTCAATGCCTTCGATCAGCGCTTTCGTATCGATCAGCCCGCCTCTTGCCGTATTGACGATGACAACGCCGTCTTTCATCTTCGCGATGGCATCTCCGTCGATCAGATGGAAGTTATCATCAAGCAAAGGCATGTGCAGTGTAATAAGATCACACTCCCTGTAGATCGTATCCAGATCCGCATATTGTGCATGTTCTTTCACCGAATCGTTTTCATATTTGTCATAAGCATAGATCTTACAGCCGAATCCCGACAAATCACGGATCACAGCGCGCCCAATCCTGCCTGTTCCCAAAACCCCCACTGTAAAGTTCGGCAGTTCTCTCCCCTGTATGCCCGGAAGTGAAAAATCGTTGATTTCCTCTCTCTGCATAATCCTCTTCATCTTGCGGATGGACATAAGCATCAGCATGACCGTATAATCCGCCACACACTCTGGTGAATAGGATACATTGCTCACATGCATGCCCAGACGCTTCGCCGATGCAATGTCCACATGATCATATCCGATCGTGCGGGTAGAGATCATTTTTACGCCCAGCTCGTAAAATCTCTCCATGAGTTCCGCGTCAATCTTCGTCGTAATGATGCTCACATACTCATACCCTTCGGCAAGGTGTGCATTTTCCATCGTGGGAGCATCCGTAGTGATTCCAAGCTCCACTCCATATTCCTTTGAAAACTTCTGAAAATACTCCGCCTCATCGAATTCTCTGTAATTGTACACAAAAATCTTCACTGTCTTTCCCACCTCTTCTGATTTCACTTTACGACGCTGTTATTAATATTGACGGCAGACTTCTCACTTATGTCAGACCGTAATGCTGCAAAGCATAAGCGATTCCGTCTTCTTCCACCGTCTTCGTCACAAATTCTGTATATGGATCAAGTACCGGATCATGCTCTCCCATCGCCACGGCATGAACCGCAAATTCAAACATGGCCAGATCATTACTGCTGTCTCCGAACACATACGCCTGTTCTTTCGTCATTCCAAGCCTGTCCAGCATAAACTCGCATGCCGTCGCCTTTGAATACCCCTTCTGTACCACCTCGTATGCATTGCCTCCCCGATCCAGCGCCTCCATATCCGTGTCGATAAAATCAAGAAATTTCTTCAGATCGCTTTTCTCATCCGCATATACAAAAAGCTTGTCATAGATGAACTCGTTCCTCTCGATAGAGCATTCGATTCCCATCCCCTTCTCACGGAAATAACGTCTCGATGATTCCAGAGGATCAAACCTGGAGATACGACTCGGAAAATAGACGTCTTCAGGACCTTCTGCAATTCCTCCCAGATCACACTCAAGCATCATATCAAGGATCGCCCTCCCTCTCTCTTTCGGCAATGAATGTGCCAGAAGCTCCTCATCATGGAAGAATAAATGGGTTCCGCACCCGCACAGATATCCGTCAAAAGGGTATCTGCCAAGCTCCGCCGGTATGCTGCAGACCGTCCGCCCCGTATTGATAAACAAAAGGTGCCCCTCCTTTTTTGCCTTATCAAGCGCTCCCATCGCACTCTCCGGAATCACCTTTGTCTTTTCGCTCAGCAAAGTACCATCAATATCAAAAAATAAAACTGATTTTTCCATGACAGTCTCCATTCTATTCTTTTCTAAATTCCAGTTAACATTCTACTATTCTTTCCGAGAAATGTCTACTGCATCAGCATCATCAGAAAGCACGCTGTATATTATTAAACAGCCGGTTCTAAATCCTCATCACATCTCATATAATGTCAAAAAACGTACTGTGCACACTGCCTATGAACAAATCGCTGATAATCAAGATTCTTTCTTTTGTACTGCTCTTCACCGGCGCATACCTGATAGGAACCGGAGCTGCTTTCCTGGCAGAAACTGTTTCCGCATCAGCGGAAGGGAACTGGGGATTGAGTTTCCAGGAAGACGGGCAGGCTCCCACAGGCAATGCGACCATGGAAGAGCTGGCCCGATATGACGCTTATTATGCCCAGGATACCGACGAAAAGGTCATCTATCTCACTTTTGATGCAGGATATGAAAACGGAAACACCGCAGCCATACTGGATACCTTAAAAAAGCATAACGTATCGGCTACGTTTTTCGTCGTTGGAACTTATATCGAATCTGAACCTGAACTGATCCGCAGAATGACAGAAGAAGGGCATGTCGTAGGAAACCATACGTGGCATCATCCTGATATGTCACAGATAGCCGACATGGATTCTTTTAAAAAAGAAATGATAACAGTAGAAGACGCTTTCCGCGAGGCGACCGGACAGGAAATGACCAGATACTACCGGCCTCCTCAGGGCAAATATAATGAAAAAAATCTCCAGATGGCGAAAGAGCTGGGATATAAGACTTTTTTCTGGAGCCTGGCATATGTAGACTGGTATGAGGACGATCAACCTACAAAAGAGGAGGCTTTCGATAAGCTGATCAACCGGATTCATCCGGGAGCCATTGTGTTACTCCACAGTACCTCCTCCACAAACGCAGCTATTCTTGATGAACTAATTACAAAATGGACGGAAATGGGGTATCAGATACTGCCTTTGGGAGAACTCGTGGTGTAATATGAGTTTACAATATATGCTTCTTTTTAAAGATCACAATACACCCGACGATGACCACCACGCTCAGTACCACAACAAAAGGAAATCCGTCTTCCAGCCCCGGCATGTCTTTAAAATTCATCCCATACCACCCGGTGATCAGGGTCAGAGGGAAGAAAATCGTAGATATAACTGTCAGAAACTGCATGTTGCTGTTCTGTTTTGCATCAATCTGAGCCTGATATGCTTCTTTTACCTGCTGCGCGTACTCCAGCAAATGGCTTGTCCGGCTCATGAGTCGGTCCGCCCGGTCAGTCAGTGTACCGAAGTATTTCAGATGTTTTTTCAGGAAGAAACCGTTCTCGTTCTCTTCCAGCTCTTTTGTCAGATCCATGATTTCGTCATAATAGCTGCGGAGATTTAACAGTTCTCTGCGAATTGGCATCAGTTTTGTCTGAAAGTTGGCGATATGTTCCTGACTGACATCCTCTTCCATCCGCAACAGTCTCCGCTCATATGCGACCAGCATTTCCAGATCTCTGCTGATAAATTCTGAAATATAGTTATAGAGGAACCGCTCCTTTGTCTCGCCCTGATGCGTCTTTTTCTGCTGGATCCGACGGATAAGCCGCTCGGAGAAATCCTCGTCATCCACGATCACCACATTGCTGCGGTTAACAAAGAAATACATCCTGTATCTGCTTCCGAGAACATCCAGAAGCTTGGGAATGCACAATGTTCCCACTACACAGTCCTGCTGGTTTTCAAGCCTGCAGAACCCGATCTTAGCCACCTGAATCTCGTTTTCATATATGATCCCCGCCCTTGCAAGGATCGCGTCAGCATGTCTGGAATCGGTAAGGAAGACCGCCGGTACCTGGTCCTCCTCCCACTCTTCCATTGTCACAGGAATAAGCTGCTCGCCAAATCTGTAAATCATTCTATCACCTGTTCGTTTCTATTTTTCCCCGATCACTCTTCTTCAACCCCGTCCGAAGCCTGGCCTGCATTTCTCTGTGCGGCTTTGTCATATGCTTCCTGATAGAGGGCTTCCTGGGAATTAACCGGCTCTCCCTCGCGTTTAACGAGAGTATACTTTCCGTCGGCATCCTCTTCCCTGGCTTTCTGATTATCACTGAGCATCAGGCTGAAAATTCCCTGAATTGTCTCCCTGATCGCCGGATCATATACAGGAGCTGCGACTTCCACTCTCTTTACTGTATTTCTTGTCATAAAGTCGGCAGAGGAAATATAATATTTTCTCCTTTCTCCGCATCCGAAAATATAAATCCTGGAATGTTCAAGGAAACGTCCGACAATGCTGATGATCCGGATATTGTCTGTCTGCCCTTTCACACCCGGGATCAGGCAGCTGATTCCCCGGATGATCATATCGATGTGAACTCCTGCCTGAGACGCCTCAGCCAGCTTATCGATGATCTTCTTATCGGTAAGTGAGTTCAGTTTCAGGCCGATATAAGCCTCCTCACCGTTTTTCTTGTGTTCTATCTCTTCTTCAATCATATCGATGACGCGGTTCTGCAGGCACTTGGGCGCTACGAGAAGATGATCGGATTCTTCCACCGTCTCGCCTTTGGTCAGAGCCTGGAACACTCTTGCCGCATCCATACCGATCTGCTCGTTTGCCGTCATAAGAGACAGATCCGTATAAAGTCTCGCCGTCTTCTCATTATAGTTTCCGGTACCAATCTGCGTGATATACTCGATACCATTCTTGCCCTTTCTTGTGATCAGACAGAGCTTGGAGTGAACTTTGAATCCCTCCAGTCCATAGATAATCTGACAGCCTGCCTTCTCCAGCATACGCGACCAGCGGATATTGTTTTCCTCGTCGAAACGTGCGCGCAACTCTACGAGCACAACGACCTCCTTACCGTTCTCAGCAGCTTCACAGAGAGCCTCTACAATCTTGCTTTGCTTTGCCAGACGGTAGAGTGTCATCTTGATGGAGATTACGCTGTCATCCTCTGCCGCTTCATTCAGCATGCGCAGGAAAGGACGGATCGATTCATACGGATAGGAAAGGAGCTTATCCCCCTCTTTGATCTGTTTTAAGATACTTTCTCCATCCCGGAAAGACGCAGATTTCTGTGGTACTCTCCTCTCGTAGAACAGTTCCGGATTCATGCGCAGGAGATCTTCAATCTGAAATACAAACGAGAGATCCAGCGGAGCATCGCTGCGGAAAACGCGCTCCGGGGCCACGTCCAGATATCTGCAAAGCGTCTCTACCACAGAGCCGTCAATTTCCCTGGACATATCCAGACGCACCGGTGAGAGTTTCTTCCGCTCTTTCATCAGATCCGCCATGAATTCACGGTAATCCAGATCCTCATCATAGAGCGCGTCCGCGTCAATATCCGCATTTCTCACGACGCGGATCAACGATTTTCCTATCACCTTATATCCCTTGAACACTTTTCCGATATAGTGCAGAATCAGGTTTTCGGACAGGATATATCTTCCCTTTCCTCCCGGAATCTCGATCAGACGTTCCAGCATATTGTTTGTACACGGAATGATTCCGATCCTTTCTTTTCCGCTTCTTGTCTCAAGGACGACGACCGCATAGATTTCCTGATTTCTAAGGAACGGGAACGGCTGTCTCTTCCCGACGATAGTCGGAGAACTCAGCGGTACGATCTCGTGATTAAAATACTGCTCCAGGAATTTCTTTTCTTCAGGCTTAGCTGTTGTGAAATCGATCAATATAATGCCATATTCTGCAACTTTATCCATCAGATTCTTATATGCGGCGTCTTTCCTCTTATTGAGTTTTTTTACAACTTTTAATATTGCTTTGATCTGCTCCTCAGAGGTCATATTTGTCTTATTATCTTTGATCTTCTTATTGACAAGCATCTGATCCTGAAGGGAACCGACTCTCACCCGGAAAAATTCGTCCAGATTACTCTGATAAATGGAGACAAAATTCATCCGCTCGCAAAGCGGCACCGCCTGATTTTCTGCTTCTTCCAGTACTCTCTCGTTAAATTTCAGCCATGACAGCTCTCTGTTCATATAAATATTTTCCATATCTTTGTTTTCCTCCTTTGTGATCAGCACAGTTTATTTCCGTTGGCCACCAGTTTAAACTTACAGTTCAGCCGTTCCGCAGCTCTCCTGCACATCATCATACGTTTCAAAAATATCTCAAAATAATCCATCACTGTACAGATGGAATCATCCAGTTCAAGCTCCATTTGTATAATACGCTTTTCTTTGTAAATAATCAACTTCGAAGATAGAGCCGCATAGTTTACCCGGTCATGGATATCAAATGTCGCCTTATTTCTGTTCTGCACTCTGTTGCGCCGCACATCCGTCTTATCTGCCAGAATCAGCGCCGCGGACACGTCGTCCACAGCCGCTCCCGTAGCCTCGTCGTGATGTCCTATAGCTGTGGTCACGACAAGGATGTCTTTGAGAGGCATATCCGTATCTTTCAGAATCTGATATGCAAGGATCGCCCCACTGTGGGCATGATCGTGCCTGTTGATACTGTTGCCGATGTCGTGCATATATCCTGCGATCTTTGCAAGCTCTGTCTTATGTTTGCCGCACCCCAGCTCCTTTAAGATCTTCCCTGCGGTCTCCGCGGTCTTTGAAGCATGCTTTTTTGAATGTTCCGTATACCCCAGCTCGTTGAGCGTAGTATTACCTTTCTCGATCAGGAGATTGATCTCCTCATTCGCCCTGATCTGTTTGTAGTCCGTCTTCATTACAGTCTTCTCACCGCCTCCATAGCCAGGGCTGATCTCTCACATTCCTGCGCGGTCATGGTGATCTGCCAGCATAGAGGACTGCCTTTCATATGTTCAGATGCATAACTCAGCCCGTTTGTCCTCTCATCAAGAAACGGGCGGTCGATCTGGTTCGGATCTCCGAGCAGAATAATCTTTGTATCTTTCCCCGCCCTCGTAATAATCCCTTTTATCTGATCCGGCGTTGTATTCTGCGCTTCATCAATGATCAGGTATGTTTTCACTATAGATCTGCCTCTTATGTAGTTGAGCGCTTCAGCCTGGATAATACCTCTTTCAAATATCTCGTCAACTTTTCCTTTCAGTTCCTCTTCATCCTGATACCGTTCTTCCTCGCTGGAATCGATGAGCTGCTCCAGATTGTCGATGACAGGTCTCATCAGCGGAGAAATCTTCTCCTGCTCGTCTCCCGGCAGAAATCCGATGTCGTCATCAAACTGAGCATTCGGACGGCAGATCAGAATCCGCCGATACTCCCCTGTCGGATGGTTCAGAAGTTTCTCCAGCCCTACCGCAAGAGAATAAAATGTCTTACTGGTTCCCGCCATTCCTTTCACAATAACCAGCGGCGCTTTCTCCGCAGGCTGCATCAGAGCCTCCTGCAGAAAATATTGTCCGGCATTTCTAGGAGAGATGCCGTACGGAGCGCTCTTACGGAACTCAAGCTTTCGGATCATCCCGTTTACCACCCGTCCAAGCTGGGTCTTTTTCGCCGACTGATCCGCCTTTAAAATGACGAACTGATTTTCCTCCAGTTTCGGTACATAGCTTTCCCCGTCTTCGCCGAGCACATACGTCTGATCCGCCGGCACTCCTTTTTTCTTGAATTCCTTAAATAATTCTTCCGGCACGTATAGCTCGCACCTGCCGCTGTACTGATTCTCATGTTCCAGCACCTGGTCTGTAGTGAAATCTTCCGCACAGATTCCAAGGATCTGTGCTTTGATCCGCAGGAGAAGATCTTTCGTCACAAGAATAACCTGCTCGTCGCGGGATCCGGCCAGTCCGAGACAGACCCTTAAGATCCGGTTATCCGCCGCTTCATCTGACAGGTCTTCCGGCAGCTTTACATTGACAAAATTCTTCTCTACATAAAGCGTTCCACCGCCTTCCAGAGGTACGCCTTCCAGAAGATCCCCTTTCTGGCGGAACTGTTCCAGATAACGGATCACCCTGCGGGCATTGGCTCCCGTCTCGCCTTCCGCTTTCTTAAAGTGATCCAGTTCCTCCAGTACGACCATTGGAAGCACGACAAGATTGTCTTCAAAGCTGTCGATCGCATAAGGCGCCTGCAGAAGAATATTTGTGTCTACTACATAAATCTTTACCATACAGTTTCCTCTCAAGTTTTTAATTTTTATATGTAGTCTATTTTATAATAAAGTACGAAGCGTTGGGATGATAAAAATGTTAAATGTAAGTAAAGACGTCGGATTTTGTAATAAAGCTACAAAATCCGACGTCTTTTATATATCCTTATGCATTTTCCTGTAACCGGGCTGTCACACTTCCAGACGCCCCGGCCTGTTTCCCAGTCTGCTCAGTATCTCATTTGTAATGGTTCCCGCCGCCTCCGCCATATCTTCTGCCGTAAGTCTGTTGCCTCCCTCCTCTCCTATAAATATAACCTCATCTCCAGAGGAAACCCCGGGTGCATCCGTCACATCCAGAGTAAGTTGATCCATACAGATGCGTCCGATGACAGGAACTTTCCTTCCTCTTACAATAGCCTGTCCGCGGTTTGACAGACTGCGGGGAATTCCGTCTGCATATCCGGCAGTAACAATGGCCGTCCTACGTACAGTTTCCGCGGTATACGTAAGCCCGTAACCGGCGGCCTCCCCTGCTGGCAGATCCTTTACGCATGCCACTCTCGCTTTCAGCGACAGCACAGGCTTCAGACTGACTTCTGCGCGCACCCTGTCCGCGGCAGAGCTCAGGCACCCGTAGAGCGCAATCCCCGGTCTGGCCAGGTTATAGGAATATTCCGGATAGTTCAGGATCCCGTAGCTTCCCTGGATATGGGTCTGGAATCCTGCTATTCCCTTTGCCCGCAGATATTCCGTGACATGATCAAATCTTTTAATCTGCTCTCTTGTGTACCTGTCTTCTGCTTCTGTCAGCCCATCTGAGACACACAGATGAGAAAAAACGCCTGTCACCCGGATTCCCGGCAGAGCCCATACCTTTTCCACAAGGTCTGTCCTGTCGTAAGGAATCCCCAGCCGGTGCATTCCGGTATCCACTCCCACGTGCACAGCGATCGAATTGCCATAGTACGCCGATATTTTCCCGGCATAATCGAGATCCACGGCTGTCTGCGTCAGCCGGTAATCTTTCAGCTCTGGGAATGCATCCGGATGGGTATATCCAAGAATAAGGATCTGCCCGGATATTCCGGCCCTGCGAAGCCTTATCCCCTCATCCACGGACGCCACGCAGTAGTCCTGTATTCCGGCTTCCTGCAGGATACGGGATACGATAACATCCCCGTGACCGTAAGCGTTCGCCTTTACCGCCGGCATAAGCGCGCATTTCCCGCCGCAGATTCTCTGCAGCTCGCTTACGTTATGGAGCAGATTTCCCCTGTCCACCTCGATCCACGCTCTATCTGTCCTGCCGGCTCTCTCCGTCTTTCCATATTCATCAGTCTCACCCATTTTCGTGCGCCTCCTTTCTTCTGCGCAGCCGGAAGTACATCCGTTCAAGCAGCGCCGCAAGGGCAAACGACAGGATCGCAACACTTATAAACTGTACCAGTGCATTTTCCACAAGCAGCGGAGTCAGTCCTGCCACTCCTGCAACCCCTCGAAGAACAATGAGAACTGCCGGGTGGATTACATATACGATCATGGAAACATTCCGTGTCCAAACCGGTGCATTTCCCGGAACACACAACAGCAATCGGAACAAGAAGTACATGACCGGTATAAGGAACAGGTACATACTGTTATGACGCTGGAGATTCATGCTGAACGTCAGATATCCTTCCCCAAGCATCAGTACCAGACTGACAGCCAGACAGACAATATTCCCCGTCATTCTCCCGACTCCTCCGTCAGCATCTTCTCCCCTCTGCCTCATCCTTCCCCGGATCAGCATCCCCATAAGAAGGAATACAGGCGCATAAAAAATACCGTTCCGCGTATAACTGCTCACAGTAAACATTGCCTCATATACTGCTTTCAGCGCAGGGATACGGCTGGCAAGTCCGAAATAGCTGTCGCCCCCTGTTCCGGCCAGATAAAGCAGAACCGTGATCACCAGAACTGTGCGCTCCGAAAAGTATCTCAGCAGCACGATAACCGCCAGACACCCAAGGATCACTGCCGGGAAGTACCAGAGATGATAAAAGGTTCCGTCAAAGAAAAGCATGCTGATGAATCCGCCCGCGCTCCGGGGAAGCTCTCCCGAATAGAAATTGACCGGAAGATAGAGCACCACTGATACCGCGTATAAAAACAATGTCTTCTTTATAAAACGGATCACTTTACTATTATCTGCATACACGCTCTTCTTCCACGAACCCAGCACAAAGAACCCCGTCGTCATCAGGAAGAAAGGAACCGCCACCCTACCCACACAGTAAGTCAGAAGGAAATCAAGGCTTTGACTCACTCCCGAAAAAGGAGCCGTGTGGATGGCGATCACCATGACGGCAGCAAGGATGCGGAAATCATCAATCCCGGCATAGTTTACAGCCTGCGTACGCCCTTTTTCCTTCATCTTGTCTTCCTTTCTTCACAATACCGTCTGCGCTCGACATATTCCTCAAGGCACATTCCTTTCCTTGCCATGATCTCGGAATGGGGCGTGCCCACATAGCGGAAATGCCACGGTTCCCCACTAATTCCGGTGACCGGTTCTTTCTCCTTCGCATACCGCTCAACAAACCCGTAGTAAGGCGCTGCTTCCCGGAATTTCTGACAGATTCCCGATCGCGGAAACTCGGGGCAGATAAAATCTATGTCTTGTGCGTTGGCCGCAAGGTCAATGGCAAGCCCCGTCTCGTGTTCGCTACATGCCGGAAGAGCCACATACTTTCTTGCAAATGCGATCCCTTTCTCCGCCACTGTATCTTCCCATATCTTTTTCTGTTCTTCCCGTGAGCGCCAGCCGCTCACAGGAACGATAGAGTCTCTGTTGCCGATATCTGTCAGCAGCGCCCGCAGGGCTTTTGCCGCCGTCCTCTCCAACAGAACGCCCGGATGGTCGTCAAAAGCACATACAAGATCCGTTTTGTCCATCTGCACTCTGAGCGGATGTTCTGCATTTACAAGGACAAGGTAATCTTCCATCATGCTCCCACCTCCATCTCAATCAGCCGACCGATCAGTTCACGAAAAGAAATGCCTGCCGCCTTCATCATACCCGGATATCGGCTGTGCGCTGTAAATCCCGGGATCGTATTTACTTCGTTAAAGTAAATCTTCCCTTCAGGTGTCAGGAACATATCTACCCTTGCAAAATCCCTGCATTTTAAAGCGCGGTAGATAAGCCCTGCCATATGGCGGATTTCTTCCGCTTTCTCATGAGGAATCCTGGCCGGCACATAGATATTGGATGTCTTGAGGGTATATTTTTCCTCATAATTGAAGAATCCCTCCGACAGTTCGATCTCATCCACCTCTCCGATAAAAAGGTCTCCGTTTCCAAGGACCGCGCAGCCCACTTCGAATCCCCTGATCTGTTCTTCCAGGATCACCTCGGAATCATGTTCAAATGCAAGTTCCACTGCAGGAATAAGATCCTCCTCTCTGCAGACCCTCGTAATACCGAATGATGAGCCTGCGCGAACCGGCTTTACAAACAGCGGATATCCCAGTCTGAGGGCGCATTTTTTCATCTCGCGTCCATCATACGGTTTCATAACTGTTACAGTCTCCGCCACCGGTACGCCCGCCGCCGCGGCAACCCTGTGTGAGAGCTCTTTGTCCATCCCTACAGCAGAGCTGAGCATTCCACAGCCCACGACCGGTATCCCGGCCAGCTCCAGCATCCCCTGTACGGTTCCGTCTTCTCCGTTCTTCCCGTGAAGGATTGGGAAAGCCGCATCCAGCGAGATTGAACGGATTTCTTCCGCTCCCTGGTAACAGATACCGTGTACCGTCTTATCCGTTGATACCCATACAGGAGTACAGTTCTTATCATTGAACCATTTATCTTCGGGTATATCATCGATACTCCCCTGGTACAGATACCACTGTCCGGTCTGACGGCTGATGCCGATCAGGATCTGTTCATAACGGTCTGTATCCATATTTTCTATCACTGCATGTGCTGACTGGAGCGACACTTCATATTCTGTAGAGCATCCGCCGAAAAGAACAGCGATTCTCTTCCTTATGTTTCCTGCCTCTGTTATTCTGTTGTCATTCATTTTCTTTCTCTCCTTTTCCCCAAAACGGACTACCTGGAGCCGCTCTGTTGCTATGTGTCTGACTGCTGTCTGTTCCTGGCAGCACCTTACCGATCGATAAGAAAATGATATCAGTGCGGGATTAATGATTTTTAATGAAAACATGATGATTTAGTATATAGAATTATTAAGATTTTCTTTAAACAGTTCAGCCATGGAACTGTACGGGAGAGAAAATCATGCTCGCATGATTTTTCGAGCGGTCAGTTCCATGAGTTGAGCGCCGGCATATGAGGAAAACAGCGGCGCAGCCGCAGTAAGCACGACAGTGCGGTTTTCCGAATGGCGCGGGCTGAACTGACAAGGGCTGAACTGAGCGTAGCCGCGTCAATATTGCCATCCGGCCGGAAGATGTGATATCATACCGACTATACTGTTTGATTTTTAAAAGGAGATTACAAAAGATACGCCATGGAATACACAATTACGGAAATATTCTGGCTCTTCCTCATCTATTCTTTCCTGGGATGGATCTTTGAGGCGGTAGTCGGAACGATCAAGAACAAAAGATTTACGAACCGTGGATTTTCCACCGGTCCTTTCTGTATGATATACGGAATTGCAGCGGCCGTCATGCAGATCACTCTTGCTGATCTGACGGACAATCCTGTTTTTCTGTTTATCGGATGCGGAATACAGGCCACCGCCATCGAATGGTTTGCCGGCAAGCTCCTGGAACTGGTAAACCGCCGCAAATGGTGGGATTATTCGAATAAGAAGTGGAATTTTGACGGATATATCTGTCTGGAATACACAGTACTATGGGCCATCCTCGGCTCTGTCAGCGTGCGGTACGGGAATACGTTCTTCCTGTTTCTCTATAAACTTATTCCCGAACCGGTTCCCGCAGTGATCACATGGGTTCTCACAGGTTATATGGTCCTTGACGCGGCAGTCTCACTTGCAGCAGTATTGCATATGCGAAGAAGCAGAAAAGGAACACCAGAACATACCGGAAGGCTCTCCTCCGGCATATTTCGAGCTGCGATTTCTCTCATCAGCTATGTAGAGCGCCGTATGGCCAAAGCATATCCCGTCATCGAAGAAAAGTCAGAAGAGATCTTAAAAGGCGGAAAGTTTGCAGAAGGCTGCGGCTTCTATAAGCTATTCTGGCTCTTTCTTATTGGCGCTGTCTTAGGAGATATCACAGAAACGATTTTCTGCCGCATTACCGCCGGTGTCTGGATGAGCAGAAGCAGTCTTGTATGGGGCCCTTTCAGCATCGTATGGGGCCTTGCCATCGCTCTTGCCACTTCTCTTCTTTATAAAGACAGGGAAAAACCTGACCGGCATATCTTTCTTATCGGTACATTTCTTGGCGGTGCCTACGAATATGTCTGCAGCGTTTTCACGGAACTTGTATTCGGCAAAGTTTTCTGGGATTACAGCAGCATTCCCTTCAACCTTGGCGGCAGAGTGAATCTCCTATACTGCTTTTTTTGGGGAATTGCCGCTGTTGTCTGGATCAAGCTTCTGTATCCCAGGTTCTCCGGATGGATCGAACGAATTCCGAAACTTGCAGGATATATAGCCACCTGGATCCTGGTCGTCTTCATGACTGCCGACATCGTTGTCTCATCTGCAGCATTGATCCGATATGATCAGAGAGCGGGCGGACCTGCTGCCAACAGCGGCTGGGAGCAGATCATAGATGAGACCTTTGATGACAGCAGGATGCAGCAGATATACCCAAACGCAAAGCAGAGATAAACGACTGCTTTGTTTACAGATCGATCTTCAGATTCTGTTTTCCGATTTTATGCCTGTTGGCATACCCTGACAGGATCATGGTCAACGCGCCGTCCCCGGTAATATTGCAGGCCGTACCGAAGCTATCCTGAAGCGCAAAGATGGTAAGCATCAGCGCCGTTCCTGTCTCGTCAAATCCAAGAATGCCTGTTATCAGGCCCAGGGAAGCCATGACCGTTCCGCCCGGAACTCCCGGCGCTCCGATGGCAAAGACGCCCAGGAGCAGACAGAACAGTATCATCGTTCCTACATCCGGCATCTTCCCGTACAGAATCTGAGATACGGTCATAACGAAGAACACTTCGGTCAGCACGGAACCGCACAGATGGATATTGGCAAACAGCGGAATACCGAAATCCACCATGTCATCCCGAAGAGGCGGCTCTGATTTCTTCGCGCAGCGCAGCGCCACTGCCAGCGTCGCTGCCGAAGACATGGTGCCGATAGCAGTGATATATGCCGGTCCGTAGTTCTTTATCACGTCCAGCGGGTTACTGCCCGAATAGATGCCTGCTGCGATATAGAGCACTGCCATCCAGAGATAATGCCCCACAATGACGATCAGTACGATCTGTATGAATACCGGAAGCTGTTTTGTGATTGTACCTTCATAAGAAAGCGCACAGAAAGTAAATCCGATAAACACCGGAAGGACGGGAATCACAACTCTGGTAACGACCTGCAGAACAATCTTCTGGAACTCTTCCAGCAGGTTTGTCATGGTCACTGCATTCGTCCACGTACATGCAAGGCCAAGCAGCACAGACAGTACAAGTGCGCTCATAACCGACATGATCTCCGGAATCTCTAACTGGAATATCACTTCCGGAAGTTCTTTCAGTCCTTCCACCTCAGAAACGATGGACAGCCTGGGAATGATCCCGTATCCGGCAGCCATGGACAGAAGCGCCGCCAGAATAGACGACGTATAGGCGCAGAACAGCGCCACCCCAAGCATCCGGGACGCATTTCTTCCGAGCCTTGTGATCGACGGCGCGATAAATCCTATAATGATCAGCGGCACGCAGAAATTGATAAGCTCCGACAATATAAATCTGACAGTTACGACAACATTCATCACGGCGTCTCCGACAGTCCCGGCAGATTCAAATCCTGCAAACTGTCCTGCGATGATTCCGATCACTACTCCTACAAGCAGTTTAAACGGAAGACTTGTGAATATTTTTTTCATTTGAAATCCTCTCTTTTTCTCAGTTTATCATGATATAGTTTACTATTCATGATGTGCCGTCCTATTATAATTGATATGTACGGTGCTGGCAATAGATATTTATTTCCATTATTCTTGATATAGTAACCGTTCAGCACGCGCCATTCGGAAAACCGCACTGTCGTGCTTACTGCGGCTTCGCCGCTGTTTTCCTCATGTACTGGCGCTCAGCTCGTCAGAAGAGGAAGGGGCTGATCCTTATGCAGGCATAAATCATCCCCTTCCTCTTCTTACGGCTGAACTGTCGCTTGACAAAAGTCATATCTGTGTTACGATATCACAGTAAGTGTCCGCGCACAAGGCGGACAGATCAGTTCTAAAGGAGTAAGACAATGGCACTTTATAATAACAGGATCGTAGTAAAAGTAGGAACTTCCACACTCACAAACGACGCGGGCAAGAGTGATCTGCGCGCCACAGACCGTCTGGTATGTACGCTGGCCGATATCCACAATATGGGATATGAGGTTATCCTGGTATCATCCGGGGCAATCGCTGTCGGCAGGAACAAACTGAACATGCACGGCAGACCGGACAGCACCACAATGAGAATGAAACAGGCCGCAGCAGCCGTTGGGCAGTGCAGCCTGATGTACCTCTATGACAAATTTTTCGGGGATTATGATAAAACGGTAGCCCAGATCCTCCTGAATGCAGAGGATATCGAACAGGAGGAAAAGAAAGAAAATCTTACGAATACATTTAACGCGCTTCTTGAAATGGGCGTTATTCCGATCGTAAATGAAAACGATTCCGTCAGCTACACGGAAATCGAGTCCGAGGACAGGCTGTTCGGAGATAATGACATGCTCTCCTCTGTAGTAGCCGTACTCTGCAGGGCAAAGCGTCTCATCATCTTATCCGATATCGACGGCTTCTATGACAGCGATCCGCGTCTCCACCCGAACGCAAAGCTGATCGAGCAGATCGATACCATCGACGAGAGCGTCTACTCTCTGGCAGGGGGCGCCGGCTCCAGAAGAGGAACCGGCGGCATGCGCACGAAACTTCAGGCTGCGCAGCTCGCCACATCCAACGGGATCGATACGATCGTAACTAACGGAAAACGTCCGGAGGCGCTTTACGATATCGTGAAGGGCGTGAAAGCCGGAACACTCTTTACCGGGAAGATATAATATCTATATCATTTTTCCTGTTTGAAAAACAGGACCTTCTCCAATACGAGAAGGTCTCTTTTTTTCTCAATCCCTCCCGCATACCCGGTCAGGCTCCCGTCCGATCCCAGCACCCGGTGGCACGGTACAATGACCGACACGGGATTATGTCCTACCGCGCCGCCCACAGCCTGCGCCGACATCGTCTTCAACCCCCGCTGTTCTGCTATTTTATCCGCCAGCTCTTTATATGTAGTAGTCTCACCATAAGGAACCTTTAAAAGCATATTCCACACAGCCAGACGGAAATCGCTGCCCGTCAGATGAAGCGGTGGGATAAATTCCGGTTCTTTGCCGGAGAAATAGATGTCCAGCCATTTTATTGTCTGCTCCAGTATAGATGGCTTTTCTGTTCCTATTTTCGTTCCGTGCATCGTCTCTTTCCCCGCAGCTCCGTCTTTCAGTATCTCACCACCGAAATACTTCTGCCCGTCGAACCACAGGCCGGCAAGTCCTTCTTCATCGGCAGCAAGTGTGATTCCGCCAAGTGGTGATTGATAATGACAGATATCATACATGACATATTCCTCCTTTTTCATTGTGATCCTCAATGTAATTCCAGGAATTCTTCTACTGTCTGATCAAACTCTCCGTAATTTTCTTTTGCTATAAAATGACTTCCGTGCAATACCCGGATCTGTGCATTTGGAAGACTGGCATAGATCAGTCTCGTATGCTCGTCCTTTATCATGTCGTTATCCCCGGCAATGACAAGCTTCTTTATCTTCTGAAAATCAGGATTTTCATTTTCCGACAGTTCCTCCGGGCGGATATCAGGATCATGAACCATCAGGCCGAGCATCTCCGCTTCCCTCTGCGCCTCTTTAAAAAACTTTGGCACAGATTTCTTTGCAAAGATCACTTCCCCTGCCCGTGCAATGGCAGATGCCGTATGATATCCAAGAACAATCGGAATCTGGGTGGAAGGTTTTACTCCTGACGCATCCAGATTGGCGCCGTTTAGGATGAGATGATCCACCCGCTCCGGATATTTTAGTGCAAAGACGAGCGCGATATTTCCTCCATCCGAGAATCCCAGGATATGTGCTTTCTCAATCCTCTGTCCATCCATGAAGTCATACAGATCCTCCGCAAACTGGCGGATCGTAAAGGGTTTCTCGCCGCGGGGCGATTGTCCGTGCCCTCTGGTATCCAGAGCGATCACCCGATATCTGTTCTTAAAATACTCAATCTGATGTTTAAAATAATCTCCGTTTTCCCCATTGCCATGAAGCAGGATGAGTGGGAATCCCTCTCCGCTTTCTCTAAAATATAGTTGTATATCCGAACTCATATATCCGCCTTCCCAGATTTCTTCTGACTTTTTTAATTCTTCCTTGGTCTTATCGTCGTAAAAAGCGCCCATATAATACACATACCACAGGCAATCCCCAGCACGTACTGTACCGTCTCAGCCCAGTATGAACCAGACGTTTCAAAATCTCCCCGGACAGCGTAACTCATTGCATAGTAAAGCGTTCCTCCCGGAACAAGGGATACCACCGCCGGAATGAGGAACAGCGTCGCCGGCGCCTTCAGAAGCCGCGCCAGAATCTCCGCGTACATGGCGGCAAAAGCGCTTGCCGCAAATGCCGCTGCAAATATCCCGTCCGACCACTGCATGCTCATCAGATACACGCCCCAGCAGAGCAGTCCGCCAGCAGAGGCCGGAACGAGAAGTCCGGGGCGGAGCCTGAACATCATGCAGAACCCCATACTTCCGATAAAAGCGGCAATAAGTTGAATCACTATCGTTTCCATACTCAACCTCCCATGATCCACATCGAAGCCATGAACCCGCCTGCCAGCGCGCCCGCCCACAGAAGGGATTCCAGGAAACGCATCGTTCCCGCGATCGTATCGCCCACAAGCATATCTTTCACAGAGTTGGTAATAGCAATCCCCGGAATCAACAGCATGATATCTCCTATGATGATCTTGTCCGCCTGAAGATCCGGCAGCAACGCAGTCAGTCCGTATATCCCGATTCCTGCCGCCATCGAACAGAGGAGATTAAAGATCAGGCGGTTCGGACAGCGGGGTATAAAATAATACTGGCAGAAACAGATAAATACCGCAAATGTTCCTGCGGCTGCCCCGTCTCCCAATGTTCCCCCGAAGAATACCGAAAATGCTGCCGCCGCCATAACAGATCCCAGATAAACATACCATCGGGGCACATCTTCGCTGCGTATCTTACTGATCTCTTCCTTTAGTTCCTGTATAGTAAGGCAGTTCTCACAGCACCTCCGGCTCAGGGCATTAAGCCTCTCCAGCTTATCCAGATCAGTTCCCGACATCTGCCCGATCCTTCTTGTCTGTGTAAACTCGCTTCCATCCGGAAACGTCATAGTGACAACAATACTTGCTGTAATGGCAAGAACATCCATCCTGACGGCGCCGTAAGCCTTTCCAAGACGGTTTAATGTATTTTCCACGCGTTTCACTTCTGCCCCTGTACTCAGGAGCAATTCCCCCATATCAAGAATCTGATGGAGGATCTCATTTTCTGTATCTGCTTTCATCTCGTCACCTGCTAAAAAGAGCAGACCCTTCCGGCTGCAATCTCTGAATTTTTCAAAGTTCCTGAAAGTGTCTGCTCTTATTATATTCCTATACTGTCGCAATATCAATGAGCGTCAGTTTCTTGATATCTGTATTCTCAAGGCTCGTGATCAGCGCCTCCGCGGTGTCGATCGCCGTCAGCACGTTCACCCCTGTCTCAATGGCGTTTCTGCGGATAACGAATCCATCTTTCGAGTGCTCTGCTCCCTGTGCCGGGATATCGATGACAAGGTCGATCTTATGTCCTAAGATCAGGTCGAGGAGGTTCGGTGACTCCTGCTCGATCTTACGCACAGGCGTTGCCTTTACGCCCGCCTCGTTGAGAGCTCTCGCTGTTCCGCTTGTAGCGAAGATGTGGTAACCAATATTTGCAAATCTGCGGCCGATCTCCACTGCGGCCGGATGTTCCTCATCACGGACAGTCATGATCATGTTCTTGAATTTTGGCAATTTGATTCCAGCGCCGATGAATGCCTTGTAAAGGGCCTCGTCGAATGTCTTCGCGATTCCGAGGCACTCGCCTGTGGACTTCATCTCAGGTCCGAGGCTGATATCTGCGCCTCTGATCTTCTCAAAGGAGAATACCGGCATCTTGACTGCCACATAATCTGCTTCAGGCTGCAGGCCCGGTGTGTAACCCAGATCTTTGATCTTCTTTCCGATGATCACCTGTGTCGCCAGCGGCACGATCGGGATCCCCGTTACCTTGCTGATGTACGGAACGGTACGGCTGGATCTCGGATTGACCTCGATCACATACACATCCTCCTCACCGCAGACAATGAACTGAATGTTGATCATACCGATGACATGAAGGGATTTTGCAAGTCTTCTCGTGTACTCCGCGATCTTTGCTTTTGCTCCCTCTGTCAGGCTCTGTGCCGGATATACAGAGATACTGTCTCCGGAATGGATGCCTGCACGCTCGATATGCTCCATGATACCCGGGATCAGGATATCGGTCCCGTCGCATACAGCGTCGACCTCGATCTCCTTGCCCTGCAGGTATTTATCCACGAGGATCGGGTGATCCTGCGCAATGCGGTTGATGATGCCGATGAACTGGTCGATGTCATTGTCATTAATGGCAATCTGCATCCCCTGTCCGCCAAGCACGTAGGACGGGCGCACAAGTACCGGATACCCCAGACGGTTTGCGACCTCTTTTGCCTCCTCGGCAGTAAATACAGTTCCTCCGGTCGGACGCGGGATCTCGCATTCTTCAAGGATCTCGTCAAAGAGTTCCCTGTCCTCTGCCTTGTCCACGTTCTCCGCAGAGGTTCCGAGGATCGGCACGCCCATCTTCATGAGCGCTTCCGTCAGCTTGATGGCTGTCTGGCCGCCGAACTGAACAACCGCGCCGTCCGGTTTCTCGATATCAACAATGCTCTCTACATCTTCCGGAGTAAGAGGCTCGAAATACAGTTTGTCTGCAATATCAAAGTCCGTACTTACTGTCTCCGGGTTGTTGTTGACGATGATCGTCTCATAGCCTTCCTTTGCAAATGCCCATGTACAGTGCACGGAACAGAAGTCGAATTCGATTCCCTGTCCGATACGGATCGGGCCTGAGCCGAGTACGAGAACTTTCTTCTTGCCCTCTGTCTTCTCCACTTCGTTCTCACTTCCGTATACAGAGTAGTAATACGGCGTCTCGGCCGCAAACTCCGCCGCACACGTATCAACGATCTTATAGGCTGCCACAATGCCGTTTGCATGGCGCATATCGTGGATCTCACGCTCTGTCTTCCCTGTCAGGCGGGCGATTACATTGTCCGGGAACTCAATACGTTTTGCTTCTCTTAAAAGATCAACAGTCAGTTCCTGTGTTTTCAGGGCATTCTCCATCTCCACGATGATAGCGAATTTATCAATAAACCATTTATCTACTTTTGTGATATTGTAGATCGTATCGTAGTCAATGCCTCTGCGGATTGCCTCAGCGATCTTCCACATACGCATATCGTCTACGATAGCAAGCTGCTCTAAGAGGTCCTCCTCAGAAAGTCCTGTAAAGTCGTAGGACATAAGGCTGTCCACGTGCTGCTCAAGAGAACGGATTGCTTTCATCAGCGCACCCTCGAAATTATCGCAGATACTCATGACCTCTCCGGTCGCCTTCATCTGCGTCGTCAGCGTTCTCTTGGCGCTGATGAATTTATCAAATGGCAGACGCGGCAGCTTGACTACAACATAGTCGAGCATCGGCTCAAAGCTGGCATATGTTTTCTGGGTGATCGCATTCTTGATCTCATCCAGCGTGTAGCCCAGCGCGATCTTTGCCGATACCTTTGCGATCGGATACCCCGTTGCCTTGGATGCCAGAGCAGAAGAACGGCTCACTCGGGGATTTACCTCGATCACACAGTATTCAAACGTATCCGGGTTCAGCGCGTACTGCACGTTACATCCACCTGTGATATTCAGCTCACTGATGATATTCAGCGCGGAAGTACGGAGCATCTGGTACTCCTTGTCGCCCAGTGTCTGTGACGGAGCCACAACGATACTGTCTCCAGTGTGCACGCCGACAGGGTCGATGTTTTCCATGTTACATACAGTAATGCAGTTACCTGCACTGTCACGCATCACCTCGTACTCAATCTCTTTCCAGCCGGCGATACAGCGCTCTACGAGCACCTGTCCCACACGGGAGAGACGCAGACCGTTCTCCAGGATTTCCACGAGCTGGTGGGAATCATGAGCGATACCACCACCGCTTCCTCCCAGTGTGTATGCAGGACGGAGCACCACCGGATAGCCGATCTTATTGGCAAATGCAAGACCATCATCCACGCTCTCCACAACAAGAGAAGCCGCAACCGGTTCGCCGATCTTCTCCATCGTCGCCTTAAATTCAAGCCGGTCCTCCGCCTTTTTGATCGTCTCTGATGTTGTTCCGATCAGACGCACACCGTTCTCTTTTAAGAAACCGGCCTCCTCAAGCTCCATGGCCAGGTTCAGACCTGCCTGACCTCCCAGAGTCGGGAGCACACTGTCCGGCTTTTCTTTCTTGATAAGCTGCTCTACTACTTCTACAGTCAGAGGCTCGATATATACACTGTCCGCAATGTCTTTATCCGTCATGATAGTCGCCGGATTGGAGTTTAAAAGAACAACCTCGATGCCTTCTTCTTTCAGGGAACGGCATGCCTGAGTTCCCGCATAATCAAACTCCGCCGCCTGTCCGATGACGATCGGACCGGAACCGATGACCAGTACTTTTTTGATGCTTAAATCTCTTGGCATTATTTCGCTCCTTTCATCATCTCAATAAATCTGTCAAACAGGTAACCCGAATCCTGCGGCCCGGGGCACGCCTCCGGATGGAACTGTACAGTGAAAATATTTTTTCCAATATAGGCAAGTCCTTCATTTGTTCCGTCGTTTACATTCCGAAATGCCGGAACTGCTACATTCGGATCAACAGACTCCTCATCCACCACGTATCCATGATTCTGGGAAGAGATATATACTCTTCCGGTCTCAAGATCTTTCACCGGATGATTGCCGCCGCGGTGTCCGTATTTCAATTTATGGGTGGTAGCGCCTGTGGCAAGAGCCATAAGCTGATGTCCAAGACAGATGGCGAAGATCGGAATATCTGTATTGTACAGTTTCCGGATCTCTTCTATAATGGAAGTACAGTCCGCCGGATCTCCAGGTCCGTTGGACAGCATAATGCCGTCCGGCTTTGATGCGATGATCTCCTCTGCAGTCGTGTGCGCCGGATATACGGTCACCTCACATCCGCGGTCATTTAAAGACTTGGCAATATTATTCTTGGCTCCCAGATCCAGAAGCGCAACTTTAAGTCCGTTCCCTTTCAGAACATATTTTTCCGTGCAGGTCACTTTGGATACCACGTCTCCGACTGTATATGCTTTCAACTTCGGAATGATCTCATCCAGATCATAATCCTCATCTGTTGTGATCATACCATTCATGGTTCCTTTTTCCCTCAGGATCTTTGTCAGTGCACGTGTATCGATTCCTGCGATACCGGGAATGTCCTGCTCTTTTAAGAACTCCTGGATTGTTCCCTCGCAACGGAAATTGCTTGGCATACGGGATAACTCTCTCACGATATATCCGTCCGGCCATGCTTTCTTTGACTCCATGTCCGGCGTAACGCCGTAATTTCCGATCAGGGGATATGTCATGGTAACTGCCTGTCCTGCGTAAGAAGGATCTGTCAGCACCTCAAGATAACCCGTCATAGAAGTATTAAAAACGATCTCGCTGATACATTCACGAGTGGAACCAATGCTTGTTCCTGCAAATACCGTACCGTCTTCCAATATTAGAAACGCCTTCATCTGTTCACCCTTTCCCTTTGTAGAATTCATTAACTGCTGATTCAAGAAGAGCCATGTCGTTACATAGCAAAGGCACTCTTGGAGTCTTTTGATCCCAGAGCGCCCTCTTTCTCAAATTGTAAAGATTATACTACAACTGAGCTTATAATTCAACTGATAAATCCTGCAAAAATATTCAGAAATACTTCTAAATATTCAAAACTATTACTGATAATTCCAGAAAACCATAATCTTATTATGGGTCTCATCCTCAATATATGTGTACTTTACCTGCTCCAGTCCGTACACTGATCCAAGTGTCTGCGCCGCTTTCGGAAACAGTTCTTCGATCACAGCGCCTCGGGCATTCTGATAAATTTTCGAAGATGAAAATTTGCACACAAACATCTCCTGTCTTTCATAAATACTGTCGTTCATATCCCCCAGAAGGATCTGAGGATCATAGGACTCGTAGTACATCCCGTTCATTCTGTAGTAATTCAGATCGTCTGATTCACAGGTCGGATATGTGACCTCATCTGTCGGCGTATGGTCGGCCATAATCTCTGTATCTGTGCAGCACAGATAATCATAATAGATGATATTTCCCGGAAGATTTTCTCCGCTCTCCGAAGAGAGAAATACCGGATCGCCAAACGTCACATCCATCTGGTAATATTTTCCTCCGCAGTTCACAATATTCCAGGCATGAGCCTCCTGACCCTGCGCAGTACCCACTACATAGATGCACTCAATCCCCATATGGTTGAGAAGATACTGAGCCGCTCTGGAATATCCGGCGCATACAGAGCTTTTTCCCACAAGGGCGCTGTAGATATTTTGATTGTCCGGCGCATCCTCATCATAATCGACAGTATTGACAAGGTATTCGTATACGTACCGGATCCTGTCATATTCTCCGGCGACAGGATCATTCCCCTCGATACAGTCTGATACGGCCGCGTCAATCTCACCCTGTCTCCGTATCCGTTCATCAGACGTACATGAATATGTGGGATAAAACTCCGTATGATCCTCGTAAACTGTCATTTGCGAACTTCCGACACACCAGAAAAGTTCCGGGCAGTCATACAGGAGATACTCGTATACTTTTTCCGGATGGTCCTCTCTTCCGGCATGTATCGTAATACAGTCTTCCATATCCTGTACCCCCTGCAGGAGTTCACGGTATATGATCTGTTCTTCCCCATTCAGCTGTTCATAATAAAAGTTTCCCTCTACTTCCTCCTCCGAAATCGTAAGCTCCGGGAAATCCGCCGGTTCCGCTGACAGCGTATTCACCGCCTTCTCTACGGTCTCGCCGAAAGTTTCTCTCACCTGTCCGCCGAACTGATCAATAACCCAGGGTATTCCGTATGCTGCCCCTGCACCGAGCAGTACAAGTAAAATAAGCGCAGCTGCACACCCTGTCCTGCGTTTTCTCCTTTCTCTTCGCCTTCTTCTTTGTGTCATAGAACTCCTCTCCGATATTCCCGCATATCTTTGGTATCTGTCAGTTTTTTGCTCATCATACAGTTTCTTCATCAGCTTCCCTATGTCAGTTCCGCAATCCTCGACACTCCCACATAAATCTCCGATATTTTATACCATGTAGGATAGTCGACTTTTCCCGTCACCGGAAGCCCGAACACGGACTGGAATTCTCTCACTGCATTTTCTGTCGCAGGTCCATATATCCCGTCTGCAGTGATCTTCGGCAGAGCCGGATAAGCCCCTGCGATCACATTGAGCTGTTCCTGCATCTGACGCACTTTTGCCCCGCTGGAACCCTCTTCCAGAGTATACCCCGGCCAGGATGCAGGTATTCCCGAAATTTCTTCAGCAGTATTGATATACATGTCATCCCCATAGAAATACCGCAATATCTCTATAGGTGAATATCCCTGGTCGCCCAGCTCCTTCGATCCCCACTGTGTCATCCAGTTCGGACAAGTTACGCGTCTTCCATCACAGTACTGAGTCAGGATCGGCTGTCTCACATTAGGCCGGGACAGATAAGCAGCAAACAGTTCATCCACGATCACGGATATGGTATCATAATAATTCCGCTCCGGTATCCACTTATGATCAAATGCCGTGGACGATGTGATCGTAAAATCATACCCGCGGTTTCTGTACCACTCCGTATAGACCCGGTTCAGCGTAAAAGACATGATAGCCAGCACATTTGCCCGTATCGTATCTTCCGGCCATGTGGCGTATATCTCACTGGACGCCACATTTTTGATGTAGTCTTTATATTTAACATAATAGTTTGTCGCCGTAGTATCTCTCGGTGACCCGTCATGGACGACGATGTATTCCGGCACGACCACACGGCTTAAAACGATCTCCCCCGACTCATTCGTAGGTTTGATCTCATCCTCTGCGATCTTGGGCGGATAATCCCCATATAAAGTATGGGCGGGGATGACGAACACTTTCTCTTCTTCCCCGCCCGTTTCGCTTGGCTGCATCCTGACATTCTGGATGGCCTTTACATTTGCAAGTATCTCTGTGCCGGCAATACTTACCGGCTCAAAACCCGGAGCACTGATATCCAGCGTATATTCGGAATATGGCTGTCTTTCGTTATTCGGATCCAGACTCCACTCTTCCGGCGGTGCGTCCAGCGTCAGAACTTCACTCTGCCCGGATGAGTCTGTTGTCACCTGCTCCAGTGTCTGTTCCGGCACTCCTGTATAGGAGATAGATATCCGCGCCGCTCCGATAGGACGTGAATCCAATGTTGATGTGACATTGATCTGAAGTTCGCCCTTACCGGAAGCCTCTTCCTGCATTGCTTTTATATACTGCATAAATGTCTCCCACATAAATAAAAATGATCTATTAATTATATATACAGAAGACAATCTTTAGAACAACTTCATGATATCATTGAACATAACCACCACCATGAGCAGCATGAGAAGTGCAAATCCCGCAAAATGTACCATTCCCTCTTTCTCAGGCGGAACTCTCTTGCGGCGCACGGCTTCCACAAGCAGAAATACAAGTCTGCCGCCATCCAGCGCCGGTATTGGAAGCAGATTCATCACTCCCAGGTTTGCCGACAGCAACGTGCCAAAATTCATCAGACTTAGGACAATTGCCAGAATTCCCGACGGCGCGGCCGACTCATAAACGTCATCCACGACTGCAACAATCCCCACAGGTCCGGACAAATCCTGAAGCCCGACCTGACCCGTGACCAGCATACGCAGACTGTCCGCCGTATAATTCATCCAATACTTCAGCCTGTAGAAGCCGTACTGCATAGTTCCGAAAAAGCCCGGACGCTCATGGCTGCCGCCGTTCACTCCCAGCATAGGAGACGCGTCTCCTTCCTGCTGTCTAGGCTCGATCTGCGCTGTATACTCTTCCCCGTCGCGTTCATATACAACTTCGTAAGGTGTATCATCTGGATGAGTCAAAGTATAGAGATGCACTTCTTCCCAGATGTGGACATTACGTCCATTGATCTCTTTGATCACATCTCCCGGCTGCAGCCCCTGTTCCTGCGCGGAATAACCGTCCGTTACGGCAGTGATCTCAGTGGACGTGTAACCTGTCGCCCCCACAAGGATCACGCAGAAGATCCAGGCAAGTAGAAGATTAAAAAGCGGTCCCGCCGCAATAACAGATATCCTCGCCCATACAGATTTGCTGTTAAAGCTTCCTTCAGACATGTCGTCCGCATCGTCCTCACCCATCATGCAGGCGCCGCCGAACGGGAGCAGCTTGATACAGAAAAATGTCTCTCCGATCTTCCTGCCAAACAATGTCGGCCCTAACCCCAGGGAAAATTCATCCACCCGGATGCCGTTTGCCTTTGCGAGAAGGAAATGCCCCAGTTCATGGAAGATGATTATAAAACTGAATAGTAGGATTGCTATGATTATACCCATGTATTACCACCTGTTTTTAATAAATTCATATGTTTCCTGCTCTGTCTTTAGTATCTCTTCCACACTCGGGTCGGCAATATTCTTATGGTTTTCCATACACCCCCGGATGATCTCGGGTATCTGGAGATACCGGATCTTCCGGTCAAGGAACAGTGCCACCGCTTTTTCATTGGCAGCATTGAATACTGTCGGAAGAGAGCCCCCCTTTTTTCCCGCCTCGATCGCCAGTTTCAATCCGTAGAAGGTCTCCATATCCGGTTTCTCAAATGTGATCTGGGAAAGCTGTCCGAAATCCAGCCGGTCCCCCGGCAGATACCTTCTCTCAGGATAATAAAGCGCATACTGGATCGGAAGCTTCATGTCCGGCGTCCCGAGCTGTGCAATAACAGCGCCGTCTTCATATTCCACCATAGAATGGATGATGCTCTGAGGCTGGACGACCACCTGGATCTGGTCCACAGTGACTCCAAAGAGCCATTTTGCCTCGATCACTTCCAGACCTTTGTTTACCATGGTGGATGAATCAATAGTAATCTTGCGCCCCATCGCCCAATTCGGATGCTTCAAGGCGTCTTCCACCTGTATATTCTCCAGCTCTTCTTTCTTCTTTCCACGGAACGGACCGCCTGATGCGGTTAAGAGTATCTTGTGCAGCGCCTTTCTCTGTCCGCCCTGCAATGACTGGAAGATCGCGCTGTGCTCGCTGTCCACCGGAAGGATAGACACATGATACTGCTCGGCCAGCGGCATAATGATATGTCCTGCCGTCACGAGTGTTTCCTTATTTGCCAGCGCGATGTTTTTTCCTGCTTTGATCGCTTCAATGGTCGGAAGGATTCCGATCATACCAACAATAGCCGTCACAAGGATCTCTGACTCCTGCTCAGAAGCAACTGCCAGCAGTCCGTCCATGCCGGCAAGGATTTCCACCTGCATATCCCGGACGCGGCTCTTTAGTTCGGAGGCCAGCTCTTCACTCCACACTGCTGCCAGCTTCGGCTCAAACTCACGGATCTGTTTTTCCAGGAGGTCAATATTGCGTCCTGCTGCAAGAGCCGTCACTTTGATATCTTTGTTCGTCCTTACAATTTCAAGTGTCTGGGTTCCGATGGAACCCGTGGAACCCAGAATTGCGATTTTTTTCATCTGTTTTAACCTCATTTTCGTATCAGTTCAGTTGTACCATTTTCATTTACAGAAGGATGGCAAGATAGTATATGATCGGCGCCGTAAAAATGACACTGTCAAACCGGTCCAGGATTCCGCCATGTCCGGGGATCAGCCTGCCATAATCCTTGATATTGTGGTACCGTTTGATCGCGGACGCCGCCAGATCGCCGATCTGGGATATCGCGCCGCCGACAGCCCCGATGACCGCATAGGTAAATACTTCTGACTCTGCGCCGCCCCAGTGATTGATCGCCAGTGCATAGAGCACGCCGATAAGAGCCGCACCCAAAATCCCGCCGATACCGCCTTCTATCGATTTCTTCGGACTTAAGACCGGTGCCATCTTATGCTTCCCGATCAGCATGCCCACACAATATGCGCAGGTATCGCACCCCCAGGAACATACAAATACGAGCCATACCGTGAAGATACCGCCTTCCAGCAGTCTTGTCTGGTAAATGTAGGACAGCATCACTGTCACGTAAAAAAGTCCGAAAAATGCCGCAAATATCTGCTGCGTATTATATTTAGGATATCCAAATACCAGTGTTGCCATCTCGCAGATCAGAAAAGCCATGAACAGCATCATAAACCATATCATTTTGTCTCCCGGTAGCTGCTGTTCAAAATACAGAAGTCCATAGTATACGACTGCAGCGATATAGCCAGCCATCCCCGGCGGTTTCTTCTCGATTCCAAATACTTTATAGAGTTCTGTCATGCCGATCAGACTGATGATCAGCAGGACAAAGAAAAGTAGATTTCCTCCTCTGATCAGAGTTACAAGCGCGATGACCATCAAAAGGATTCCGCTCAACAGTCTTGTTCTGAACATAAACCTTACGCCTCCTCTACTCCGCCGAATCTTCTGTGTCTGTGGTTATATTCCTCAATTGCTTTCATCAGCTCTTCTTTCGTAAAATCCGGCCATGGAACATCAGTAAAATAAAACTCCGAATAAGCAAGCTGCCACAGCAGGTAATTGGACAGTCTCTGTTCGCCGCTGGTGCGGATCAGCAGATCCGGATCCGGAATCCCATGAGTATCCATATAGGATTCAAACACTGCCTCGTCGATATCATCTGCCTTCAGCTTTCCATCTGCGCAGTCCTGGGCCATCTTCCGCGCCGCTCTCGTAAGTTCATCTCTGCTTCCGTAATTAAGCGCTATGGTAAAATTCAGTCCTCCGTTGTTCACTGTTGCTGATTCCAGTTCTCTGATCCTGTTCTTGATGTCGTCGTCCAGCGGCTGTATATCACCGATGACACGTATCTTCATATCATTTTTAGCCGCCGTCTTTAAACATGTCTTCATATAATTACGTAACAAAGTCATGAGCGCTGACACTTCACTGTCCGGGCGGTTCCAATTTTCCGTAGAAAATGCGTAGACTGTCAGGTACTTGATCCCCATACGCCACGCTTCTTCACAAATGCGTTCCACGTTCTTACTTCCCTGGGCATGACCATAATTACGCGGCATTCCCTTTGACTTCGCCCAGCGTCCGTTCCCGTCTAATATGATCGCAATATGCTGCGGTACTTTCATATCTTTTTCCTCTCACTTTACTATTATATACGCTGTAAAGGGGGCTTAATCTTCAAAGCCCCCTTCTTAATATCCCTATACTGTCATAATTTCTTTTGATTTTGCATCGACCATCTTATCGATCTTTGTGATGTATTTGTCCGTGATCTTCTGAAGTTCATCCTCAAGATCTTTGATCCCGTCCTCAGATATCTCCGTTCCTTTAAGCTTCTTAAAAGCCACGTTGCCGTCTCGGCGAATATTACGGACAGCCACTTTTGCCGCCTCGCCTTTTTTCTTCACATCTTTAGCAAGTTCTTTTCTTCGTTCCTCTGTAAGCTCTGGAAATACAAGGCGGATAGATGCGCCGTCATTCGTCGGATTGATACCGATATCAGAAGTAAGGATTGCTTTCTCGATCGCCTTTAACATACTCTTTTCCCATGGCTGGATCTGAATCATCCTCGCCTCAGGAACAGACACATTCGCCACCTGCTGGATCGGAGTCGGCGCTCCATAATAGTCGACAGCCAGCTTGTCCAGCACATGTGGATTCGCGCGTCCTGCACGGATCGTAGCCAGCTCGCTGTCAAGGTTGTTGATCGTCTTTGTCATCTTTGTGTCATACACAGCCACTTTCTCATTCATAGTGAAATCCTCCTACACTGTTACTTTTGTTCCGGTAAAATTACCGCTCATCGTTTCCACGATGCTGTTTTCTTCATTAAGCCCGAACACGAGCATCGGCATCTTGTTTTCAAGACAGAGGATCGACGCTGTAAGGTCCACTGCTGCCAGTTTCTTATCGATCACTTCCTGGATGGATACCTCATCGTACTTGACTGCATTCGGATTCACCTTCGGATCACTGTCATAGATTCCGTCGATCGCTTTTGCAAGGAGCATTGCATCCGCCTCGATCTCAATCGCACGTAAGACTGCCCCTGTGTCTGTTGAAAAGTACGGGTGCCCTGTGCCGCCTGCAAAGAAGATCACCTTGCCTTCATTCAGAGCCT
Source organism: Candidatus Mediterraneibacter intestinigallinarum (assembly GCA_019119265.1). Lineage (GTDB taxonomy): Bacteria > Bacillota > Clostridia > Lachnospirales > Lachnospiraceae > Mediterraneibacter > Mediterraneibacter intestinigallinarum. The sequence goes on along the minus strand of DWXI01000189.1, from coordinate 10,050 downwards.
CCACTGCCGCATCTTTTGAGAACAGGGATGTAAAAGAGCCGCACACAAACGGTGTAAACACCGCTGTCTTCATACCTACATGTCTGAAAATATCTGATACGTAGATACAGTTCATCACCGTTGCGAGCATCCCGATCTGATCTGCCTTTGTACGGTCGATCGTCTCGCTCGTGCGTCCTCTCCAGAAATTACCGCCGCCTGTCACGATCGCCACCTGAATGCCATCGTCAACAAGCTTCTTTACCTGATTGGCAACGCCGATGCAGGTTGCCTCGTCAAAACCTGTCTTTTTATCTCCTGCGAGGGCCTCCCCGCTCAGCTTAAGTAATACTCTTTTCATTATAGTAAACTCCTTTGTTTTGTCTGCTAAAATGAAGTATAACATAAGTTTTCCAATTTGTCATGTATATATCCTGCATCCCGCTCATCTGTCATCACCGTCAGCCGGTCGCCCGCCATAAGCCTTGTCTTACCGCGGGGGATCATCTCTTTTCCGTTCCTCTCAAGAGCCACAAGCAGGCAGTTGTTCGGCCAGTGGATTTCCATGACCGTGCGGTCTTCAAGAACTGAACCGCTCATGATAACAAACTCGCTTAAGACTTTCTGTCTGCCCGCTCCAGCTCCTTGTCTCCTGCTGTTTTCACCTGACTCACTTTTCTTTTTCTGTCCGTCCAGCAGGCGGTTTAACAGGCTCTCATAGATCGGTTCCGATTTTAACAGAGTGGCTGTAATATAAGCAACGACCGAAACGACCGCAAGAGAAAGCATCTGACTCACAGAGCCGGACATTTCAAAGAGCAGGATGATACCGGTGACCGGTGCTCTGACGATCGCGGTAAAAAATCCTGCCATGGCAAGCAATACGAAATTATTGATATATACCGGGTCCAGTCCGAACAGCTCTACTCCGGTCATGGCAAAAGCGCCTCCGATCAGCGCGCCAAGGATAAGAAGCGGAAAAAAGATTCCGCCCGGAGCACCGGAGCCGAAACTGACAGCGGAAAACAAAAATTTCACCACAAATGTCAAAATAACAAGCCTCAGTACCATCTCTCCGTCTGTGAGCGATACGATCAGGCCGCCGCCGCTCCCCAGTACAGAAGGCATCAGAAGTCCCAGTACGCCTGCTGCCAGAAAGGCGATCACAAGTCTCGTGGTTTCATTTAAAAATTTCGGTTTTTTATATAGTTCCTGTGCCTTTAACATAACCTTATTGTAGAATGCACCAAGAAGTCCGAGGATCACCCCAAGGACGAGCAGCATCCAGTAATAATTCTGAGGCAGCACATGTTCCAGTTCAAACTGAAAGACCGGGTCGATCCCCATAATATGGGAGCAGATATAATCCGCCGTCACAGAAGCCGTCATCACGGAAATAAGCAGGCTGACGGAAAATCCTTTGTGAATCTCCTCAAGTGCAAACATCACACCTGCCAGGGGCGCATGGAACGCCGCTGCCAGCCCCGCACTCGCCCCGCAGGTCATAAGATATCTCTCCTCTGTCTTTCCACGGTCAAAAAAACGGGAAACTCCCTGTCCGCCCATAGCTCCCAGCTGGATGGACGGGCCTTCTCTTCCGAGGGAAAGACCGCCCAGCAGACAGAGAAATCCGCCGGCAAATTTGGCCGGGAGGACCCGTTTCCAGTTCTGGCTGAGCTTTCCCAGCACTTCACCCTCTACCTGCGGGATACCACTGCCCGAGATCATCGGCTCCCATTTCACCAGCCGACCGACCAGCACCGCCAGCAGGAGCAGCGCCGCAAACCATCCGAGGATCCGAATCGGATGGCCGTTTATGTATTCCAGTATCTTATTGAGCCATTGTCCTGCAAAAGTAAGGGCGATCCGGTAGAGCATCACGATCAGCCCTGAGACAGCGCCTACCAGCAGTCCCTCTCCGATCAGGATAACGGGAAATCTCTGTGCCCGCTTCAACGTATGCGACGTATCTTTTTTCATTTTCTCCCACTCCTTATATCCAAATCCGCTCAAAGCAGCCTGCAATAAATTCTGTCACAGCACCAGCATCGAAAACAATACAGTGATGATCCCGCAGATCCCGATAGCAAGTCCGCTCATCGCACCTTCTATCTCGCCCAGTTCAATCGCCTTGGAAGTTCCCACCGCGTGACTTGAGGCCCCGATGGCAAGGCCCGCCGCAACCGGATCTGCCACACGGAACAGCCGGATGAGAAGCGGTGCAAAGATTCCGCCAAGGATCCCCGTAAATATCACAGCCACAACTGTGATCGGCACCATGCCGCCCGCCGGTTCTGCAATACTGACCGCTATCGGCGTGGTCACAGATTTCGGCAGCAAAGAAACGGTCAGGTTTTTTTCTAATCCGAAAAGCCTGCACAGCAAATACACGCTGCCCATAGATGCTGCGGAACCGGCGGCGCACCCGACAAGGATCGGCAGCCAGTACTGTTTCAGGATCTGAAGTTTTGTATAAACCGCGACCGCCAGACATGCGGTGGCAGGCGCCAGGAACATATTGATGATCTCGCCGCCTTTATTATAATCCTCATAAGGTATCTTGAAAATAAGCAATACAGCGGACACCAGCACAATCGCAATGATCAGAGGATTACAGAACGGCGTTTTAAACTTCTGGTTCAGCTTTACACCAATGCCAAAGGCAATCACACTTAAGCCGATCCCGAAATAAGGCGATGCAAATATCCCGTTCATTTCTCCGCCCTCCTTTCCCTTAAACGGCCCAACAACCGGACGGTCAGTTTCACACTCCATGCCGTCACCGCAAATGTGACCACCGTAGAGATAACACAGATAACGACGAGTTGTATCCATGTACTCTCAAGCACATCAAAATAATTAATAATACTCACTCCCGCAGGCACAAAGAAAAACGCCATATTCTCCAGGAGGAAATCCGCCTTCTCTTGGATGTGTTCAATCTTCAGCACACCTGTGAGCAGGCAGATAAACAAAAGGATCATACCGATCACGCTGGCAGGAAAAGCAAACGGCAGTACCTTTTCCACCAGAATGCTCAGCCAGCACACAGTAAAAATAATCCCGATCTGTCTTATGATCTTCATATAAACTTATTTCCTTTCTATATATAAAACTGTTGACATTCCCATTTGTATGATTTATGATACTATTGTTTTCACACTTTAAACAGCTAAAATTTTACAGTGTGAAGTTGTGTAAAAAAACAGCTTATCAAAAATACCTCTCTATTATAAATAAAACCGGAGGAAAATCAAGAATGATTATCGTATTAAAGCCACATACATCAGAAGAAAATATTACGCGCGTTGAAAATCTGGTAAAAAACAGAGGTCTTGATACCCACGTAGTACGCGGTACCGAGATGACGATCATCGGGTGTATCGGTGATACCACGCTGATCGATCCCCGACTCTTTGAAGTAGACAGTTCTGTTGATAAAGTTATGCATGTGCAGGAGCCGTACAAACTGGCAAACCGTGCATTTCACCCTGAGGACTCTGTAGTCGATGTCTCGGGAGTGAAATTCGGAGGAGGACACCTCGGACTGATCGCTGGTCCGTGCTCCGTAGAATCTTTCGAACAGGTCCTGGAGGTAGCTAAGGCTGTAAAAGCCTCCGGAGCCAATGTGCTCCGCGGAGGTGCATTCAAACCGAGAACCAGTCCGTACGCCTTCCAGGGTCTTGGCCTTGAAGGTCTCGATATTCTCTGTGCGGTCAGAGAGGAGGTAGGACTTCCCATCGTTACCGAACTGATGTCTCCGCAGTATCTAGATATTTTTAATGAAAAAGTAGATCTGATACAGATCGGAGCGCGCAATATGCAAAACTTTGACCTGCTCAAGCAACTTGGCCAGCTCGACCGTCCGATTCTCTTAAAACGCGGACTGAACGCGACTTATGAAGAGTGGATCATGTCTGCTGAATATATCATGGCTTCCGGAAATGAGAACGTTATACTCTGCGAAAGAGGCATCCGCACTTTCGAATCATATACGCGCAACACCCTCGATCTTCAGAGCATTCCGGTGCTCCGTAAGAAAACCCATTTACCGGTCGTAGTAGATCCAAGCCACGCCGGCGGAAAATGGTGGCTTGTCGAGCCGATGGCAAAGGCTGCCATAGCTGCAGGAGCAGACGGACTCATGATTGAAGTACATAACAATCCGGAATGTGCGTTCTGCGACGGAGCACAATCACTGAAACCGGAGAAATACGACGGACTGCTTCAACAGGTGAAACAAATTGCAGAAGTCGTCGGAAAAATTCTTTAATTGCTTCGGGGACGTAGTTAAACTGAGTTTAACTACGTCCCCGAAGCAAAACGAACCTGTTCCCCTTTAAATCGATTGTATCTACAGGAGTAAAAACTCATGAAATTAACAGTTAATTTAGATGAAAATTCATATCCCATTTTTATTGAAAACGGTATTATCAAAAGAAGCGGCGAACATATTTCCCAAATCTTCAGCGGTCAGAAGATTATGGTCGTCTCCGACGACCGCGTATTTCCGCTGTATGGACAGAAGATCATAGATTCTCTTAAGAATTATGAATGCTTCTCTCTTGTACTCCCGCACGGTGAGCCTACTAAAAGTTTTCAGTCTTTACCGAAAATTTATACCGCCATGCTGGACGCAAAGCTCACGAGGAGCGACCTTGTCATCGCGCTTGGCGGCGGTGTGATCGGTGATCTTGCAGGATTTGCCGCCGCAAGTTATCTGCGGGGCATTAAGCTGGTACAGATTCCAACTTCCCTGCTCGCCCAGGTGGATTCTTCTGTGGGCGGCAAGGTAGCGGTGGATCTGCCGCAGGGCAAAAATCTTGTCGGGGCATTTTACCAGCCGAAGATGGTGCTCATCGATCCGGATGTTCTTAATACCCTTCCGGAACATTTCATAAAGGACGGGATGGGCGAAGTCATCAAATACGGCTGTATCAAAGACAGCGCCCTTTTTGACAGACTCTGTGCACACAGTTCTTTTGAAGACTTGAAGCCCGAGCTGCCGGAAATCATTGCCCGCTGTGTCGACATTAAAAGAATTGTAGTAGAAGCAGACCAGTTTGATACCGGCGAGCGCATGCTCTTAAACTTCGGACATACACTGGCGCATACAATCGAACAGTATTATAACTATAAGAGGGAAAGCCACGGAGAAGCCGTGGGAATCGGCATGTATCAGATCACCCTGATGGCGGAGGAGAAAGGTCTTACCGGCTCCGGGTGCGCGGATCAGATAAAGAAAGCTCTCGATATATACGGACTGCCGTCCTCTTGCGGACTGCCCGTTATTGATCTGACAAAAGCGATCTCTCTTGATAAGAAAAACCTGAACGGGAATCTGAATGTCGTTCTCTTAAAAGAGATTGGCGACAGCTATGTATATCCGACTGATATTTCTTTCTTCAACAAAAATGGGGCGATATGATCATCGCCCCAACACATTATTTAACAATATTCAGAAAATCTAAAAAGTAACAATTATTCAAATCAGTGCGACACTTTCTTTTCTTGTCAGCCTTTTACAGCCCCCACCGTCATACTCGTCTGTATCTGCCTGCTGAGAATAAAATAGATAATTACAATCGGGATCGTTGCAATAACAAGCCCGGCTCCGATAAGCCCCCAGTTAGTGGAGTGTTCTCCGACAAAAGTCATAATTCCCACCGGGAGCGTCCGATAAGCCTCATCGTCAACAAATGTATTCGCAAACAACAGTTCGTTCCAGGTATTCATAAATGCAAATATAGAAGCTGTAGCAAGAGCCGGCCTTATTATAGGCAGTATAATGCTGAAAAAGGTCCTAAATATTCCGCATCCGTCAATGCATGCGGCTTCTTCCAGCTCCCTTGGAACAGAACGGTAAAAACTACTGAGCACCATAATACTCATAGGTATCGCAAATACAATGTAAGGGATCATCAGTCCAAGATACCCGTTGCGCAGCCCAGTTGCATCTAACACCTGGAATAACGGCAAAAGCGTTGCCTGAACAGGCATCATAATTCCAAGAGTGAATATTGCAGCCACGACTCCTTTCAGTTTCCACTCCATTCTGGTAAGTCCGTAGGCAGCCATCGCAGCAAGGAGTCCGGAAGCCACGACCGTGACTACCGAATACAGAACAGAATTGAAAAAGTAGCGTACGATGCTCCCGCCCTGCAATGCCATACTGTAATTTTCAAAATGCCACACTTCTGGAAGGCTCAGGATTTTTTCCGGGTCAAAAATTTCCGTATTACTTTTCAACGAAAACAGAATGAGCCAGAAAAAGGGGAATAACTGGACCACCGCGACCAGGATCAGAATTATCATCTTTCCTGTCGATTTTATCGTATTTAACTCTTTTTTCATTCCTGTCACCTCATATCATAGACGCATTATCTTCTGCCCGTTTAAAAATACGGTTTATGATCAGGCTGAACAGAAGACATTCAAACACAATGAAAAATGCCTGCGCACTTCCGTATCCGTATATTCCCTTCGTAAAAAGGTTACTGTACATCAATGTTGCCGGAACTTCACTTGCGTGATTTGGTCCTCCTCCTGTCATAACATAGATCAGATCAAATGCGCGAAGTGATCCTACAAGAGCAAATGTCACGCACATTTTGATCACCGGTGCAAGCAGAGGGAGTGTAATCTTCATGGTCGCCTTCAGACCGGTTGCTCCGTCTATTCTGGCGGCCTCATAGTAGTCCGGAGATATATTTTTTATTCCTGCGTACATAATCAGCATATGGTAGCCGATGCTCTGCCATACAGCGGGAACTACTGTCGCAAAAAAGGCTGTCGATGTATCTGCCAGCCACGCCTGCGTCGTATGAATGCCAACCAGCCCCAGAATCCCGTTAAAAAGACCTTCACTGTTAAAAATCCTTATGAAAAGCTGACCTATAACCATACTGGATATGACAACCGGCACAAAATAAATCGTTCGGAAAAAACCTTCTCCTTTTACCCCTTTTGAGAGTATTACCGCCAGGATAAAAGAAAGGGGAAGCTGAATAAAAAGGGATGCTGCAGCAAGAATAAAAGAGTTCAGTATTGCTTTTATAAATTCCGGGTCGTTTGTAAACAAATTGATATAATTCTGCAGTCCCAGAAATGTTTTTTCACCTATTCCATCATAATCAAACAGTCCGTAGTACCCCGTTATAAAAAGCGGGATGATTCCGATACATACAAATGCCAGAAAAGCGGGAAGTACAAAAACCGCAATATACAATTTATTACTATATAACTTCTGCATGATATTTCTCCTCTATGCGGGAAAGATGCCATGACATCTCTCCCGCATACTGTGGTATGACTTTTCCCTGCTTTACTGTTTTCCTATTACATCCTGATGTTCCGCAATGAAACCGTCTACATCAGCCGGATCTGCCAGAAGAGTCTGACACGCTTCCTGATGTATCGCTGCAGGATTAGAATCAAGTATCGTATCCCATGCAAGCACTCCTGTTTCCACATTTTCAAAGAGATCCATCATTTTTACAAAAGTAGGGCTGATCTTGCTCTCGTCCGTCTCCACATTCCATGCTGTAAATCCTGAACCAAGTTCAAGGGCCTGACTTCCCATGGCTTCACAGATGTAAGCTGCAAACTCAGCTGCTTCCTTCGGATGATCAGTTGATTTATTTACAAAAAACGAACTATTGGAACCTCCGCCGTAATCTGTCACGGCTCCATCCTCCTTAGTAAGCGGGAACGTAGTAACAGCAATATGATCTTTTACGTTGCTATCCTCCGATGAATCAATATCGCTCGCAAACCAGCTTCCAGTCAGACGCATGGCCGCCCTTCCTCCAAGGAACTTTGCGTTAGCTTCTGCTTCTCCGTCTTCCAGCGGACTTTCTCCAAGTACTCCTGCCGTATATAATTCATTCATCTTCTCCGCCGCTGAGACAAATCCCTCATCGTCGAATGCTTCTTTCCCGAGCAGGACCTGATTGACTTTCTCTGCTCCAACTTCTCTCATCGCCAGGGATTCATAAAGGAAACCTGCCAGCCATCCGTCTTTTGCTCCAAGTGCCAGCGGCGTAACGCCGTCCAGCTTCTGGAGTTTTTTGGCTGCGTCCAGAAGTTCATCATATGTAGTCGGTATCTTGGCTCCGGCCTCGTCAAACAATTCCTGATTACAAAACAGGATCACCATATAACTGTCAATCGGAAGTCCGTACAGTTTCCCGTCAAACTCGAAAGACTGTGTGCTTCCCTCTTTTACTCTCGCAAGCTGATCATCTGTAACGTATTCGTCAATCGGAAGAACCTTATCTGCGTCGATAAGTTTCTTGATCATCCCCGGTGCCCAGTAATAGAAAACATCAATCCCGTCTGCTTTTCCTGCAAATTCCGTAGACATTTTCGTCTTGTAGGCATCACTGTCCAGACCATGAAGTTCAATATTGATATCCGGATGCTCTTCCTCATATTCTGCCACTGCAGTTTCAAAGGCTTTCGTCAGAGAACTGCTCGGGTCTGTCCAGATATCCCATACGTCCAGCGTGATCTGTCCATCGTCCGCCGTGTCTTTGTTCCCTGTTCCACAGCCCGCAAGCAGGCCCACACACATCGCCGCGCTTAAAAGAACGGCCAGAATCCTTTTTTTCATAGTTCTTTATCCTCCTCTGTTGTTTTTCTGTGATTACATAATAGCGTGCGGTCTGCGTATTCTCAATTCACTGCTTCCACTCTAAATGTCATGATTTTGACTTCTGCTTAAATTTCTAAATTCATTAATTGTCTTTCCCGTATATTTTTTGAAGGCCAGTCCGAAATAATGAGCGTCCGGCATTCCTACCTTCTCCCCCACTTCGTATGCTTTCAACGAAGTCGCGTTCAAAAGTTCCATGCTCTTCTCTATTCTGCACCGCATCAGGAAGCGATTTACGCTTTCTCCTGTCGCTTGCTTAAAAATCCTGCTCAGATAACTTTCATTCAAATATAAAGTATCCGCAACATGTTTCAAAGAAAGCCCCGGCGTATCCATATGCTCCAGAATATACCTTCTGCACTTCTGAACAGTGCTGCTTACCGTATTTGATTTCAACATTGTTACATAGTCTGTAACTTTTGTCAGGATCTCGTTCATACGGGTACAAAATTCTTTCAGGCTTTCGATTTCCACGATATTTTTATAAACATCTCCGCCCATAATATCTGAAATACTTTTTCCCCATTCATTTAACCCTTTTTCTGTATTATAAAGCAGGATGACTCCTACATTTCTCAGTTGGGCGACCGGTGCAATATCATTTTTGATATATTCTCCCAGCCAGGCGTCTATAAAGTCCACCGCATCTTCAAACTGCCCGTTTCTGACCGCGAGAGCATACTCGTCAAAATTTTTTGAATAAAGCTGTTCCACATTCTGTTCCATTTTTTCATAATCTCTGTAAAATACCACCGGGCGCATATTCCTCAGACTTCCCAATATCACTTTCCGGCTTTCCTGATAAGCTTTTCCCGCTTCTTTCAGACTACCGTATACATTGCTGACCGCCATCATTACAGAATATCCGTCCGACATCGTCCGCATTCGCCGCTCAAACTCTTTATAAACACTTTCTTCCTGTTCCGGACATATAATAACCGCTTCGTTTTCATAGATACGTGTATGGTGAAAATCGCCGAACATGCGTCGAAACAACTGCATGCTCTGCTGATACCCTTTCTGTGTAAGCACATTTCCCGTATATTTTATAATACATACCTGTATGCCATTGCTTTCTTTCACATCTCCCCAGTATTGCAGAAGCTTTTCCTCTGTCTGTTGCGTCGTGTCTCCCATAAGGAGTTTTCTGACATAATCTTCTGCCAGGAGGGGAATACTTTCATTGAGGATCTCTCTGTCAGACTTTTTCTTTATAATCTCATTTTTGATTTTAAGAAGCAATTTTTCTACTTCCACCTGATCGATCGGTTTCAGCAGAAATTCCTCTACTCCTATGCTAATGGCCTGCCGGGCATACTCAAACTCCCGGAATCCGGTGATGATCACAATATCAACTTCGCTGTCTGTGCTTTTTAAACACCGGCTCAATTCCAGCCCGTCCATCTCCGGCATGC